>JBGSQL010000174.1:0-5687 GCA_041738105.1 Rhodobacter sp. | reverse complement strand
GCGCTGCTGGATGCGCGCAAACTGGGGCGACCGACGACCGTCTTCGTCGAGATCACGCTGTCGGGGCAAGCGGACGAGGTGCTCGAGGCGTTCGAGGCGGCAGTAAAGCGGGTGCCGGATGTGCTGGAATGCCACCTGATGGCGGGGACGGCAGACTATCTGCTGAAAGTTGTGGCACAGGACACGGACGATTTTGCCCGCATCCACCGCCAGCATCTGGCCCGCCTGCCGGGGGTGGCGCAGATGCATTCGTCTTTCGCCTTGCGGACAGTGTTCAAGAGCACGGCGCTGCCGGTCTGAATGCGATCGCTGACTCGTCGGTCATGGCGTGGCGGGCACGAGTCTCATCCCGTGGCGCCGAGCGGCGGCAGTTCCGGAATCTCGTCGGTCCAGACGGTGAAGCTGTCCAGCCTGTGGGCGCCGAACGAGTGGATCAGCGGCACGTCGGCGGCGTCACGGCCATAGGCGACAACGATGCGCCCGATCCGCCGCTTGTTGTTGCGCGGGTCGAAGGTGTGCCATCGACCGTCGAGGAAAACTTCCATCCAGGCGCTGAAATCCATCGGACCGGTGACGGGAATGCCAATATCGCCAAGGTAGCCATTCACGTAGCGGGCGGGGATGTTCATGCAGCGGCAGAAGGCGATGGCGAGGTGTGCGAAGTCGCGGCACACGCCGATGCCTTCGTTCCAGGCGTCGTAGGCGGTGCGCGTGGCTCGCGCCTGCTGGTAGTCGAAGCGGATGTGAGCGTTGACCCGGTCGCAGATCGCCTGCACTCGCGCCCAGCCCGGTGCTGTCTGGCCGAACATGTCCCAGGCGAGCTGGCTCAGGCGGTCCGTCTCGCAGTAGCGGCTGCCAAGAAGGTAGATCAGCGTCTCGTCGGGCAATTGCGCGATGGGCGTCTCGCGTGCGTCGCCATGAACGGGGTCGAGATCGCCGCTGGTCTCGATCGTGCTGTCGCTGCGCAGCGAGAAGACGCCTGCGGGCGCGACGAAGCGGCGGCAGGTATTGCCGAATAGGTCGCGATAGTCCGTGCAGGTCACGGGCGGTGCCGTCGTGAGACCTGCCTGAAAACGAATGTCGTCGCGGCGTTCGTCGCGGATCGACATCATGGTGATCATGGGCGTGTCCTGCGCGACCGACACGGTGATGTCGTAGCCGAAGCGGATGAGCATGGTGGGCCTTTTCTGTTGGCGCTCCGCAGTGCGCGGAGGCGGATAGCCGGACCCCAAACCCGGAGAACCGGCCAAGCGGGCCAGGGTGGAGCGGTCATAGACGCCCGAGACGGGCGAAGGTTCCCCCGGATCGGGCGAAAGGCCAAGCGAATTGGCGAAATCGGTACGTAAGGCCGCCGCGATGCCGTTCTTGTGGGCAGTTGCCGGGGAAACTCGATAGTCGGCGCGCTGCGAGCCACCGGATTTTTTTGCGAGCCGCTTGGGGAAGACGACCTTGTCGCCGGCGCGCTAAAGCATCTTGCAACCACCCGCCAATGAAAAACCCCCGGGCCGGGGCACGGGGGTTGATCGGGTTCGCCTTGCGGCGACAGTGTTCAGAAGCGGCTCAGAGCCCGCCCTCACGCTGCAATTTCTTGCGAGCGAGCTTGCGTGCCCGGCGGACGGCCTCGGCCTTCTCGCGCGCTTTCTTGACGGAGGGTTTCTCGAAATGCTGCTTGAGCTTCATTTCCCGAAACACGCCCTCGCGCTGGAGCTTTTTCTTCAGAGCCCGAAGGGCCTGATCGACGTTGTTGTCGCGAACGCTGACCTGCATGTGGTTGTCACCACCTTCCTAAGTTAGAGTTGCACGAATTGTGCAGGCTTGGGGCGCATAGCAAACACCGGCGCGCTTGTCCATCATAAGCGCGTGCTATGTTCCAGGACGCAGGGAAAGGGAGTTGTCGGATGGACGCGGATGAGACGATGACGGCGACCAGGGACGCGCTGCTTGACGCCGCGCTGGTGCATGTGCCGTTCGATGGGTGGTCAGAAACCACCTTCAAGGCGGCCATCGCCGATTCGGGCGTAGCACCCGGTCTGGGGCGAGCGCTGTTTCCGCGCGGCGCGGTGGATCTGGCCCTGGCCTTTCACAAGCGCGGCGATGCGGCGATGGTGGCGCGGCTGAAGACTGTCGATCTGCAGGCTATGCGCTACCGCGACCGGGTGTCGACGGCGGTGCGATACCGGCTTGAGGCGGTGCCCGACAAGGAAGCGGTTCGGCGCGGCACCACGCTGTTCGCCCTGCCGATGCACGCCGCCGATGGCGCGCGCGCCATCTGGGGGACGGCCGATGCGATCTGGACCGCGCTGGGCGATACATCGCGCGATCTGAACTGGTACACCAAGCGGGCGACCCTCTCGGGGGTTTATGCCTCGACGGTGCTCTATTGGCTGGGCGATGACAGCCCAGGCCATCAGGCAACGTGGGATTTTCTTGACCGACGCATCGACGACGTGATGCGGATCGAAAAGGCGAAAGCGGCGATCCGCGAGAACCCGTTGGGCAAGGCCCTTCTTGCGGGACCGATGAAACTGATGGAAAGGATCAAGGCGCCGACCGTGCCGGATGACCTGCCGGGCAACTTCCGCTTCTGAATTTGTGCTACTGAAAGTGTCCTGATGCCCCTGTCCCATACGATGCACGCCATCGCGATCAGCGAACCCGGCGGCCCCGAGGTCTTGCAGCCCGTCGTCTTGCCGGTGCCCGTGCCGGGCTACGGACAGATCGTGATCCGGCTCGCCTATGCCGGGGTGAACCGCCCCGACGCCCTGCAAAGGGCGGGCGCCTATGCGCCGCCCGCGAACGCCTCGCCCCTGCCGGGGCTGGAGGCGTCAGGGCATGTGGCCGAAGTGGGGCCGGGCGTGACGCGATGGAAGATCGGCGATGCGGTCTGCGCGCTGTTGCCGGGTGGGGGCTATGCCGAATATGCGGTGACTGACGCGGCGCACGCCTTGCCTGTGCCGGTGGGACTGGATCTGAAATCCGCGGCCTGTCTGCCGGAAACCTGTTTCACGGTCTGGTCGAACGTGGTCATGCGCGGCGCGCTTCAGGCGGGGGAACGGTTTTTGGTGCATGGCGGATCGTCCGGCATCGGGACAACGGCCATCCAGATCGCCAAGGCCCTTGGCGCGCGGGTCTTCACCACGGCGGGGTCCGACGAGAAATGCCTGGCCTGTGTTGGTCTTGGGGCCGAACGCGCGATCAACTATCGCACCGAGGACTTTGTCGAGGCGATGAAGGCCGAAGGCGGGGCGAACCTGATCCTCGACATGGTGGGCGGCAGCTACTTGCCCCGAAACATCAAGGCGCTGGCTGACGATGGGCGGTTGGTCCAGATCGCCTTTCTGCAAGGCGCGAAGGTGGAGCTGAACTTTGCCGAGGTGATGATGCGGCGCCTGACGATCACCGGATCGACATTGCGGCCGCAATCGGATCTGGCCAAGGCGGGCTATGCCGCAGAGCTCGAGCGTCATGTCTGGCCGATGATCGAAAGTGGTGCCGTCCGGCCGGTGATGGATTCAGAGTTTGCGCTGGAAGACGCGGCCGATGCGCACACTCGGATGGAAAGCTCGGGGCACATCGGGAAGATCGTGCTGCGGGTGGGTCAATAGCCCGACGTCGCGCTATCGTACTGCCTGCATTTCTGCGTCGGTCAGGCGGCAATCGCGGATCGTGTCTTGTCCGCAGCGCCGTGGAGCGAGGTCTTTCTTCAGACACACGCGGGCTTCCTGGATGTGGCCGTCCTTGCAGGTGATGGTGATCTGATCGGGCTCAAGGCCGGGATTTGACTCCAGAAAAGCCTCTTCGACAACGCGTGCCGGCAAGGTCACGTCGCGGTTCAGGCGCTTGAAGACATCGGGGATCACGACCGTCCGATAGGCGCGGCGCGCGGTGGAAAAATAGGCATCGGGGGTCAGCCCCGAACATCGGCCATGCTTTTTCCATTGATACCAGGCAAGCCCGCCCGATCCCATGATGTCGGCCATCGCCGCCGTCTCGGCGCGGGATGGATCGCGCGCTGGGGTCCGGCAAAAGGCGGGCCAGCCGTTTTCATGCTGCGGCCACAGGCCATGCAGGGTAAAGGCATGGTCGTGCCGCGCATCGCACTGATCATCATTGCGCGCGTCGCCTTCCAGCAGACACCAGGTTGGCGACCAACCGAGCGCCAGCACATAATAGTCGAAATCTCCGGCCTGGTCCCCGTCCGCTGACGCTGATCCGGACACCGATAGCGCCAAGCCGAACACGAGCGGAAGAAGGTGGCGCATTTTCTCTTTTCACCCACGGTCAAGACGACTATATGACGCCTGAACTTCCCGAAAACGAGAAGAGGCGGCCCTGCGGAAGCACCCAGGCCGCAGCCGTTTTCCCGGCGCGGGAAAGATTTGTAAAGGAGCGATCCGATGAACAAGCCCCTCATGGCCAAAGCAACCGCTGTCTGGCTGGTGGACAACACGACGTTGACCTTCAAGCAGGTCGCGGATTTCTGTGGTCTGCACGAACTGGAAGTGCAGGGCATCGCCGACGGCGATGTTGCGGTTGGGGTCAAGGGGTTCGATCCGGTGGCGAACAACCAGCTCGATCCGATCGAGATCGAGAAGGGCCAGAAGGATCCGGCCTACAAGCTGCGGCTGAAGTTCAATGCGGCCGCCGTTGGCGAGGAAAAGCGCCGGGGCCCCCGCTACACGCCGCTGTCCAAGCGGCAGGATCGTCCCGCCGCGATACTGTGGCTGGTGAAATTCCATCCGGAACTGTCGGATGGCCAGATCGGCAAGCTTGTCGGCACGACGAAACCAACGATCCAGTCGATCCGCGAGCGGACACACTGGAACATCTCGTCCATCACCCCGGTTGATCCGGTGGCGCTGGGTCTGTGCCGGCAGACCGAACTTGACGCGGCGGTGCAGGCTGCGGTCAAGAAGAAGACCGCCGGAGGCGTGGTCATGTCCGATGACGAGCGACGCAAGCTGGTCTCGACCGAGCAGTCCCTTGGTATGGCGCCCGAACCGAAGATGCCTGCGGGGATTGCGGGCCTTGAAGCCTTCACCTTGAGTGAACGCGAAGAAAGCCCAGCCGATTTCAGCGACGCGGAAAGCTTCTTCAACCTGCCGCAGGGTGAGGATGACGAGGAAGAGGAAGAGCGCCGCTGAGGTTCCGCGCGATCAGAATCGTTTGCGTGCCCTGAGCGCGGCACCGATCGTTCCGTCGTCGAGATAGTCGAGTTCGCCGCCCACGGGCACGCCCTGCGCCAGTGAGGTCAGGGCGACACCACTCGTGGCCAGAGCATCGGCGATATAGTGCCCGGTGGTCGCCCCATCGACAGTGGCGTTCAGCGCAAGGATTACCTCGGTCGCATTTTCCTCGACCACCCGCGCAACCAGACGGGGAATGTGCAAGTCTTCCGGTCCGATCGCATCGAGGGCCGACAGCGTGCCGCCAAGCACATGATAGCGACCCTTGAACGCATGGCCACGCTCCATCGCCCACAGGTCGGCGACGGTTTCGACCACGCAGATTTCGCCGGTGGCGCGGCGTGGGTCGCTGCAGATCGTGCAGGGGTCCGTGGTGCCGATGTTGCCGCAGATCGAACAGTCGCGCGCGGAAAGCGCAACCTGCGCAAGCGATTGGGCAAGGGGCGCCATCACCGCTTCGCGCTTGCGCAGCATGTGCAGCACCGCGCGCCGGGCCGACCG
>JBGSQL010000171.1:0-1657 GCA_041738105.1 Rhodobacter sp. | reverse complement strand
CTCCGTGAGAATAGGTCTGACGGGTGCGCCAACCACCACCACCAAGGCGCATTGCAGAGTATAGCGAAATTCGACGTGCTTCGGGAGCGGAAATCGAACCGATCTCCGCCCGCGAAGCTGTTCCGCCAGACGTCAGACGTCGAACGGATCGATCTCGGCCACGACCTCGGCATCGCCGTCAAACTCGTTGCAGGGAGTGACAGACAGCGTGCCGTCGCCCGCTCGGAAGATGATGATGGCGATCATCAGGGTGCCAGCGAGGCTGTTTGCGAAGGCATAAGCGGCGTCGAGGGACATCGGTCCGGCTCCTGTTCCGAGCGGAGGACCATCCCCCGCTGACAGGCGCCCGAAGTGTCGGACTGAGCGCTGCAATCACCGCGCAGGCGCAGCCGAAGCGGCGGCATGCTCGCATAGCCGACCCTTTACGGGTTGATGGCGTTAAGCGATCAGTCTGACCAAGGATCAGCGCAGATAAGCGGGGGTGTGTCGGCCGGTCTGAAATGGTAGCTGTGATGTTCTCAACAGCCTTGCCGCCAAGACCTCAAACGGACGTCTCGCGCATACGAGGCGACAACTTCGTCTGGGAGGAAAATGGCAAGCGGTTTCCACGTGCCGGATGGCAACGAGGCCTTGAGGTCGGATATTCCTGCCATCGTCGAACTCATCGAGCGGACGGCACGTTGGGTACATCCCGACACGTTTCGCGCGCTGCCGGTCTGGGCACCGCACACTGCGCGCGGTCGGCCGCTCTTTGATGCCGGGTGGACGCGGCGATACACGAACACGCGCAAGCTGACCGGCGTCACGGCGGAGAAGTTCGAAGGAAATGTGGCTGCGCTGAACGCCCTTGTCGCCGCGCTCGACGTAGCGTCCCCAAGGCCGAAAAACTGGACCGTCTGTCACATCTGGGGTTACGACGATCCATCGTTCGCGCAGGGCAGCAGCGTGGTGCAGGATCCACGCTATTTCTCCTGTGTCGCGAACATGGTGTGGCTGCCCACCTCGCTGAAGGGCTTCACCGACACACTTCCTGAAATCAAAGCCATGCTGCGCGTATGCGCTTTCCATCTGTACGGATGGGCATGCGAGCACGAGGCGGTCGCCGAACAGGCTGAACAGGTGCGATCCGGCTGGACACCTCCCGACTACCCGAAGAGTTGGTCCAACGCGGATCGGCGAGGCGTCTTGCCTCCGGGGACCGCGCCGTTCACGCCGCGCATCGAGTGCGAAATCGAAAAGCGAAAGTCGAAGATTCGGTCCGCTCTCGCCAGTGCCAATTTGCTTCACTATCCGAAGACTGAGGTCGAGAATGTTCTGAAGTTCTGGAAAGTCGATTTGGGATAGGCGGCGCTCACGCGCCGCCGAATCTCCAGACAGGGATGCCGAGCTTCTTCGCCTTGTCGGCCAGGTTGTCCTGGATGCCGGTGCCGGGGAAGACGATGACCCCGATCGGCAGCACGTCCAGCATCTGATCGTTGCGCTTAAACGGGGCTGAACGGCCGTGCCTGGTCCAGTCGGGGGCAAAACCGATCTGCGCGACGCCGCGGTGGTCGGCCCAGCGGGCGGCGATTTTCTCGGCCCCTTTCGGAGATTTGCCGTGCATCAGCACCATGTCGGGATGCTTCATGCGGACCTGGTCGAGCTTGGCCCAGATCAG
>JBGSQL010000155.1:0-1597 GCA_041738105.1 Rhodobacter sp. | reverse complement strand
GACCCCCGCCACGCTGGTCTGGACGGCCGGCCTCGACGGCTGGAAGCCTGCCGGCGAGACCGCACTTGCCGCCCTTTTCACCCAAGTGCCGCCGCCCCTGCCCGGGGCCTGATCCTTGGCCGACGCGACCGATCTTCACTGGCCCTGTGACAGTTGCGGGGCCGACCTGCGCTACGCGCCGGGCCAGACGCATCTGGTGTGCAGCCATTGCGGCCATGTGCAACAGATCCCGGCCCCCAGCGAAGCCGCCCGATCCCCGGCACTGGCAGAACTTGATCTGCAGACGGGCCTGCGCGACGATCTGCCGGCCGGGGCGATGGAAGAGGTGCGCACGACGCGGTGCCGAAACTGCGGCGCCACGCTGGAATTCACCGGCGCGACCCATGCGACGGAATGTCCGTTCTGCGCCTCGCCCGTGGTCGCGGAGACCGGCAGCCAGCGCCTGATCAAGCCGCAGGCGCTGATCCCGTTCCAACTGACCGAATCCGAAGCGCGTCGCGCGATGACCGCCTGGCTTGGCCGGCTGTGGTTCGCGCCCTCGGGGCTGGTCGAGTATGCCCGCAAGGGCCGGGCGATGTCCGGCATCTATGTGCCCTACTGGACGTTCGACGCCGACACCCGATCACAGTATCGCGGCCAGAGGGGCGACTACTACTACGAGACGCAGACCGTCACGGTAAAGGTCAACGGCCGGACCGAGCGCCGCCAGCAGCAGGTGCGCAAGACCCGGTGGCGCCCCGCCTCGGGCAAGGTTGCGCGGCGCTTCGACGATGTGCTGATCATGGCGTCAACCAGCCTGCCGCCGCGGCTGGGGGATGATCTGACACCCTGGGACCTGTCAGCCCTCGTGCCTTATCGCCCGGACTATCTCGCTGGTTTCCAGGCCGAGGGCTATACGGTTGCCCTTGCCGAAGGCCATGCCAGCGCACGCCAGCGCATGGCAACCGTCATCGCGCGCGACGTAGCCGCAGACATCGGTGGGGACGAACAGCGCATCGAGACCATCGATACGCACCATTCGGACGAGACGTTCAAGCACATCCTGCTGCCGATCTGGACTGCGGCCTACCGCTACAACGGCCGCAGCTTTCGTTTTCTGGTGAACGGCCAGACCGGCGAGGTCCAGGGCGAACGCCCCTGGTCGATCTGGAAGATCCTGCTGGCCATCCTGGTCGTGGCACTGGCCGCCGGAGCGCTGGTCTACCTGAACGAAACCGGCGTGGTTCAGCTCGATATCGGTGGATACTGACGCCGGGACCAGCATCGCGCGACGCGTCGGGGCAAGAGGAGTGCCCGCACCCCGGGGCCGAAGAGCGGGGGGTTTCACACCCCCCGCACCCCCCGTGGGATATTTGTGAACAGAAGAAGCTGCGGGTCAGGCCTGCGTGACGCGGGGGGGCGCGACAGCGGCGGCGAAGGCGGTCAGGACAGCCTCGGGCCCGTGGCGCTCACTCAGCCGCAGCAGGGCGAAGCGAATATGCGCCACCTCGCGATAATACCCGAGGAAGGCCGCGTTCAGCCCCGCCCCGGCAACAGCGCCCAGCACCGGCACCGCCTGCGCCATCAGCTTTTGCCCGAGCGCTGCGGCAAGCCGTGG
>JBGSQL010000107.1:0-7241 GCA_041738105.1 Rhodobacter sp. | reverse complement strand
GGCGACGCGGCTGGAAACGCTGGAGCGGCGCGCGATTGCCGGGGCCAGCTGGGCCGCGAACGGTGCGGTGATCCTTACCCGTGATCTGGCCGAGGCCGCAGCGCTGTCGAACCGTGTGGCGCCCGAGCATCTGGAGCTTTGTGTGGCCGACCCCGAGGCCTTGGCGGCGCAGATCACCCATGCCGGTGCCATTTTCCTGGGGGCATGGACTCCGGAGGCGATCGGCGATTACGTGGGCGGGCCGAACCATGTGCTGCCTACGGCGCGCTCGGCGCGGTTCTCAAGCGGGTTGTCGGTAATGGATTTCCTCAAGCGCACCACCCTTGCAAAGATGACGCCGGCCAGTCTTGCCGCGATTGGGCCGGCGGCCGAGCGTCTGGCGATCTCGGAAAGCCTTCAGGCCCATGGGCTGAGTGTACGTGCGCGGCTTGACCGGCTGAACGCCGCGCCGCGCGGCGGGACGGGGGACGCATGAACCGCATTTGCCATATCGACATCGACGAGCGGGGCCTGGCACGCCCCACGCCCGAGATCGAGCAAGAGCGTCGCGTTGCGATTTTCGACCTGCTCGAGGACAACTCGTTTGCCCTGCCGATGCGCGAGGGTCGCCCCGTGCCGCCTGGTCCCTATCGTCTGGGCCTAGCGATCCGCGAGGGCCGGCTGGTGTTCGAGATTGCCGATGAAGGCGACAAGAAGGTGGGCGAGTTTCACCTGTCGCTTGGCCCCTTCCGCCAAGTGGTAAAGGACTACTTTCAGATCTGCGAAAGCTATTTCGAGGCCGTGAAGCGGCTCCCGCCCAGCCAGATCGAGGCGATCGACATGGCGCGCCGCGGCATTCACAACGAAGGCGCCCGCGTGCTGCAAGAACGGCTGGAGGGCAAGGCCGAGGTTGATATCGACACGGCGCGGCGTCTGTTCACGCTGATCTGCGTTCTGCACTGGGGCTGACGTGGCGGGCGCCTTTCCCACGTCCGTGCTGTTTTGCTGCGATCACAACGCGGTCCGTTCACCCATGGCTGAAGGGCTGATGAAGCAGATGTATGGCCAGCGCGCCTATGTCCAGTCGGCGGGTGTGCGCAACGATATGGAGATCGACGGTTTCTCGGTTGCAGTCTGTCAGGAACTGGGGATCGAACTCAGCCGGCACCGATCTCGCAGCTTTGAAGAGATGCAGGAATGGGGCGATGACCTGTCGCAATTCGATCTGATCGTCGCCCTCTCGCCCGCCAGCCAGCGCCAGGCGCTTGAACTGACCCGGTTCAATCATCTCGAGGTCGAGTACTGGCCGATCCTCGACCCGACCGACTTGGGCGAAAGCCGCGAGGCCAAGCTTGCCGCCTATCGTCAGGCCCGCGATCAGATCCGCGCCCGAATGCTCGATCGGTTTGGCCCGCCCACCGAACCGGCACCCGCCAAGAAAACCCCCTGAAAGCCGAAGCCACCCGTGCCGTGATCACCCGCCACCATGCCGCCTTCAATCCCGGCGGCAGAGAAGGCAAGTTTGCTTGGCAAGCTCCCGCGCGCGCAAGGGCGGACTCTGGCAGTATCGTGCCAGAGACTCCCCGGCCGTGCGTTGCTTCGGCACGGATTGCGGTGCAATCTGGGGTTGCATGCGTCTGCTTGCCTTGGTGGGCCGTCACGCTGACGTGCCGTCACAAGACGGACAGGTTCGGGCAATGGAATGTATTAAACCGCGTGAATACATGGCATTGAGTCTTGTCCCCCTGCTGCACGGGGATCTGTGACGCGATCCGCTCCAGCGATATTTTCCGCTTGAAAAGCCGGCCCGTCGGGCGCATCTAGCCCCCGGGCCTGCGCTGGACGCGGGCGATATGCATTTGGAGAGACCATGGCCAAGGAAGACACGCTCGAATTTCCAGGTGTCGTGAAGGAACTCTTGCCGAACGCGACATTCAGGGTCGAGCTGGAAAACGGCCATGAACTGATTGCGACGATGGCAGGCAAGATGCGCAAGAACCGGATCCGGGTTCTGGCCGGCGACAAGGTGCAGGTCGAAATGACGCCCTACGATCTGTCGAAGGGCCGCATCAACTATCGCTTCAAGTAACGTGCGTCTGATCCTGGGATCGGCCAGCCCGCGCCGTAGGGAACTGCTGGCCCAGATCGGCCTTGTCCCCGACGCCATCCTTCCCCCCGACATCGACGAGGATCCCCGCAAGGGCGAACTGCCCCGTCCGTATTGCGCGCGCCTCGCCTGGGAAAAGGCGCTTGCCGTCGACGCGAGGGCCGAGGATGTGGTCCTTTGCGCCGACACCACCGTTGCGCTGGGCCGCCGGATCCTTGGCAAGCCGCGCGATGCCGCCGAAGCGGCGGCCTTTCTGATCGCACTCGGCGGGAGGCGCCATCAGGTGATCACCGCTGTTGCGGTTCGGCGCGGCGATCGGGTCTGGCAGCGCGAGTCGATCAGCGCCGTGAAGATGAAGCGCCTGTCGGACGGTGAGCTGAATACCTACCTCGCCTCGTGCGAATGGCAGGGCAAGGCGGGCGGGTATGCCATTCAGGGTATCGCAGGCGCCTTCATTCCATGGATGTCGGGCAGTTTCACGGGGATCGTCGGACTGCCGCTGGCGGAAACTACGGCACTTCTTGCCGCGGCCGGTTATCCCGTGTGGCAGACCCCGACATGAAGGGCCGCGTGGTTGTTCTCGACCAGATGAACGGCCAGTCTGCGGCTGCGCTGATCGTCGATGGTCGGCTTGAGGACTTTCTGATCGACCCCAAGGGCGATGCGCCACGTCCGGGGGCTGTTTTCCGGGCGACCGTGGACCGGCCCGTGAAAGGTCAGGGGGGCGTTTTCGTCAAGCTGCCCGACCGATCGGGTTTCTTGCGAAACATATCCGGGCTCGCGCCGGGCGACAGCCTGCTGGTGCAGGTCAGCGGTGCCGCCGAACCAGGCAAGGCGGTGCCGGTCACGGCGCGCCTGCTGTTCAAAAGCCGTTACGCCATCGTCACCCCGGATGCGCCCGGACTGAACATCTCGCGCCGGATCCGCGATGCGGACGTGCGGGAGGATCTGGAGGCGCTGGCGGCAAGGGCGATGACCGGCGCGGATCCCGCGCTCGGGCTGATCCTGCGCTCGGCCTGCGAGGCGGCGGATCCCGAAGAGATCGCCGATGACATCGCGGCCATGCGCAATATCGCACAAACCGTCCTGGCCGATCGGGATGGCCCGCCAGAGTTGCTGCTCGACGGGGCAGGGGCGCAAGACATTGCCTGGCGTGACTGGGCCGATCCGATGCCCGATGAGATTGCCGAGGGCGAGGGCGCTTTCACGGCCTTCGGTGTGGCTGAACTGGTCGATGCCCTGCGCACGCCCCGCGTGGCCCTGCCGGGCGGCGGGCATGTGATGGTAGAGCCGACGCGGGCGCTTGTGGCCGTTGATGTCAACACCGGCCCTGATACCTCGCCCGCTGCCAGTCTCAAGGCAAACGTCGCCGCCGCCCGTGACCTGCCGCGCCAATTGCGCCTTCGCGGGTTTGGAGGGCAGGTCGTGATTGATTTCGCCCCCATGCCGAAGAAAGACCGTGCCACGCTCGAGCAGGTCCTGCGTGCCGCGTTCAAGGGCGAGGGTGCGGAAACCAGCCTTGCCGGCTGGACGGCACTGGGCCTTTATGAGCTGGTTCGAAAGCGCGATCGCTTGCCCTTGTCCGAGGCGTTGTTATGACGTGCCCGATCTGCAGAAAACCTACCGATCCGATCTATCGCCCGTTCTGCTCGCGCCGCTGCGCGGACGTGGATCTCGGCCGCTGGCTGACCGAAAGCTACGCGATCCCTGAGACCGAAGAGACCGGGGAAGACCCGCGCCCCAAGGACGACGAGACCGGCGGTCCCTGATGGTCGGATGCGGGCGAAAAATCTGGCATGCCCCTCTGGACAGCCCCAGCGCCCTCGCATAATACGCTGTCACCCTTGCGGTGCTTGCGCCAGGCCGGGGCCCAGATAGCTCAGTTGGTAGAGCAGCGGATTGAAAATCCGCGTGTCGCTGGTTCGATTCCGGCTCTGGGCACCATTAAATCCAGCAAAAACAGACACTTGCGGACTTGGTGACATGCTGACTAGTAGTCCGCACGTCTTTGCCCGAAGGTGTTGCGCATCAATGGCTTAGTCGTTGATTCTGCTGAGACATCGTGTCCCGCGCATTGAGAGCGGCAGTTGTGGCATTCCAGCATCCTTGAAATGTCACAGAAGCCATGCGGTAGGGAGGACCAGGCGTCAGGGGGCGGACAAGGGCTAAAAGGCGGAGCGACCGCGTCATGAACGCCTCTTGGCGCAGAGGGGCTTGCAGGTTGGTGCTAAACGGTAATCCAGCCAGGGACACCCGGAATTCCGGACGGTTCCTCTCCTGCTTTCGACCTGATATGCTGGTTGCCAACGAAGGTGTGGGCCATGCGGACGATTTCCTTGCCCGCGCGAGCGCTCGGTGCAGGGCCCGGTCACCTGATTTCTTGATGTGCCGCAGGGTCTGATCTGACCCCCGGCCCGACCGAAGAGGAGCCGATCCTGATGGATACCGCAGCGCCGACGCCGCCCACCTGGCACGCCCCCGACCTGACCCGCATCGACAGGCTGATGGAGGCGGCGGGCCTTGATGCACTGATCGTCACGTCCAAGCACAACGTGCAGTATTTGCTGGGCGGCTATCGCTTCATCTTCTTCGCCGCCATGGACGCGATCGGCCACAGCCGATACCTGCCGGTTGTGATCTACCTGCGGGGCAGGCCCGACCACGCCGCCTATATCGGCAACAGGATGGAAGGGGCCGAACACGCCAACCGCCCGTTCTGGACGCCGGCGTTCCAACCCATGACCTGGGGCAGCGTCGATGCCGCCGCGGCGGCCGCGGCGCATCTCAAGGCTGTGGGCGTGCCGGCCCGGATCGGCATCGAGCCGGGGTTCCTGCCGGTCGATGCCTGGCAGACGCTGGCCCACGCAGTTGGCGCCGAGCGGTTGCACGATGCGACGCGGATGCTTGAAGAGATGCGTGCCATCAAGACGCCCGCGGAACTCGACCTGCTGCGGCAGGCCTCTGAGTTGATCACCGATGCCATGCAGGCAACGATGGCCGCGGCCCGGGCCGGCTGGACCAAACACCGCATCATCGAGGAACTGCGCCGCCAGGAAACCCAGCGTGGCCTGCACTTCGACTATTGCCTGCTGACACTGGGCGCGAGCCACAATCGCGCAGGGTCGGATCAGGCATGGCAGCCGGGCGAGGTGATCTCGATGGATTCAGGCGGCAACCTGCAGGGGTATATCGGCGATCTCTGCCGGATGGGCGTGCTGGGCGAACCGGACGCCGAATTGCAGGATCTTCTGGCCCAGGTCGAAAGCGTGCAGCAGGCCGCCTTTGCCCGGATCGCGCCAGGCCTGACAGGCGCCGACATGATTGATGCCGGAGAAACGGCCCTGCACGCCCTGCCATCCGCCGCGTTCACCGATTTCTTTGCGCATGGCATGGGGTTGATCAGCCATGAGGCGCCCTTCCTGATGACCAATCATCCCGTCGCCTACGAAGGTGTGGATGCAAACCGCAAGCTGGAGCCGGGGATGGTGCTGTCGGTCGAAACGACTATGCTGCATCCCACCCGCGGCTTTCTCAAGCTCGAGGATACCGTGGCCGTGACCGCAACCGGCTACGAGATGTTCGGCGATCGGGGCCGTGGCTGGAACCGCGGCGGCGCCTGAGCCCCGTCAGGTGCCCGGCGGCAGCAGCCGGAAATCCGGCAACTCGCGCAACACGCGCTCTGGTCCCGCGGGCGAGTAGACGACGAACAGCGTCATCGGTCCCGTCCCGGTGTTCAGCGTGGCGTGGAACCTTCCCTCGGGCACGTAGATCGTGCAGCCCGGGCCGACCTCTTCGGTGATCGGATCGCCGGTCTCGTCCTCGACCATCTGCTGCCCGCTGCCCGAAATCACCAGGATGATCTCTTCGGCCCCCGGATGGTTGTGGCGCGCGTGCCCGCCCCCCGGCGCGACCGTGACGATCCCGCCGGAAAAGTGTTCGGCGCCGTTGACCTCGGGTCCGACGGTCAGCGCGAGCCTGCCCCAGTCAAAGCCAAAGGCCGCGACGGTTTCGGGGCGAATGAAGAAACGGGAGGACATCGGGATCTCCTTTTGCTGCTGATGTTGTGCCCGGGGGCGGCCGGGGCCGGGGGTTTCACACCCCCGGACCCCCGTGGGATATTTGTGAACAGAAGAAGCGCTGACAGGCCCTTGCCCCACCGGGCGAGGGCGCAAGGGCCGGTCAGGGCAAGGTGCCGCTCGAGCCACGACCGAGCGCCTTGAAGGCGCGGGTCTGATCGGCGATCGCGGTTTCGACCGGCAGGCGTTCCATGCTGGAGGCGCCGTAGAAGCCGTTGCAGGCAGCGCACGCGTCAAGGATGAAGCGCGCATCCTCGGGCATCGCGATCGGCCCGCCATGGCACAGCACGATGACATCGAGGCGCAGGGCGCGGGCGGCGGCCGCGATGGCGTCGATCAGGGCGACGCAATCCGCAAGCGTTCGGGCCGAGGTGGCGCCGATCGCGCCCCCTGTGGTGACGCCCATGTGAGCCACGAGGATATCCGCACCGGCCCGCGTCATCGCCACCGCCTCGTCGGGGGTAAAGACATAGGGCGTGGTCAGCAGATCCTGGCGATGCGCCTCGGCGATCATGTCGACCTCGAGACCGTATCCCATGCCGGTTTCCTCGAAGCTTTGCCGCATCGCGCCGTCGAACAGCCCGATCGTGGGAAAGTTCTGCACGCCGGAAAAGCCCATCGTCTTCAACTCGGTCAGGAACTGCGGCATCAGGATGAAGGGATCGGTGCCGTTCACGCCGGCCAGTACGGGCGTCGTCTTGACCACCGGCAGCACCTCGAGGGCCATTTCCTTCACGATCTCGTTCGCATTGCCATAGGCCAGCAGCCCCGAGGCCGAACCGCGCCCAGCCATGCGATAGCGCCCCGAGTTGTAGATGATGATCAGGTCGATGCCCCCGGCCTCTTCCGATCTTGCGGAAAGGCCGGTGCCCGCACCACCGCCGATGATCGGAATACCGGCGTCGATCAGGCCGCGCAGGCGGGTCAGAATGGTCTTGCGGGGGATGGCGGGCATGGGGGCCTCATGTCATTTCGCGGAAGGCGGCAACGGCGGCGGCGGCAAAGGCCGGGTCGTTGATGTGATGCGGCAGGCGGGTCAGGCGGTGGGTCGGCGTCGGGCGCAGCGTCGTGGCCAGCGC
>JBGSQL010000083.1:0-22583 GCA_041738105.1 Rhodobacter sp. | reverse complement strand
GGAAATCTGCATGGCCTGCGCGGCCCCGACGGCCGCTTGGGCCCGCTTTGCCGACGCCGACGCCGCAAAGGCCCATGTTCGCGCGACAGGGGCGCCGATCGTGGTCAAGGCCGATGGTCTGGCGGCCGGCAAGGGCGTGGTCGTTGCCATGTCCGAGGCCGAGGCGCTGGCCGCGATCGACGAGATGTTTGCGGGCACCTACGGCGCGGCCGGCGCCGAGGTGGTGATCGAAGCGTTCATGGCAGGCGAAGAGGCCAGTTTCTTCGTGTTGACTGATGGCACGCATGTCCTGCCCATCGGCACCGCGCAGGACCACAAACGCGCCTTCGACGGCGATCACGGCCCGAACACGGGCGGCATGGGCGCCTATTCCCCTGCCCCGGTGCTGACCGACGCCATCATCCGTCAGGCGCTGGACGAGATTGTCGCGCCCACGGTCGCCGAAATGGCGCGGCGCGGCACGCCCTATCAAGGCGTCCTCTACGCCGGTCTGATGATCGAGAACGGCCGCGCGCGGCTGGTCGAATACAATGCGCGCTTCGGCGACCCCGAGTGTCAGGTGCTGATGATGCGGCTTGGGGCGCAGGCGCTTGACCTGATGCTGGCCTGCGCGGAAGGGCGGTTGCAGGAGACCGGCGTGAACTGGGCCGACGATCACGCGCTGACCGTGGTGATGGCCACCAACGGCTATCCCGGCGCAACCGCGAAGGGCAGCCAGATCCGCGGCCTCGAAGAACTGCCCGAAGACAGCCGCCACATGGTGTTTCACGCCGGCACCACCGCGCGTGACGGTCAGATCGTCGCCAGCGGTGGCCGTGTGCTGAACGTCACCGCCCGCGGCGCCACGCTGCAAGAGGCACACGACGCGGCCTATGCGATGGTCGACCGGATCGACTGGCCCGGGGGGTTCTGTCGGCGCGACATCGGCTGGCGCGCGCTTGCACGCGCCCCTCGCTGAGGCGCGGCTCTCGCGGCCCAGCAAAACTGTAACCGGGGTGATGCACAACTGACATGGAACTTTGCCAAGGTTTGGCTTCGAGTCGGGCGCGCGGCCACGCTCCGTGCCACGGACTCGCATCCACACCCAGCCGAGGGAGCAAAGCATGACCGACTATGAACACGATTACCCGGATTTTCGCGAAACGCCGTTCTACGAACACGGCGACGAGGTTCCCTCGAACCGGTCGGCCAACCCCACGTTCTATGACGTGGTCGAGGCACGCAGTTCACGCCGGGGCTTCCTGATCGGCGGTCTCGCCACCATTGCCACTGGTCTGTTCGGTGCCAGCCTCACGCCGCGCGCCGCTCTGGCGCAGACCACCGCTGCTTCGGGACTGCTCGGCTTCACGCCCGTCCCGGTCAGTGTCGAGGACAAGGTCGTGGTGCCGGCCGGCTACAAGGTGCAGGTGCTGGCCCCCTGGGGCACGCCGTTGACCGGCGACATGCCGGCCTACCGGCCTGGCGCAAACACCGGCACCGAGCAGGGCATGCAGGTGGGCTCGCATCATGACGGGATGCATTTCTTTCCGATCGACGGCTCTTCGAGCGACGGGCTGCTGGTGATGAACCACGAATATGTCGAGCCCCGCTTCCTGCACGCCGTCAAATGGGCCGGTCAGGCGCTCGACGGCGACATGGTGGTGTTCGACGCGAACGGGATGCGCGACGACGATGAAGTGCTGAAGGAATTGAATGGTCACGGCATCACTGTGGCCCGTGTTACCCGGGGCGCCGATGGCGCCTGGGCGGTCGTGGCCGACCCGATGAACCGCCGGATCACCGGCCTGACCGAGATGCAGCTTGCCGGCCCGGTTCGCGGCACCGCCCATGTCGTGACGAAATACTCGCCCGACGGCACCCGGACCCGCGGCACGCTGAACAACTGCGCCCACGGCGTCACGCCCTGGAACACCTACATGGCGGCGGAAGAAAACTGGGCGGGCTACTTCGTCAACGCCAGCGGCGAGATGCCGCGCGAACAGGATCGCTACGGTCTGGCCGATGACGTGTCGCGCTACGGCTGGGACAAGGCCGCCTCTGGCGCGGACGACTACATCCGCTTCAATGCCGCTGCGACCGGGGCCAGCCCCGCCGAGGATTACCGCAACGAACCCAGCACCTTCGGCTGGATGGTCGAGTTCGACCCCTTCGATCCCGCCTCGGTGCCCGTCAAGCGCACGGCCTTGGGTCGTTTCGCGCATGAGGGGATCGTGTTTGCCCCCGCCGTGGCCGGTCAGCCCGTCGTCTGCTATTCGGGCGACGATTCGCGGTTTGAATACATCTACAAGTTCGTTTCTGCCGCGCCCTACGATCCGGCAACCGCCTCGGGGGCGCTGCTGGATGATGGCACACTCTATGTCGCGCGCTTCAACGCGGACGGCGGCGGCGAGTGGCTGGCCCTGGCGCCGGGCCAGAACGACCTGACGCCCGAAAACGGCTTTGCCGATCTGGCCGACATCCTGGTGAACACCCGCCTTGCGGCCGACACCGCAGGCGCCACCAAGATGGACCGGCCCGAATGGGGCACCATCGACCCGAACACCGGCGAGGTCTACTTCACGCTGACCAACAACACGCGGCGCACCCAGACCCAGGTCGATGCCGTCAACCCGCGCGCCGAAAACGCCTTCGGGCAGATCGTGCGCTGGAAGTATGACGGCAATCAGCACGCCGCTGATCGCTTCGCGTGGGAGTTGTTCGTCATCGCCGGAACCGAAAAGCAGTCGGCCACCTTCACCGGCACGGCTCTGGGCGAGGAAAGCACCTTCGCCTGTCCCGACGGGATCTGGTGCGACCAGAACTCGCGCCTCTGGATCCAGACCGACATGGGCGACATCGGCCCTGCCCAGGACGGCCCGCTTGCCCCCTTCGGGATGAACCAGATGCTTGCCGCCGACCCGCAGACTGGCGAGATCCGCCGCTTTCTGACAGGCCCTTGGGGGCAGGAAATCACCGGTGTCATCTCGACGCCAGACGGCACCACCATGTTCGTCAACGTCCAGCATCCCGGTGGCCACGCCTCTCCCGAGGAGTTCGCGGCGGGCAAGTTCGGCTCTGGCTTCCCTGACTACGACGGCAGCGTGCCGCGTTCGGCCACACTTGTCATCACCCGCGAGGATGGCGGCCTGATCGGCGCCTGAGCGGCCCTTTGCATGTGCCCGCCGGCCCCATGGCGTCGGCGGGCGCCCCCCCTTGCACCCTTCTCCCACCGCGCATAAAGACGGCCCGACCGGCGCGCGCGGTGGAGGAAGACATGCCGCTTCTCGTGATGAAATTTGGCGGCACTTCGGTGGCGGACCTTGGCCGCATCCGCAACGCCGCTGAAAAGGTTCGGCGCGAGGTTGCGCGCGGCTATGACGTGATCGTCATCGTCAGCGCCATGTCCGGCAAGACAAACGAACTGGTCGGCTGGGTGGAACAGACCTCGCCGCTGTTCGATGCGCGCGAATACGATGCGGTCGTGGCGTCGGGCGAGAATGTGACGGCTGGCCTGATGGCGCTGACCTTGCAGGAAATGGAGGTGCCGGCACGGTCATGGCAGGGCTGGCAGGTGCCGATCCTGACGACCTCGGCCCATTCGGCGGCCCGCTTCATCGATATCCCGCGCGAGAACATCGAAGCGAAATTTGCCGAGGGCTTCAAGGTTGCGGTCGTTGCCGGCTTTCAGGGCGTCAGCGCCGAAGGCCGGATCACGACGCTGGGCCGGGGCGGATCGGATACCACCGCCGTGGCCTTCGCCGCCGCCTTCGGTGCGGAACGCTGCGATATCTACACCGACGTGGACGGGGTCTACACCACCGACCCGCGGATCACCTCGAAGGCGCGCAAGCTTGACAGGATCGCCTTCGAGGAAATGCTTGAACTGGCCAGCCTGGGCGCCAAGGTGCTGCAAACCCGCTCGGTCGAACTGGCGATGCGCTACAAGGTGCGCCTGCGCGTGCTGTCCTCGTTCGAGGAAACCGACGAAAACTCTGGAACCCTGGTCTGCGACGAGGATGAAATCATGGAATCGAAAGCCGTCTCCGGCGTCGCCTATTCGCGCGACGAAGCCAAGATGACACTGGTCAAGGTGCAGGACCGCCCCGGCATCGCCGCTGCGATCTTCGGCCCGCTGGCCGAGGCGGGCGTGAACGTGGACATGATCGTGCAGAACATCTCGGAACTGGAGAACGGTGGCGCCTACACCGACATGACCTTTTCCTGCCCCACCAATCAGGTGGCGCGGGCGCAAAAGGCGATGGACGACGCCCGCGCGTCCGGCGCCATCAATTACGGCGAACTGGTGGTCGACATCGACGTGGCCAAGATCTCGGTCGTCGGCATCGGAATGCGCAGCCACGCGGGCGTCGCGGCCACCATGTTCAAGGCGCTTGCCGCTGAAAACATCAACATCAAGGTCATCACAACCTCCGAGATCAAGATTTCGGTGCTGATCGACCGGAAATATATGGAACTCGCCGTGCAGGCGCTCCATGATGCCTTCGCACTTGAGACGGCCGGCTAAGGCCGCGCAGAATACCGGGGGGTCATGCCCGAACGCAGCGAAACGGAAAGCCGCAAGCTTCTCAAGCGCTTGCGCGACACCCTTGCGGGACGCGGGCAGGGGCAGGAACGGCTTGACCGGATCACCCATCTGATCGCGGACTCGATCGGGACGGAAGTCTGCTCGATCTACCTGTTCCGCGACCCCGAAACGCTGGAACTGTGCGCGACCGAGGGTCTGAACCGCGAGGCTGTCCACAAGACCCGCATGAAGCTGGGCGAAGGGCTGGTCGGCCGCGTCGCCCGCTCGGGCGCGCCGATCAACACCGGCAATGCCCCGGGCGAAAAGGGCTTCCGCTTCATGCCGGAAACGGGCGAGGAAATCTTCTCGTCCTTCCTTGGCGTGCCGATCCAGCGCGTCGGTGAACGCCTGGGCGTCCTTGTCGTGCAGTCCAAGACCGCGCGAGAGTATTCCGAGGACGAGATCTACGCGCTCGAGGTCGTGGCGATGGTGCTGGCCGAGATGACCGAACTTGGCGCCTTCACCGGGGACGGTGACGCGATGTCGGCCAAGCACAAGCAGCCGGTGATGTTCCGTGGCGGCGTCGGTCAGGAAGGCACCGCCGAGGGCCGCGTCTGGTTGCATGAACCCCGCGTGGTAGTCACGAACCCGGTCGCGGACGACCCGGTGGCCGAAACCGAACGCCTGCGCGCGGCCGTCAACCGGCTGCGCGTGTCGGTCGATGACCTGTTGTCGGTCGGAACACTCGACAAGGATCAGATCGCGGTGCTTGAGGCCTATCGCATGTTCGCCAACTCGCGCGGCTGGCTGCGCCGGATGGAGGAAGACATCGGCGCGGGCCTGTCGGCCGAAGCGGCGGTCGAAAAGGAACAATCGACCGCCCGGGCGCGGATGGAACAGGTGACCGACCCCTACCTGCGCGATCGCCTGCATGATCTCGACGATATCTCGAACCGGCTGCTGCGCATCCTGACCGGTCAGGGCAAGGACACGGGCGCGGCGATGCCCGACAATCCGGTGCTGGTCGGCCGCAACATCGGGCCGGGAGAGTTGCTGGAGTACGGGCGCAGGCTGCGCGGTGTGGTGCTGGAAGAGGGATCGGTCGGCAGCCATGCGGCCATCGTCGCACGGGCGCTGGCGATCCCGCTGGTGATCCATGCCGAACGCATCAAGTCCGAGGCGCTGAACGGTGACACGATCCTTGTGGATGGCGATCAGGGCATCGTTCACCTGCGCCCCGACGAAAACGTCACCCGCGCCTTCCGCGACAAGATCGCGATGCAGGCCGAGGCGCAGAAACGCTATGCCTCGCTCCGGGGGCTGCCTGCCGAAACGCGCGATGGCCAGCGGATCGCGCTGCACATGAACGCAGGCTTGATGGCCGACCTGCCCAGCCTTGAGGGCTCGGGCGCCGAGGGGGTCGGGCTGTTCCGCACCGAGTTGCAATTCCTGATCCGCAGCCAGATGCCGAAACGCGCCGAGCTGGCCGCACTTTATGCCCGTGTCATGGATGCGGCCAAAGGTCTGCGTGTGGCGTTCCGCACGCTCGACATCGGTTCGGACAAGGTGCTGCCCTACATGAAGCCGCAAGACGAGCCGAACCCCGCGATGGGGTGGCGCGCGATCCGTGTCGGGCTGGACAAGCCGGGGGTGCTGCGGATGCAACTGCAAGCCCTGATCCGGGCCGCCCACGGCCGGCCGCTGTGCGTGATGTTCCCGTTCATCGCGCAGCTGGACGAATTCACCACCGCCCGCGACCACCTGCTGCGCCAGATCGACCGCGAGGCCGCCCTGGGCCACCCGGTGCCGGCAACGCTTGAGATCGGGGCGATGCTGGAAACGCCAAGCCTCGCGTTCGCGCCGAAATCGTTCTTCGAGATCGCGGATTTCATCTCGATCGGCGGCAACGACCTGAAACAGTTCTTCTTCGCCGCCGACCGCGAGAATGAACTCGTCCGCCGCCGCTATGACACGCTCAATACCGGCTTCCTGCGGTTGCTGGAGCAGATCGTCGAGCGCTGCGCCGAGGGCGGCACGCCCCTGTCGTTCTGCGGCGAGGATGCCGGCCGCCCGATCGAGGCGATGTGCTTTGCTGCGATGGGCATCCGCAGCCTGTCAATGCGCCCGGCCTCGATCGGCCCGGTCAAAAGCCTGCTGCGAAAGATCGACGTGAGCGAAGCGCGGGCCGTGATCGATGCCGCAAGCGCCTCGGGCGCACAATCGGCGCGACCACAGGTGATGGACTGGCTGTCCGGCCTGCCGGAGTAGTGCCCCCGCACCCCAGGGCCGACAAACGGGGGGCTGCACATCCTCTGACATTGCGGGAGTTTACTGCTGCCCGACCTGACGCGGCCCGGCCGACCGGCCAGATGGATTCTCGACCCACGCGATGCGCCGTGCGATGGCAACCTGGGTCGCGGAACATGGTGCCTCGAAGGATGTACGGGACCGGATGCTGGCACATGTCGACCGGGCATCCATCGACGCGCGCCACAGCCGGGCGGCACTTGACCGGCCGGCCGCAGAGTGGTGGGCCAAGTGGGCAGATTTCCTCGTCGGGCTTCAGGCGGAAAATGTCGCGCGCATTGACGCGGTGAGTGAAGCCTGAGGGCCAGGCTGCGTGTCTCCCGTGCTGAGGCGCAAGCCGAAGGGACCGTCTGCGTGAAGCTCGACGACGGTCGCGAAGGGCGGCCAGCAGACTGACGGCGTTGCAGCTCTAAGCGGCAGGACCTGGCCGAAGCGGCCATTTGCCGTTGCCACAGCGCTTTGCTTCAAAGATAGCGCCTCACGGAAAGCTCCGTGCCGCAGCAGGGCAGTTTGCGGAATGCAAAGCTCCCTACGGTGTGGTCAGTCCGTGACAGTGTCAAGCTGTGCATGCGCAGCTTCGGCGGCCGCCAGCGCGCCTTCCAGAAACCCGCCATCCTCTGGCGACGCCTCGGCCCCGGCGAAGATGAGGCGCGGGGTCGGTAGCAATCCGCGGTAGGTCGGATGACCTTGAGGCGGGGTTCGATCGGCATGGGTGGCGGTAGCTGGGTCCGTGCTCCAGTCCTTGATCATCACATCATTGGGCGTCTCCGCCCCATGCCCGAAGAGCCGCGCCAGTTGGGCGATCGCCGCGTCTTGAAACCCTGGCTGACGCGCGGCACCGAGATGGGCGAAGCCGAACAGCGCACCTGCCTCTGCACCGACTGGCGAGGCGTCATGGATCTCGGACAATGGCCCGCGGTGCGAAATGGCATCGCCGCTAAGCCTCATTGCCCGCCAGAAGGCCGTGGGATAGGTCGCCACAAGTTTGGCATGCCCAGCCATCCAAGTCGGCACATCAGGGACGGCAACGCCCAGACCAGCCGTCAGGCGCGGCGGGAGGGCAAGGACGACACGCGCAGCGCGAATGCTGCCGCCGGTCGTCGTGACTGTCACGCCACTGGCGTCCTCGATCACATGGCCCACAGGGCACGAAAGGCTAAGACTGTCGCCCACTTCCCCCGCGAGGGCGTGGGTTATTCGAGCCAACCCACCCTCAACGCGCAGCGCGCCACCCATGGTCGAGAAATCGAGATCCCTGCGGATCGCTCCCCCAGCGTCCTCGAACACCAGTCGGCCCGACGCATATTGGGCAAAGGCGGCCAGACCCAGACGATCGAGCAGCGCCAGCATGCGGCGGTTGTGTGGCCAGATCCAAGATGGTCCAAGGTCATAGCCATTCTTCGACAGCACGCGACCACCGACCCGGTCTCGGGCCTCGAGCAGCATCACGGGCCGCCCCTCAGCCCTCAGTGCCGTTGCCAGCGTAAGGCCCGAAAGCCCCGCGCCGATGATGCAGACATCCGTCTCGGAGTTCATGCAGATGCCTCGGTCGTTTGACGCGGGTGTCCTGCCCTGCTCGGAATGCGCACCCTTTTGTGGATGCCCGGGGTGCTGCACGAGGTCGGCAGAGTGCGCGCATGAGAACCAGGCGGAAAATCGCCCCTAGACGCGCAAACACCGAGATCCGCGTTCAGCCTCATGCCGATCTTCTCCTGCCTGATCGCTGGTATTCCCGCCCGGTTTTCGGCCCAAAGCTGCCGGTTGGTTCCGCCCCACGATGCGTCGCGGCCCTCCTCAAAGCCGCCGATTGACGAGAGCCGCAGCAATATCCTGGCTATGAAGTCAGCGATGCGGAACGGTGCTATCAAGCTTTGAGGATACTCAGGCGGTAACCGCAGCAGGATACGAGCCTTTCCGCACCGAGGGCCGTGGCTGCACTCAGGGCGAGACTGAGCTCGCCTAGAAGAACGAGGGGTGCCACGAACAACTCGCAGCACCCCAAATGTTGCACAAGGCTCACTTGCCCCAGATCGCGGCATAGGCCTCGCGGTAGCCGTTGTTCGGATCGAAGGTGTTGCCCGCCGTATTCGCCAGCCCTTCTTCGGTCACCAGCGCCGGCGCGGTGATATAGCCCGAGCAGGTCTCGCCCTGGATTGCGCGGTTCAACTCGTCCACCAGCTGCCAGCCTTGCAGGTTCAGCGGCTCAGCGACCGTAACCGTCTGGTATTCGCCGGTGCGGATCCGCTGGAAGGCGGCCTCGGATCCGTCGCCGGCGGACCCCGCCTTCGGCGCGCCCCGACCGTCGATCCCGGCAGCGGCCAGCGACGGCCCCATGAAGTCGAAGTAGAGGTCGTTGATCGCCAGCGAGTGGGTCCAGGCAGCCCCATGCTGTTGCAGAAGCGTGGTCGTCAGAGGGCCCATCCGGGTGGAGGTTTCGGCGATCGGCGTGTCGACATACTCCAGAACCGTGCCGCCGGCCTCTTCGATGACCTTCTTCATCCGGTCAGCCTTGTCGATGGCGATCTGGTAGGTGCTGTCGGTGAAAATCACGACGCCAGGCTTGCCGCCCGCATCGTCCAGCGCCCATTTCGCCGCCACTTCCGATACCTGCATCGCATCGGTCGAGACGTTCGCGAAGATGCCGCCCGGCGCGTCGCAACCGATCTTCGGGCCCGAATGCCACGAGACGATCGGGATGCCCGCCGCCGTGACGCCTTCCAGCGCGGCCTGCTGTTCGGCGGCGTCGAAGCCGTTGATCACAAGGCCCGCCGGGTTCAGCGCGAGGGCTTGACCTACCGCGGCCGAGCGGCTTTGCACCGAGCCTGCGCCGTCAAGTACCTTGACCTCCCACCCGATCTTGGCGGCAGCTTCCTCGATGCCGGTGGTGACGCCAAGGATGCCGCCGTTCTTCAGATCGGCGGCCAAGACGACGATGGTCTTGCCTTCGGCGGCCTTCGGGCCGCTGGTGGGGCCGTCAAAAGCCTCTTGTGCGAGGGCCGTCAGGCCGGTTGCGGCCAGGATCGTTCCGGCCATAAGTGTTTGAAGCAGGGTCCGTTTCAGCATGGTGGTTCCTCCCTAAGATGCTGTCTATTTGGATTTCGCGCCCTTTTTGCGCTGTGCGTAGCCGGCGATGCCGATCGCGATCAGCAGCGTGGTGCCGTTGAACATCGGTTCTACCCAGAAACTGCCGCCGAACTGCTGGATGCCGGAGATGCCGACCGCCAGGATCATCACCCCGACGATGGTCCCCCAGACGTTGACGCGCCCCGGCTTGATGGTGGTGGACCCAAGGAACGCGCCGACCAGCGCCGGCAGCAGGAATTCAAGGCCAACCGAGGCCTGACCGATCCGCAGCTTGGAGGCCAGAAGCACCCCCGCCAGCGCCGTCAGCAGGCCTGAGGAGATGAAGGCCCCGATCACGAACTTGCGGGTCGGAATGCCGTTCAGCTCGGCCGCACGCTGGTTGGCGCCGATAGCGTAAAGATAGCGTCCCGTTGGCGTGTATTCCAGAATGACCCACAGGGCCAAGGTGATCGCCAGCACGTAATAGGCCGTGATCGGCAGGCCAAAGACGAAGGTGCCGTTGATGGCGAGGAACGCGTCCGGCAAGGTGCCGACCATCTGCCGCCCGCCGGTGTGCCACAGGGCCAGCGCGTAAAGCACGGTTCCGGTGCCAAGGGTGGCGATGAAGCTGTCGATCCGCGCGACCTCGACCAGCAGCCCGTTCAGCGCCCCGGTGATCACGCCAAGTATCAGCACGATGCCAACTGCGACCGGCCAGGGCAGGCCATATACCGTCTGCAGGCTGATCGCCAGGATGTGCCACAGCACAATCGCATAGCCGACGGTCAGGTCGATGCGCCCCGCCACCATCGGGATCATCGCCGCCAGCGCCAGCAGTGCAATGATTGCCTTGTCGCTCAGGATCGACCGCAGGTTCAGGATGGTCGGAAAGGTGTTTGGCAACAGGATCGAGAACAGCAGGATCAACCCGACCATCAGGATGACCAGCCCGTAGGTCGGTGCCAGCCGCAGCGCTTTCTGCAGCGATGTCAGCCCCCGAAGCTCGTCCTTCGTCGGTTCAACCGCGTTCGATTCAATTCCCGGCATGCATTGGCCCTCAGGCAGCTTCACCGGCCGAAGCGGCCTGAATCAGCGTTTCAGTGGAAAGCTCGACGCCGCTGAGTTCGGCCACGGGCAATCCCCGGCTGAACACGATGGCACGGTGGCAGATCGCGGCGATTTCCTCGAAATCGGTCGAGACAACAAGAACCCCCATCCCGCTGGCAAGCGCCTCATAAAGCAGGTGGTAGATCTCGGCCTTCGCGCCGACATCGACACCAGCCGTCGGGTCCTCAGTGATCAAAAGCCTGCGGCCCGAGTCCAGCCAGCGCCCCACAACGACCTTCTGCTGGTTGCCGCCGGACAGCGCTTCGATGGCTAGGGTCGGGTCATTCGGCGACAGGCCGACACGCCGGCCAATGGCCTCGGCCATGTCCTCTTCGCGGCGCGACGACATGACAGACAGCATGCGCCTTCCTGTCGCCGAGGGGTTCAGAAAGGCATTCTCGCGGATCGCCAGCCCCGGTGCCACGCTTTCGCCAATCCGGTCCCGCGCGACCAGACCGATACCGGAGCGCATGGCGGACTGGGCCGAAGCGAGGTCAGGTTTCTTGCCGTCCAGGCTGACTGTCCCGGCATGGGGTATCACCCCGAACAGCGCGCGGCCGATGTCCTCATGCCCCGCGCCGCGCAGACCGGCTAGGCCCAGAAGCTCTCCTCGGCGGATCGCGAAACTCACGGGGCCGACTGCCGGGGTGGCCAGGCCAGTGACCGTCAGAATGTCCGGTCCATCCAGGACGGCGGGACGTGCAATTTCGCGCGCCTTGCGGCCAACGATCAGGCTGACCAGTTCCTCGGGCGTGGTGTGGTCAATCGGGCGCATCCCGACCATTTGCCCGTCGCGCAGCACGGCCACCCGGTCGGCAATGCGGAAAATCTCGTCCAACCGGTGGCTGACGTAGATCATTCCGACGCCCTTCGCCTTCAAGGGGCGCAGCGCCGCGAAAAGCCGCTCCACCTCATCGGCGGGCAGGCTGGCGGTCGGCTCGTCCAGCACCAGAAAGTCGCTGCTGGCCGCCAGTGCGCGCGCAATGGCGACAAGGGATTTCTCGGTCCGGGCCAGGCTGGACACCCGGGCCGTCGCGGAAAACTCGGCCTCGACCAGCTTCAGCGCCGCATCCGCCGCCGCCTCGGTCGCCGGCCAGTCGATCCTGCGGCCGCGGCGGACATAGCCCAGCGCGAGCGCGATATTCTCGGCCACGCTCATCCATTCGATCAGGCCAAGGTCCTGGTGGATGAAGGCAACCTTCTGCCCGCCCGCCTTGCCCGCCTCATGGGCATAGGGCACGCCGTCGATCGCCACACTACCTTCGTCAGGCCGGTGGATGCCGCCCAGTACCTTGATAAGGGTAGACTTGCCCGCACCGTTCTCGCCCAGAAGTGCCACGATCTCGCCCCGGCCAACCGTCAGCGACACACCTTTCAACGCTTGCGTACCGCCAAAGGATTTGACGACGCGATCAAAGAAAAGGCCGTCAGTCGACGGGTGCATTGCTGGTCCTCCCTTGGCGTTGCGGTGTTGCTGATCTTGCGTCAGGTTTACCGGTAACGCAGCCTAGCGTGGTCTCGGGCCCCGTTCATGTCAAGAAGAAAGTTATCGATAACATGATAGCCGGCACTTTCGCGCGAGCATGTCAATGAAGGCCAATCTGGAGGACATCGCCAAGGCGGCGGGGGTGTCCAAAATGACGGTAAGCCGTGTTCTGCGCGGCGGAACCGGCTTTTCCGACGACACGCGGGACCGGGTGGTCAAGGCCGCGAAAAGACTGGGGTATGTGCCGAACCGGCTTGCGGCGGCCTTTGGGGCAGATCAGGCGGGAACATTGGTCGGGATGTGCGTGCCAAGGCTGACTTCGGGCCTTTTCGGACATGTGCTGGATGGGGTGGACCGAGCCCTGTCGCGGCTTGGCTACCAACTCATGATCGGCGCCAACAACCACTCCGCCGATGAGGAAGAGGCCTGGATCCGCCAGGTCATCGCCTGGCGTCCTGCAGGCCTGATTCTGTCGGGTCGCACCCACACGCCGGGGACGGTCGACCTTTTGCGCAGCGCGGCTGCCCCGGTGGTCGAGATCTGGGACCTGACGACAAGCCCGATCGACATGTCGGTCGGCTTTTCGCATTTCGATTGCGGCGCCGAGATGGGGCAATTCCTCCTTCGGCGCGGGCGACGGCGGGCGGGCTATGTAGGCGCGCTTGCCCAGGCCGACGCCATGGGCGCCGCCCGGCTGGAAGGTTTCGACGCCACACTCTCTCGCGCCGGGCATCCCTTGGTGGCACGCGAGATCCTGCATGACACGCCCGGCTTCTACGCTGGCTACTATGGTCTTGAAACGCTGCTCAGCCGCCAGCCAGCGCTGGATGTCGTCTATTTCCACAATGACGAGATGGCGATCGGCGGCATGGCCTATGCCCAGTCCCGTGGGCTTCGCGTGCCCGAAGACATCGGCATTGCAGGGTGGGGCGGAATGGAAGCCGCCTCGATCCTGCCCCGCCGGCTGACGACCACCGTGGTGCCGACAACCGCAATCGGGAAAGCCGCCGCCGAGGCGCTGGTCGCCCGCCTGAAGGGCGAGCCGGGGCAGGATGTGACCGTCGTGCCCGCACGGCTGGAGCCGGGCGCGACGGGCTAATCCCTCACGGCCATTGCACGCCTTTGCGGTTCAGGATCACCGAGTAAATGCTGGTCGTCGCGGTGATGAACAACCGATGCTTGGCCCTGCCGCCAAAGCACAGGTTCGATACCAGTTCCGGCACCAGGATCTTGCCCATCAGATGCCCATCCGGGGCAATGCAATGAACCCCATCGGCGGCTGATGACCACAGGTTGCCGTCGCTGTCGCAGCGGATGCCATCGGCGCAGCCGGGACTGATGGTGTGAAAGTGCCGTCCATTGACCGGCCGCCCCTTTACCATGTCGTAGACACGAATGATCTGCGGGTCTGCGCTGTGCATCCGGCCAGTATCGGCCACATACAGGCGGGATTCGTTTGGGCTGAAAGCCAGACCGTTCGGGCAGGCCATGTCCGTGATCACCGCCTCGACCCCTCCGGCGGGATCGACACGATAGACCGTGCAGGGCAGTTCCTGCTGGGCACGGAAGCCTTCGTAATCGGTCATGATCCCGTAGTGCGGGTCGGTGAACCAGATGCTGCCATCTCGCGCCGCGATCACATCGTTCGGGCTGTTCAAGGGCTTGCCGCCAAAGCTGTCGGCAAGGACGGTGACCGTCCCGTCCCACTCTGTCCGGGCCACCCGCCGGGTTCCGTGCTCGCAACTTACCAGACGGCCTTGACGGTCACGGGTATGGCCGTTGGCATAGTTGGAAGGGGCACGGAAGGTGCTGATGCCCTCTTCAGTCCAGCGCAGAATGCGATTGTTCGGGATGTCTGAAAACAGAAGGCAGCCAAGGTCGCCGAACCAGACCGGCCCTTCGACCCAGTCGAACCCGGTCGCCAGCCGCTTGACCGGGGCATTGCCAAGGACATAGGACCCAAAGGCAGGGTCGTGGACTTCCAAGAATGACATGACAGCCCCCTCTCGTTCCGGTATTTGTTATCGTTACCACATGCAGCCGTCAAACCGAAAGGCCCCACCCATGCAAGTCACCACCCCGACCGAACGGCTGACCGATGCGGCACTACTCGCCATGCTTCATGCGGCGGCGGACAAGGCGCAGGCTCTGGGCCAACCCCAATGCATCGTGATCGTCGATCCTTCGGCAGTCGATCTGGCCGTCCTCAGAATGACAGGGGCAAGGGTCCTGTCGCTGCGCTCGGCCCGGGCCAAGGCGCAGACGGCGGCCTCGACCGGCAAGCCAACTTCCGCGCTGGCCGAGGCGGTCCGCCCTGCCATTGCTGCCGCCACCGAAGGCACCATGACCGGCCTGCCGGGCGGGTTGCCGATCTGGCGCGGCGGCGTACTGCTGGGCGGGATCGGCATCGGGTCGGGAACTGGCGCGCAGGATGTCGAGGTGGCCGAGGCCGCCCTTTCCGCAATCGGCGCAACCGCTACTGCCTAGCCTGAAAAGACAATCTGCGCCTTCATCGCCTGTGACCGGTCCGATGCCAGCCGGAAGGCCGATTCCGCCTGATCCAGCGCGACCGTGTGGGTGATCAGCGGCTTCACGTCGATCAACCCCTTTTGCATCAGGCTGACACCGGTGGCGAATTCCGGGTGGAACCGGAACGAGCCGCGCAACTCCAGCTCTTTTGCAGTGATTGCCATCATCGGCAGGGTCATGTCGCCGCCAAGCCCAAGTTGCAGGATCACCCCGCGTGGATGCAGCGCAGCGATCCCACCAGCAAGCGCCGCCGCCACGCCGGTACATTCGTACAGAACGTCGAAATACCCCTTGTCCGCACCATAGGCAGCCAGCGCCTCTGGCTCGACCCCTGTGTTGATCACCCGGTCCGCGCCCAGCTTGCGGGCCAGCGCCAAAGTGAAGTCCGACAGGTCGGTCGCCACGATCTCGGCCGCCCCTGCCCGTCGCGCGGCAAGGATGGATAGAACTCCGATCGGTCCGCATCCGGTGACCAGCACGCGCTTGCCCAGCATCTCGCCCGCACGGAGCGTGGCGTGCAACGTCACGGCCAGGGGCTCTCCCATTGCCGCTTCGCCCGGCGTGAGGCCGGTCGCATCGACGCACTGGCTGGCATCGGCGACAAGGGTTTCGCGAAACGCGCCCTGGATGTGGGGAAAGGGCATCGCGCTGCCGTAGAACCGCATGTTCAAGCATTGGTTCGGCAGGCCTTCCAGGCAGAACTTGCACTCGCCGCAAGGACGGCTGGGCGAGACGGCGACCAGTTGACCCTGCTTGAAACCCGTGTCGCCCGCGTCCTCGACATAGGCCGAAACCTCATGCCCAAGGATCATCGGTTCCTTAAGCCTGACTGCGCCGAAACCTCCGTGATTGTAGTAGTGCAGGTCCGACCCGCAGACCCCGCCTGTCGCCAGGCGCAGGCGCAGTTGACCCGGGCCGATGGCTTCCTCGGCCCGATCCTCGATGCGCAGGTCTTTGGCTGCATGAATGACAATCGCCCGCATCTAGAGCACCGACGTCAGCAGCGGCTGTCCGGCGAAATGCGCGGTCAGGTTGTCGCGCATCAATTTGCCCATCGCCTTGCGGGTATCGACTGTCCCCGAGCCGTGGTGCGGCTGCAAAAGCACGTTCGGCGCCGACAGGAAGCGCGGGTTCAGGTTCGGCTCGCCCTCGAAAACGTCAAGCGCAGCGCCGGCGATCCTGCAGGCCTCCAGCGCATCCAGAAGGGCTTCCTCGTCCACGTTCGCGGCGCGGCTGATGTTGATCACCGTTCCCTCCGGCCCTAACGCCTGCAACACGCGGGCGTTGACGATGTGGCGGGTTTCGGGTGTCGCCGCCAGCGCCACGAACAGATGGTCCGACCGTTCGGTCAGCGCCACCGCGTCGGGCACGAAGGTCCACCCCTCGACCCCTGGTTTCGGGGCGCGGGCGGAGTAGGCGATGTCCATGCCAAAGCCCTGCAGGCGCCGCCCGATCGCCGTGCCGATCCGTCCCAGCCCCAGGATGCCCGCCCGGCTGCCCGACACCTTGCGGGTGAGGGGCGGCACGCCTTTGGCCGCCCAGTCGCCCGAGCGGACCCAGGACTCGGCCGGCCCGACCTGGCGCACCAGTGCCAGCAGCATGGCAACGGCAAGATCAGCGACATCATCGGTCAGCACGTCCGGCGTGTTGCTGACGCTGATCCCGCGCGCCTTGCAGGACGGCAGATGCACGGTGTCATAGCCCACGCCGAAGACCGAAATCATCTCAAGCTTTGGGCAGGCCGCGATCATGGCTTCCGACGCCCCAAGGTCGCCGCGCGTGGCAATCGCCTCGACCTCAGGGCCAACCTTGGCCAGAAACGCGTCCCTGTCCGCAGCTTCCCACCAGCGATGTACGATATAGGCTGCGTCCAACGGCACCTGATCCCATTCCGGATAGGGACCGACTTGCAGGATGTGGGGCTTGGTCATGGTTGGTTCAATCGGTCTTGACAGGTTATGGTAACGATAACATAAACAGGCGAGACCGCTCTTGTCGAGAGCAAAGTGAAAGGACGCAGACCTTGGGATACCGGCTTTTCGATCTGACAGGGCGGCGGGCACTGGTCACCGGGTCCTCGCAAGGCATCGGCTTCGCCCTGGCCGAAGGTCTGGCAGCAGCCGGCGCACAGGTGGTGCTGAATGGCCGGGATGCAACCAGGCTTGCCGCCGCCGCCGCACGCATTCCGGGGGCCGAGACGCTGGCATTTGACGCAACCGACCACGAAGGCGTTCGCGCCGCCGTAGATGCGCTCGAGGCTTCAGGCAAGCCCATTGACATCCTGGTGAACAACGCCGGCATGCAGCACCGCGCACCCTTGGAGGATTTCCCCGCCGACGCCTTCGAGCTTCTCCTCCAGACCAACATCGCAAGCGTGTTCCATGTCGGCCAGGCCGTCGCGCGCCACATGATCGCGCGGGGCAGGGGCAAGATCATCAACATCGGCTCAGTGCAGACTGCCCTCGCCCGCCCCTCCATCGCGCCCTATACAGCGACCAAGGGGGCCGTCGGCAACCTGACCAAGGGCATGGCAACCGACTGGGCGAAATACGGGCTGAATTGCAACGCCATTGCGCCCGGCTACTTCGACACGCCCCTGAACGCGGCCCTTGTCGCCGACCCGACCTTCTCTGCCTGGTTGGAAAAGCGCACCCCGGCAGGCCGCTGGGGCCGCGTCGAGGAACTGCAAGGCGCCTGCATTTTCCTGGCCTCGGATGCCGCCAGCTTCGTCAACGGCCACATCCTTTATGTCGACGGCGGCATCACGGCATCGCTGTGACCCATCGTATCGTCATCATGGGCGTGTCAGGCTGCGGTAAGTCTTCGGTCGGCGAGGGGTTGGCTGCGCGCCATGCCATCCCCTACCGTGACGGCGACGACCTGCATCCGCCCGCGAATGTGGAAAAGATGCGGGTGGGCATCCCCCTGACCGATGAAGACCGCTGGCCCTGGCTTGACCGGGTGGCCGGGGTTCTGGCCAGCGAGGCCCCCGTCATCGTCGGCTGTTCGGCCCTGCGCCTTGCCTACCGCGACCGGCTGCGTTTGGGCGCGGGCGGGCCGGTGCGGTTCATCCACCTGACCGGCAGCCGAGAGTTGATCGCCGGACGCATGGCCGCCCGCACCGGGCATTACATGCCACCCAGCCTGCTCGACAGCCAGTTCGCCGCCCTTGAGGTTCCGGGACCCGATGAGGCACTCGTCATCGACATCGACCAGCCGCTGGATGCCATCGTCACCACCGCAGCGCAAGGACTGACCCCATGACCGACAAGATCGCGCTGATCGGTGCAGGTGCCATGGGCAGTGCCATCGGCGCACGTTTGGTGGCAACCGGAACGCAACTGGCGGTCTTTGACCTTGATACCGCCAAGGTCGCTCCTTTGGTCGCTGCCGGGGCAACCGCAGCCCCCTCTGCTGCCGCCGCCGCGACCGGTGCGCGCGCGGTCATCCTGTCGCTGAACGCCCCCCATATCGTCCGTGCTGCAGTCTTTGGCCCGGGCGGTGTCGCGGAAGGTGCCTCCCCTGGCACCCTGATCATCGACATGTCCTCGATTGATCCCGAAGCCACCAGGGCGCTTGCTGCCGAGGCTGCCGCAAAAGGCCTGCATTGGGTGGACAGCCCCTTGTCCGGCGGCATCCCGAAGGCCGCGACGGGTGAGCTGACCTTGATGCAAGGTGGCGCGCCTGACGATGTGACCGCCGCTCAGGCAATCCTTTCAAGCCTCGCCTCGAACCAGACGCGGATGGGTGGGCCCGGTGCCGGCCAGACGACCAAGCTGATCAACCAGGTTCTCTGCGGCCTTGGCTTCCTCGCTGTGGCCGAGGCGACCGCGCTGGCCGAGGCTGCTGGCGTCGATGCCACCATGATCCCACAGGCGCTCAAGGGTGGCCGCGCCGACAGCGCGATCCTGCAGGAATACATGCCCCGCTTCGCTGCCCGCGACTACCGCCGAACGGGGCGCATCGACAACATGGTCAAGGACCTGAACGGCGCCGCCGACCTTGCCCGCCTGACCCACACGCCGATGCCCCTGACCGCCCTCTGCGCCGAGGTTCACCGGATGCTGACCTCTCACGGTCTTGGGGGCGAGGATCAGGCCGCTGTGATGGAATTCTTCTCCGTCAAGAAAAGTATCTGAGGACCGCGAAAGGACCTTCCCCGATGATAACCCGCTATGCCCTGTTCGAAGGCACCGTCGCCCCCGGCCAGACCGAAGCGTTCCGCGCCGCTGTCCTGAATGAGATCCTGCCTGTATGGCGTCGTTTTCCCGATGCGCTGGCTATCCACGTCACCTTCGCCGACGACCGTGACGAGGGCGCGCCCGAGTTTCCGCTGATCCTTGCGATCGACTGGCCCGACCGCGCCACGCTCGACGCCTTTCTTGACCACCCGATCCGCAAGGAGGGCCGTGCCGCGACCGAGGGGGTTCTCGCGCGCTTCTTCACCGGGCGCATCCACCACCACGTGACCACCGCCCTCAGCTTCGCCCCAACCTGATCCGCAAAGCTGGATTTTCATGCGCGGTAACGATACCAAGGCCATATGAGCACTGCCCGCAAATCCCCGACCATGGCCGATGTCGCCCGCCTTGCCGGGGTCTCGCCGATGACGGTCAGCCGGGCGTTCAAAAAAGACAGCTCGGTCAGCGAGGCTACCCGCGACACGATCCTGAAGGCTGCCGATGACCTTGGCTATGTCTTCGACAGCACGGCCTCCAGCCTTCGGTCGCAACGGACGGATTTCATCGCTGTCACGATCCCCTCGATCAACAACGCCAACTTCGCCGAAACCGTTCGCGGACTGTCCGAGGGGTTGAAGCCGCGCGGGCTGCAGATCCTTCTGGGCTATACCGATTATGACATGGCCGAGGAAGAACGTCTGATCGAGCAGTTCCTCCGCCGCCGCCCCGAGGCCATCGTCGTCACTGGCGGCCGGCATACCCCGCGTGCCCGGCGGATGCTAGAAAACGCCGGCGTCCCGGTGATCGAGACCTGGGACTTGCCCGCGGATCCTATCGGCCACGTTGTCGGCTTTTCCAACGCCAGTGCCGTGCGCGCCATGGTGGATCACTTCGTCGCTCAGGGCCTTACGCGCATCGCCTTCATTGGCGGCGATACCACCCGTGACACACGCGGCGCAGACCGCCGCGCCGGATTCATCTCTGCCATGCAGGCGCACGGGCTGGACGCGACCCGGCTGATAGCTGCCGGCGTTCCCCCCATCTCGATGCGGGAAGGGGCCGAGGCGATGGACCGCCTTCTTGAAACCCTGCCAGATACCCAGGCGGTCATCTGCGTTTCCGACCTGTCAGCCTTCGGTGCCCTGACCGAATGCCAAAGACGCGGAATCGATGTTCCCGGTCGGCTATGGATCGCGGGCTTCGGAGATTACGAGATCGCCGGCATCGCCGTTCCTGCGCTGACGACGATCAACCCCTTCCCGCGCGACATCGGCGCGCGCACCGCCGAGCTTATCCTTGACGTGCTGGGTGGCCGCCAGGACATCCCCGCCCGCATCGCCATTTCGCCGGAACTCTTGATCCGGCAATCCACCGGCTGACCGGCTTGCCTAGGGTACCTCAGGTGCGGCGTTCGAGCCAATTTGAGGATGTGGGAATGCCCCAGAGAAGGGACAGACTGATCCTGCTGCGTGTCATGCCAGGAGCGCGAAGAACTCGACGACATAGGTCTGCGCGCCTATTTCTGCCGCAAGCAGGCGGCCGTTGGTTCGGACCCGGAACCAGTGCGCGAGGCCGTGTTCGCTGTGTCGGCCGAGGGCAAATCTCTCCGCCAGGAACGGCAGCAATCGAGGGTCGATGGCCCTGTTCAGCATGGCAGTTGGCTTTCCCGGAAGGGTCAGGCCAGCATGGCGCATCAGTGGGATCACTGAATGCGGGTGAGCCTCTTTGGTAGACATTCCAGCTGACCCGTCGCGCCCACTTTCTCTCCGTCGCCTCGTGGATGTGGTCCGCCGACACGCAGGCTTCCCACATCTGCCGGCTGTTCCCCGTCGCGATCATTTTCCAGTGCCGGATCACGATCCGAACGCTGGCCTTGTCGAAGATGTTGTTATCCCTAAACCAGCCAATGCCGAGGTCGGTGACCGCCAACAGGTCGTCGCTATCCTGAGACAGGGTCACGACGAAGACACCATGACCGAGCAGCCAGGTTGCACGACAGGCTTCTGGCCAACCAAATCCCGGTGCCGTCAGGGCCCCGTCGATCAAAAAGAGACGGATCGGCTTGAACAGCATGTCCTTGGATTGGGCCGGCGTCCGGTACGCTGGGCACATGTGGGACGCTGTCGTGCGGCGGCTATCGGTTCTCAAAAGGTGTCGAGCCAGAGCGGGCAGGCACAGGGAGTTAACTCGGCGTTTACGGATATTTAGCGGATACAACTACCATAAGAATATGATTTATCTTTATTTCCAGCAACTTACACGCCCCCGCACCCCTGGGCCGAAAGGCGGGGGGTTTCACACCCCCCGCACCCCCGTGGGATACTTGTGAACAGAAGAAGCATGAGGAAGCACAATCAGCGCAGGCGCGCCAGCAACTCGACCGAGGGCTCGCCCGTCACCGGCAGACCGACGCTGGCCTGATAGGCACTGATTGCCGCCTGGGTTTTCTTGCCGATCACCCCATCGGAGCCCTCGGTATCGAACCCTGCGGCGGTCAGGCGCCGCTGCAGCTCGCGCCGGTCGTCGATCGTCATGCCGCGGGCATCGGGCCCGAAGCGGCCGCGGACCGGCGGGCCGCCAGCGATCCGGTCCGAAAGGTGCCCAACCCCGATCACGTAGTTCTGCGCGTTGTTGTAACGCGTGATGACGGTGAAGTTGCGAAAGACCATGAAAGCAGGTCCGCCGGACCCGGCGGGGATCAGGATCGACGCCGCGCCATGATCGGGCACCGCACGACCCTCCATGTCGCGCACCCCCTGCGCCGCCCAGTCGGCCGGGCTGCGTGTCTTGTCCCGCCCGGTCTGCACGGTGTTGAACCCGGCCGGCAGGCGCACCTCCACCCCCCAGGGCTGGCCGCGCGTCCAGCCAGACCGGGCCAGATAGGCGGCGGTCGAGGCCAGCGCGTCTGTCGGATCGTCCGACCAGATGTCGCGCCGCCCATCGCCGGTGAAATCGACCGCATAGCCCAGATAGGACGTCGGAATGAACTGCGTATGTCCCATCGCCCCGGCCCAACTGCCGGTCATCCGCTCTGGCGTCACGTCACCGCTTTGGAGGATCTTGAGCGCCGCCACCAGTTGGCCTTCAAAGAACGCGCCGCGCCGGCCGTCATAGGCAAGGGTGGAGAGCGCCGAGACCACCGGCACGCTGCCGCGCCGTTCGCCGTAAAAGCTCTCCAGCCCCCAGACCGCCACGACCACCTGTGGTTCCACGCCGTAGCGCGCCTCGATCCGGCGCAGCACCTCGCCGTGCCGGGCCAGCGCCGCGCGGCCCTTGGCCACCCGTTCGTCGGACGCGGCGATGGCAAGGTAATCCTCCAGCGTGCGGGTGAACTCGGTCTGATTGCGGTCACGCTCGACCACGCCGGGCAGATAGCCCGCGTCGCGAAAGGCGCGCTCGACCGTGG
>JBGSQL010000076.1:0-5196 GCA_041738105.1 Rhodobacter sp. | reverse complement strand
CAGGCCGGTTGTGCCGCCTTGGCCCGCGCGGCCGCCGCCTTTGCGGCCTCCAGCGTCAGGGTAGGCCGCTCAAGGTAAACCCGCCCGTCCACGGGCGAGATCAGTTGGATCGTCTTGGTCATGTCGTCCTCATCGGCAGGGTGCAGGCCAGGTTCCGGCCCGCAGGAAATTGCGGGCGCGCTGATTGCAGCGCGCCCCTCGGCGTTCAGGCCCGCTCCAGCAGCCGGGCAACCTCGAAATCCGTGACCACGCGGTCCGTCTCGGAAATCTCCCATTGTGCCGCGCGGTGGTAATGGTCGACCACCTCGGGGCCAAAGGCCGCCCGCAGCATGTAGGATCCTTGCATCAGCGCCGCCGCCTCGCGCAGCGTCTGGGGGATCTCGCGCACATCGCCTGCACTGTACATGTCGCCGGTCATCTCCGGCTCCAGCTCCATCTTCTTCTCGATCCCGTCCAGGCCCGCCGCCAGCAGCGCCGCCATCGCCAGATAGGGGTTCAGGTCGGCCCCGCCGATCCGGCATTCCACGCGCACCGCCTTGGTGCCTGCACCGCAGACGCGGAACCCTGCAGTCCGGTTGTCGGTGGACCAGACGGCCTTGGTGGGCGCGAACATCCCCACGCAGAACCGCTTGTAGCTGTTGACGTAGGGCGCAAGAAAGGCCGTGATCTCCTGCGCGTGGGCCAACTGCCCGGCAAGGAACTGCCGCATCACCTGCGACATGCCCTGCCGGTCCTCGGGGTCTCGGAATGCGGGCTTGCCGTCCAGCGTCCACAGCGATTGGTGGACATGGCTCGATGATCCGGCGCGGCGGTGATCGTACTTCGCCATGAAGGTCACCGAGCGGCCCTTCGACCAGGCGATTTCCTTGATCGCGGCCTTGGCGATCGTGTGATTGTCGGCCGTGTCGAGCGCATCGGAATACTTGATGTTCACCTCTTCCTGACCTGCCTCGGCCTCGCCCTTGGAGCATTCCACCGGGATGCCCGCGCCATAGAGCCCGTTGCGCACCGCCCGCATCACCTCTTCTTCCTTGGTGGTCTGGAACAGGTGATAGTCCTCGTTATAGGCGCTGATCGGGACCAGATCGCGGATGCTGCCGTGGTCGCGCAGGCTGTCGCGGATGCTCTCATAGGCGTTCTCGAAGATGTAGAACTCCAGCTCGGTCGCCATGAACGGCTGAAACCCCATCGCACGGGCCCGCGCCAGTTGCGCCTTCAGCACGGCGCGGGGCGAATGGGGCACCGCCTGGTGGGTGTGATGGTCCAGCAGGTCGCACAGCACCAGCGCGGTGCCCGGCAGCCACGGCAGCGGGCGAAGCGTGGCAAGGTCCGGTTTCATCACATAATCACCATAGCCTGCCGCCCAGCCGGTCGATCTGTAGCCCTGGACCGTCGTCATCTCCATGTCGGTGGCCAGCAGGTAGTTGCAGCAGTGGGTTTCCTCGAACCCGCCGTCGAGGAAGAACTGCGCGTGAAACCGCTTGCCCATCAGGCGGCCCTGCATGTCGACCGCGGCCACCAGAACCGTGTCGATCTCGCCGCGCTCGACGGCGGCTTTCAATGCGTCGAATGTCATGTTTGCTGGCATGTGTGGTGCCCTATGTCATTTTTGTGGAAGGGGCCCGCGCAAGGCGGGCAGGGGGCCGGGCTTGCACGCCGGCCATGGCGCGGATGCGGCGGTCAGCCGCGCCCGATCGCCCCGCCGAATTCCGGCTTGCGCGTCTCGAAGGGCGTGCGGTGCGCCGCCACCCCGTCCCACATCAATCCTGCCAGCCTGCGTTCAGGAAGCATGGCCGTCTCCACTCTGCATCTCTGCTGTGTGACAAACTATGACAGCCGTTGCCGCCTTGGAAACCCCCGATGCGTGCACCCGCTGCACCTTCCGTCGTCTCAGGCCGCAGGAACGGGCCGGCGCCGCGCCCCCGATAGGGCGTTTCCCATGATCGCCGCCAGCAGGATCGCGCCCCCGACAAAGGTCGCGGGCGTCGCCGTCTCGTTCAGGAACAGCCAGACCCAGACCGGGGCCAGCATCACCTCGACCATCGACAGCAGCGTCAGTTCCGCCGCCGGCACCACCCGGCTGCCCATCGTGTAGAGCACCATCCCCGTCGCCAGCAGCCCCGCCCCCATCCCGATCGCCACCGCGATATCGCGCGGCGGAACCAGCACCGGCTCGCCGCGCAGGCCCAGCACCAGCATACCCAGCGCGATCGAGAACAGCCCGCCCAGCACCACGGCGGGCATCATGTCTTCCAGCCGGCCCCAGCGCAGCGTGATGGTAAAGCCCGCAAACCCCAGCGCCGAAAGCAGGGCGGCCAGATTGCCCAGCATCGCGCCTGCTGCCAGACCCTCGCGCACCATCACGAACATCCCCAGCCCGGCCACCGCAATCGCGATCCAGGTCGCACGACGCACCGGTTCGTTCAACAGCAGCCAGCCCAGCAGCGCGGCAAAAAAGGGCGAGGCGGCGAACAGGAAGACCGCGTTCGCCACCGTCGTGGTCTGGATCGCGTAGATCGACCCGGCAAAGGCCGCGACCAGGCTCAGCCCGCCGATCACCCCCGCCAGTCCTACCCGCCGGATCCGCACCAGCGGATGCCCGCCCGACCGCCAGGCGATGAAGGCGAACAGCACCGGCACCGCCCCGACGGATCGCCACAACAGCACGGCCCAGGTTCCCGCCACCTCGACCTGGCGCAGGGCCAGCCCCATGAATGACCACAGGAGTCCTGCCACCAGAACCAGTGCAACGCCCGTCGCGTAGTGCATGCCGCCCCTCGATTTTGCGTCAGTCTGGCAGCACGGCGCAGGCCGTCTGTTCCGTTCCCGACCGGTTGGGGGGCAATTATGTGTCGGTCAATAGCCGCGCGCGCGATCGACAAGGTGCAGCAGCGGCTCACCGGCCTCGGCCCGGCGGATGTTCTCGGCGATCACCCGGCTTGCGGTCACCGGTCGGGTCTGCGCCGCGATGTGCGGCGTCACCGTAACTTTCGGATGCGCCCAGAACGGGTGCTCCGGTGGCAATGGTTCCACCCGAAAGACATCCAGGGTCGCATGGCGCAACTGTCCGCTGTCCAGCGCCGCCAACAGCGCCGCATCGTCGATCAGCGGCCCCCGGCCGGGGTTCAGAACGAAGGCCCCCCGCGCCATGACCGCCATCCGCCCTGCATCCAGGATGTTCTCCGTCTCGGGCGTGTAGGGCATCAGCAGGATGGCAAAATGCGCGCCCCGCAGCGCCTCATCCAGCCCCGCCTTGCCCGAGAAACTGCGCACCCCGGCAACCTCTTTCGGTGTCCGGCTCCAGCCCCGGACGTTGAAGTGCAGCGCCGTCAGCGCCTGCGCCACCGCACGGCCCAACTCGCCCAATCCCAGCATCGTCACCGTGCGTTCGCGCGCGATGGCGGGCAGCGCGTCGCTTGGCCCCATGGTGTCGTTCCGCCAGATCCCGTCCTGGCCCAGGATATGCGTATCCATCCCAAGGTGATGGCGCAGCGTGTGGCCCACCACCCATTCCACCATGCTTTCGGTCATCGCCGGATCGACCATGCGGCACAGCGGCTGGGTCAGCGTGGTATTGCCGACGATCTTCTCGACCCCGGCCCACAGGTTCAGCACCGCCTTGGTCCGGGTATAAGGCGTGAAATCCGAAATCGTGCCGCCCGGCGAAAAGATGATGTAATCCACCGCCGCCGGATCGTCGGCCCGGTTCGACAGCCGCGCCTTGACCGACACCTCGGCCAACGCCTCGGTCAGGTCATCGCGGTAGTTGTCCCATTCGGTCGGATCGGCCGCAAAGAAGACGTTGATCACCCGGTCACCTCGGTCTGTGGACATGCGCGCTCTGCACCACGCCGAACGCCACCATGATCACCAGCATGGCCGATCCACCGTAGGACAGGAAGGGCAGGGGCACGCCCACCACCGGCGCCATGCCCATCACCATCGACAGGTTGACCGCCAGATAGAAGAAGAACGTGCAGCCGATCCCGATCAGCAGCAGTTGCGAAAAGCGGTCCTTCGACTGGAACGCCGACGCCAGGCAGAAAAAGATGATCAGGCCATACAGGATCAGCAAGGAAAACGCGCCGACAAAGCCGAATTCCTCGGCCAGCGTGGTGAAGATGAAGTCGGTATGCTTTTCCGGCAGAAAGTTCAGCCGGCTTTGCGTGCCTTGCATGAATCCCTTGCCGGACCAGCCGCCCGATCCCAGCGCGATCTGCGCCTGGATGATGTTGTATCCCGCGCCCAGCGGGTCGGTCGTCGGATCAAGGAACGTGTCAATCCGGCGGTATTGATAGTCGTGCAGGAACTGCCACTCCGTGCCGCGGGTGTAAAACACCGCCGCGACGGCCCCGACGCCCAGCAGGATGACAGCCGCAAAGTACCACAGGCTGACCCCGGCCGCGAACATCACCACACCGCCGCCCATCAGCAGCATCAGCGCCGTGCCAAGGTTGGGCTGGATCAGTACCAGCGCCGTCGGCACCAGGATCAGGGCGACCGGCACGATCACCCACAGCGGCCGCGAGGTCTTCTTCAGGTCCAGCCAGTCATAGTAGGCAGCCAGCATCATCACGAGGGTGATCTTCATCAACTCTGACGGTTGCAACCGCAGCGGCCCGATGTCGATCCAGCGCTGCGCGCCCATCCCGACCGACCCGAAGAACTCCACCCCCAGCAGCAACAGGACCGACAGCGCATAGGCGATACCCGCCATGTTCCGGATGAACCAGATCGGCACCATCGCGATCACGAACATCAGCACCAAGCCTACGGCAAAGCGCTTCATCTGCGGTTCGGCCCAGGGCTGCAAGCTGCCCCCGGCCACCGAATACAGCATCAGGAAGCCCATCGACGCCACCGCCACAAGCAGCAAGACAAGCCCCCAGTTAAGGAAAAGCACCTTGCGGATGCCCGAGGGGACAGTCTTGACCTGATATTCCAGAAAACTCATGGCCGGGCCTCAGGCGCGCGTCAGGTCGGGCGCATCCGGATCCGCGGGGCGCAGCTTCAGGTTCTTGTGCTGCGTCTCGATCCGGTTGCGCTGGCTCGACGGATAGGCCGACAGCGGCGGGATGCCGTCATTCATCGCGCGCAACAGCGCATCGCGTGCGATCGGGGCCGCCGCCAGCGATCCGCCACCGCCGTGTTCCACCACCACCGCCACCGCATAGCGCGGCGCGTCGGCGGGCGCAT
>JBGSQL010000036.1:0-8319 GCA_041738105.1 Rhodobacter sp. | reverse complement strand
CGCAGGAAGGCCCGCCAGCGGATGCCGTTGCCATGCGCCAGGACAAGACTGACGCCGGCAAGAAACAGGAAGCTGCCCGCGACGAGCCGCGCGACATACGCCCAGGGGCCGGGCAGGGCGGTCGTGCCAGGGGGCAGGTGGCCGAACAGTTCCAGATCGAACACGAGATGAAAGGTCGCCATGCCGAGAAGCGCCCCGGTACGGGCGATATCGATCAGCGCGATGCGGCGGTCGGGCAGGGGCGTCATGCCGGCGAGCATGGCGATGTGGCGGGGGAGGGCAAGGGGGGTGTGGGGCGATGGCCGGGCGGGGTGCGGCCATGATGTTTTATTTCAGTGCATCGGCCGGCGCCCGTGTCCAGGTTCTGAGGTCTGGTCTGGGTGAACTCGAAGCGAGGCAATCCGACCGTTGAAACAGCACTGCGCGCAGGTATACCTTACCGAGATCAGGATGGGCCCACCCTATCCGCGTGACACGGGACAGACCCATGCCCTATCCGGACTTCATCACCGCATTTCCAAGCATTGACGTGCCTTTCCCCGATGACGTGGTGCAGACGGCCGCGCTCCGGTCGGAGTCGGGTCTGGTGGTGTTCTTTACCTTCCTGAAGGACATGACGTTGCCAACCCACGCGCACGGGGCGCAATGGGGGAGCGTTATCGAGGGCGAGATCGAGTTCACGATCGGTGCCGAGACAAGGACCTACCGACCGGGACAGAGTTATTTCATTCCGGCCGGCGTCGAGCATGGCGCCAGGATCAAGGCGGGCACGCGGGTGATCGACGCCTTTGCGGAAGCCGACCGATACGCTCTCCGGTCGTGACGTCGCGAAGAGGTCCCGCAAGGCGATCAGACTTGCCCTGGGCTGGCGTGGCAGGCGGGATATCCGATCGAGAGCCGCCCAGGGCGAGGCTGCTGGTCGAAGGCCTCTGCACGTTCGCAAGGGTCTTGCGGCCCCGATGAAACAACCCGGCGAGGGGCGCTGGTGACACCGCCATGCCGTCTGGTCAGCAAAGCCTCGAGGCTGGTCGTGCTGCCGCAAGAAGGGCGAACTCTTGCACGCGCGTCCTGAACCAAGTCCGGTTGCCAATTGCGGCGCCCCGCTCTTGCAACTCCCCCGGGCCCCGGGCTAAACACCCGCAGACGGAGAGGTGGCCGAGTGGTCGAAGGCGCACGCCTGGAAAGTGTGTAGGCGGGGAACCGCCTCAAGGGTTCGAATCCCTTTCTCTCCGCCACTTGCCCCCGCGAAAGTGTTCTCCCCATCCGGCTGAGGCCGGATTTTTCCGTTGTTTTCGTGGGTTATGCGGGTAGGGCTGAGCACCGGCCCGGCCTCCAAGATGGCCAGAAGGCGTCTCTCACGGCCGATATTCTCCGAAGCTGATGACTGTGCGGTTTTGGTGAAGTTCTGTAACGTAATGAAAAATAATAAATTTCTGCGGCCAAGGCGTTAAGGTTTTGCATCTGTCGCGTTAGATCTTCTGCGACTGGGAGCGAACTTCTTTGCTGAATCGTGAAACTGGGGAGATGGCTTGCTCCGCATGACGAGCGATCCCACCAACGAGGTTGCGTGCGAGGCGCAGGATGCGCTGGTGGCCCGTGCCCATGCCGAGGTCGAAGGCTGAAACCCAATCAGGGGCCGGTCATGTTTCGGCTGGCCCCCTTCCGTCAGCGATCTGCGGCACTGTATGAGGGGGGCCTCGATGATAGGGGGGCGGGGGAAAAATCGGGCGGCCCGCAGTGCATACTCGTGTTGGCCTCGCGCGGTTTTTTAATTTTTCATTTCAGTGGTGACCGCTGGTCCCATCCGCCGACCGCGCCGCAGAGCGCAGGAGCGGTGCGCAGAGTGCCCTGCGTGGACTGACTGCCCCCTGGTGAGGCCCGCAAGGGCAACGCGGTCCCTGCGGCTCGCACAGTGGGTCGGGCGGGGCCGCGCCCCGTGCCGGGCATTTGAGCGGGCGCATCCTCGGGCTAGGCTGGGGGCATGTCCAAGCTAATCGCGCTTCCGCCCCGCCCCGCCCGTCTCTCAGCCAAACTTCGCGCTGCGATCGAAGCGCACGTGACCGAGGGGCTTTCGATCGTCGCCGCCTGCCAGCGCGCCGGAATGAGCCCGGCAGGCTACCACAAGGCGATGAAGCGTGTGCCCGTCCGTTCGTATCTGGAAGAAGTGCAGGCGCGCTTTGTGGGCGACGTGAAGGCCAGGCGGGCGCTGTATCAGGCGCGGGCGCTTGAGGTGGCACTTGACCTGATGATGAATTCCAAGAGCGAGGCGATCAGGGCTCGCATGGTCGAGTTTCTGGCGAGTGACGCGAAGGTGTCGCCGGTTGCCGTGCATGTAGATGCGCGGCAGGTACAAGCCCCTTCCGGCTACACCTACCGCCGCCCTGGTGAAGCAACCGAGGACTGAACGAGAAATAAGGGGGGCGGGATCAGCTTCGTGTGGCTGTGCCCCACCTTCCAACCGCCCTTCGCCAGTGACCGCCAGATGATGGCCGCCGTCTCAGGCTCAAGCTTGGGCCGCTTCGCAGCTTTCCGCCCAGCCTCAACCTGGGCTTGCCATTCAGTATGGCTGGGCCCGTGGGCGATGCCTTGCGGCGTTCTGAAGTACCAAGCCTGTGGCTGCATGCCGGTTCTCTCAGGTTGCTCTCCCATGATACACGCACATGATCGCCGGAAAAACTGCCGAGTATCGTCTGCCGCCAATGTGACAAAGTTGCCGGAAGCTGCGCATGCAGGAGTGACTACTGCCCCGCACGATCAGAGGGCTTTGCCAGCTCAGAAACCGAAAGCCGTCATAGCCGCTCGCTCCGCCGTCTCCTTGCGTTCTTCTTGCGGCAGGTTTCGCCACAGTACCGCGCATCGGCCCGCTTCTGGATTGGAACCGGCTGGTGGCAGTGCCAACAGCTCCAGCGTCCCCACCGCATGTTCTGGTCGATTGCCATCGCGCGGGCACGGCGGTGCTTCATGTTCCCTTTGCCGAAAAACGCACCGGAGATGAACAGGGTGTACCCGACGCCTTCATGTTCCTCGAATTCAATGCCGCCGGGGTCGGGCTGTGGCATGCGCGTGCTCCTGTAAATCGGGTGCCACAGACGGGTTAAGCTCATCAAAAACTTGCGCGAATGGCTCGCACATCAACGTTGGGGCAATCTCTGGGTGCTTTCCGGCGAGTTTCGCAACAGCGCGTCCATCTCCTGCGCCCCGCGGATAAGCTCTCTGGCCCAGCGCCATTCGTCCTGCGCCTCCTGGGTCCTGCCGCCGTGCTTGTAGGCAGCGTTGGCCTTACTAGGTCCGTGGCCGCCTCTTGCCCCGCATGCACCTAGCAGAATTGAAAAGGGGCAGCGCGAACGCTGCCCCTCAGCCGAAGCCGACGTGTTTTCAGGAACGAGCGCGACGGCGCAGCAGTCCAATCCCAGCAACGCCAGCTAGGAGCAGTGGAAGGCTTGCAGGCAGCGGAACGGTAGTTGGAAGATCGTCGCCTGTGACTTTGAGCACAGACGGATCGCTATTCGTTGCGGCATAAATCAATCGCCACGTTCCACCGCCAAAGCCATTAACTGCGGTATCGATGACGGTAGTCGGCGCTGCTGAGCTCGCTATCTCGAGACCATCGTCGTAGACCGAAATACCATCGTCGTGGCTGATGATGGAACTGAACCCAGACGCGAACAGGCCCACAATGTCAAAGAAAGTTGTGGTCGCCGTGCCGTCGTTTATGTCTGCCTTGCTCAACTGCAGAATTGATGTTGCTGGATTTAGACCAAAGACAGTACCGCCGACGCCGGTTGCAAGCCAGCCACCGATGGTAGTGGTGTCGCCCACATAAGTTCCGAAATCCAGGCTGCCAGTGTAGACGATCGAGTCTAGCAACGTTGCTGCCGCCAAGTTTGCTACAGTAGCGTCTTACTCTGCACTGGTTGCGTCTGTGCGTTGATAGATATCAATGGCGAATGTTCCATTTAGTGTAGCAGCATCTGCCGCACCGGCGAAGGAAAGCGCCGCCACGGAGGCAAGTGTGAACGTTCTAAGCATGGGAACCCCCAACAAATGTTATTGTGTAGAATGAGGGTTGCACGGAGTGGGTGACGCTGCAACAAAAAGCCTCCGCTGTTCCCAAAAAACGCCGCAATCGATGCGACTTGCAGTGGCCCACAGTCAATTTTCTTCTGTTCTCGCACCCCAGCGCGACCGCGCCGACACTCGCGCGCACCCATAGGTTAAAGCAGAAACTGTTCTACAATCTGAGCTTGCAGAACTGGATCGGTGATTCGTACCCAGCTTCGATGTGCGCTCCATTCACAACGGCTTGGTGATCATGGAGCGCGGGTATCTCATGGAAGCCGGTGATAGCTGCGAAGGTGGGAAGTCTTATCCGTCTGCCCAAGAACTCTGCCTTTGGCATGAGTTACCGCTTCCTGAGATTGACGTCAGTGCGGCGTATTCCGATCGCACGGTTCTTTATTGGGACGTTCTTATCCTGAATGGCGACCGACTTACGCTAACCACTTATCGGAGTGCTCATCAGAGTGACGACGACAGTCCTTTATCCGAGACGTACTCTTGCGACGATCCCGACAACATTCTGCAGTATATGAAAGCCGGGCAGTAAATGCCCTTATCATCGCCACCTTTTGCGCATGGCTGGAGAGTTTGTAGTCGATGCGCACCTCCGCGAGCGTCGGGGATCTGTACTCTGGCCCTTCCAATACGGTAGCGCCAGAAGCATTCCGCCATACAACTGCCCGCGCGTTCCCGTCGCTAACCCCACCGTCGCCTTCTGCTCGACCAGCAGCTCGCCCAAACGGCGCCCCGAAACAGCGCATACGCCCGCCACAGGGCCGCATCCCCCTTTCCGGGCCGCACAAGGTAAGTGAAAGCCCCACAAGGCCTCTCCTCCCTCTCCTAGCGAGCCGGACGGGCATACAAGCATGTGCAGCCCCCGATAAGGCGACAGGCGGTCAACTCGACAGCCGCGACCACTCTGCCAATAGAAAAAGGGCCCCAGCATCGCCACGGCACGCAGAAGGTAGGGAAGGGGTGGACTATCGCGCGGGCGGGCCGTCCCGACCGATCATGCCCGGTGGCCCTCTGCGGCCCGATATCGGCTGTTCCGTGCCATCGCAAGCGATCTGATAATCAGACCTCGCGCCTGCAAGTTCCTCGTGACGAACTGTCTGCGCGCCCCCTCGGTTGCGAAGGTGCGGGCCGATGCAGCGGAAAGAACCTCGGCCAGCACTTCCGAACAAGGGGTCTGCGCCACGAAGAACGGCCCAAATCGGATTACGTCAACCATCTGACGAACCTTTCATTTTCAGGATACCGGACGCGATTTCGCGTCTGACACCGAACGCGTTTTCGCTCCTTTTGAGTGGCGATACCGGACGCGTTTTCGCGCCTACAGGACCAGGCGCATTTTCGCTCCTACTATCTATATCTTGGGGGGAAGTGATCTTCCGCCACTCGTCAGTCTCGTTGGCCTTTGATGTTTTCAGGTAGGTCAGGCGATACCGGGCCGGGTCGCGGAATTCGCCGTTGCCACCGCGACCTGAATGGGTGACCTCAACGAACCCTGCCGCGACCAGCGACCTGATACCGGCAGCTACCGAAGCCCGACGCACCCCAAACCGCTCGAAATATTCATAGGTACACGGCAGGTTTCCGTTCTCCTTTCCGCCGTGGTGTGCGTGCTCGATTTCCAAGCGGTCAAGGATGCGGCGCGCAGCGAAGGTCAAGGACGACCACGCCGAACTCTCCAACATCTCTATTCGATGTGCGATGAACTGCCCCTCGATGCCGCCCGCTTTGCCGGGCCGGGCCGATTGAGCACCTGTGCGCCCCCGGTGATCACGCTTCGGCATGATTTTCCTCCACGCGTTCGACAACACATGCGAGGCGGTAGCAAAGCCCCTCTGGGGTTTCGGGAATTCGTTCCGCGCCATAGCGGCGTATACGCCGGAACGGGAAAGGCCGGTAGCTGCCTGAACGGCAGGGCGGCGCATCAAGGTTTCGAGCGGCGTGAAGGTCATTGTTCGGTCCTCGTTGTTGCGATGACCGAACTATCCGTCAGTGCGTTCTCCTCTCACATGCACTCAGATTCCAATGGGTCCACAGGCGTCCAATGGATGCCTGTTTTTCCTTTATCCGCCAACGACTTCCTTCATCGGGAAGGGCACTACGCTGGCAGCCTTGCCGCCTGTCAGGAACTGCGCCCAAGCCTCGGCCATCGCGCGCCTGCGGTCGAGCATGTCGCCCCGGCGATAGGCGCGTTCGACGTCGCTGCCGACGACATGGGCCAGAGCGATTTCCGCAAGGTCGCGGTCGTAGCCCTGTTCCGCAGCCCAATCGCGCGCCACAGAACGCCACCCAAGGATATTGATGATGACCGGCGCGGAATGGACGCCCTGATCGAGGGCTTCACGGCAGGCCGCCTCGACAGCCTGCAGGCCGTCGTCCCGCACGCAGGTCAGGATCTGGACCATCTGCCGGTCGCCATCGTCGCTGCCCTTCAGCTTGCGCCGGATCGCGGCCATGGCCTGTGGCGGGACCCAGTCCCGGAACGGCGCACCATTGCGCAGTGCGCCGGGTTTGCGCGCCAGAACAGGCACATAGTGCCACGGATCATAGACAGTCTGACCCCGGCCAAAGGCCCGTGTATGTTCGCCGACGATCACCCCATCCTGCCGGATGACGATCCGGTCGGCATAGGCATGGACATCGACCGGCCGCCCGACTGCAGTGGCCATGACGGAATACTTGTTGGTGTCGAACCGCACCGTGCAGGTCTTGGAGACCGAGGCCGGCACGCTGTGGAAGCCGTCGAAGGGCCCGACGTAAGGAACGAGATGCGGCCGCTCGGCCTCGAACACCTCCCAGATCGTCCTGTCGGTCTGTTCGGGATGGCGGTGCGCCTTGGCGTAGGCGGCACTCCTGAGTAGAGCGACGTTCAGTTCGAGATCGCTCTGCTCGATGAAAACCGAGAAAAGTCAGAAATTTAGGAGATGTCCCGGGGTTCCCCGGGTGTTCTCGCGTGTCCTGCACCGTTCGCGCGACCTGCTGATGCGGCAGGGCGCTACAGCTCGTTAGTCTGATTGGGACCCGACATGCGGACTTCATCAGGGCCAGCGGTCACATGCACCGCGCCAACAGGCCGGACACATGACCGCACCCCGCAAGATCAACAGAAGCTCAAATCAATCCTTGCACAAACGGAGCCGTCCACACATGCCAGCACCATCCGGTGCGATCAGGCCTTCGCCGCTCATGTACAACATGAGGCCGGCCACAGTTTCGCTGAGGGTCGCATCGCGCATGCCGCGCCCGGTATTGGCCAGCGCCGCTCGGTAATGGTCGTTGCTGTATCGTTTGTGCTGCATGGCCGCGAAATTCTTGCGTGCGCGTATCACGAAATCGAGCAGGGGAAAGACCGGGTCGTCTTCCGTGCACAGGCGCCGCATCTCCAGCACGAAGTCCTCGATCTCGACGTAGCGGAACGGAATCCCGTACTCGCGGGTGATCGTCGACGTGATATCGACGAGATTGTAGTAGTCGTTCACCGTCACATGAAACGTCGAATGATCGAGGTCGGGATCGGTGATCAGGGCGGCCATGTTGTTGGCCGCGATATCGACGGGCAGAAAGCTGATCTGGTTGATGGTCTTCGGCGCCACCAGGTTGTTGATCATGAAGGCCAGGATGCGAATGACGATGTCGCTTAGGTTACCCACGCCCCGGGTAGAGGCCGTCACGAACGAGGGGCGGTAGATTTTGGCATCCAGACCTGATTCGCGCGCGCTCATCACAAGTTGCTCGGCCGCCCATTTGGTCTGGGCATACCCGAAATCGAGCCCCGTCATGGTTCCGTTCGCATCGGTTTCCAGCAGGCGCTCTTTCACGGACCAGCCGAAAATGATGGTGCTCGACATGTGATGAAACCGTTTCCGGTTGGTCGTCAGGGCGAGATCCAGAAGTTCCCTTGTGCCGGCGACGTTCGCGCGCCTCATCACGTTGTAATTCAGAGAATAGTCGACGATCGCGGCATTGTGCACGATAGTATCGACCTGCGCCGCCAGTGACATCCACTGCGCGTCTGGCAGGCCGAGCCGGGGCCGCGCGACGTCTCCGCAGATCACCTCGACACGCTGGTCGATCCAGTGCCGGCATTGATGCGTCAGAAGGCGCGCGTTCCAAAGCCCCTCAAGCAGCCGAGTCCGCCCGGCGGCGGGATCAGGTGCGCGCACGAGCACGCGCAGGCGGGCGGTGCTGAAGCCGAGCAGGTTCGACAGTAGAAACGGGCCCAGAAACCCGGTGCCGCCGGTCAGCAGA
>JBGSQL010000150.1:0-14333 GCA_041738105.1 Rhodobacter sp. | reverse complement strand
CCGCTCCCGGATCGCGCCGCCCTGCTGCGCCAGCGCCGGACGGTGACGCTGGAAGCCCCGCCGCTGCCGCCTGTCAGCTTCAACGAGATCTCCGGCTCGGTGCGGACCGCCATGGCCATCGAGCCGCGCGACGGGCATCTGTGCATCTTCATGCCGCCGTTGGAGAATGCCGCCGACTATGCCGCCCTCGTCGGCGCCATCGAAGAGACGGCCCGCGTGCTCGGCCAGCCCGTCCACATCGAAGGGTACGAGCCGCCTTACGACCCGCGCCTCAACGTCATCAAGGTGACGCCCGACCCGGGCGTCATCGAGGTCAACATCCATCCCGCCCGCAGCTGGCGGCAGATGGTCGACACCACCACCCGGCTCTACGACGCAGCCTTCGAGTGCCGGCTCGGCACCGAGAAGTTTATGATCGACGGGCGCCACAGCGGTACGGGCGGTGGCAACCACATCGTGCTCGGTGGCGCGACGCCGGCCGACAGCCCGTTCCTGCGCCGACCCGATCTGCTCGCAAGCCTCATCACCTACTGGCAGCATCACCCGGCGCTGTCGTACCTGTTCTCGGGCATGTTCATCGGTCCGACGAGCCAGGCGCCACGCGTCGACGAGGCTCGCCACGAGGGGCTCTACGAACTCGAGATCGCCATGAAGCAGGTGCCGGGACCGGGCGACCGTCCGGTTCCGCACTGGCTGGTCGATCGCCTGTTCCGCAACCTGCTGATCGACGTCACGGGCAACACCCACCGCGCCGAGATCTGCATCGACAAGCTCTATTCGCCCGACGGCCCCACCGGGCGGCTGGGTCTGGTGGAGTTTCGGGGCTTCGAGATGCCGCCCAATCCACGCATGAGCCTTGCCCAGCAGCTTTTGATCCGCGCGATGATTGCGCGGTTCTGGGCCAGCCCGGCGACCGGCAGCCTGCCCCGCTGGGGCACGGCGCTGCACGACCGCTTCATGTTGCCGCATTTCGTGTGGCAGGATTTCCTCGACGTTCTGCGCGACCTGTCCGACCACGGCTTTGCCCTGCAGGCGGACTGGTTCAAGGCGCAGGCCGAGTTCCGCTTTCCGTTCTGCGGCGAGATCGAGATCGGCGAGACACACCTCGAGGTGCGCCAAGCGCTGGAGCCGTGGCATGTTCTGGGCGAAACCGGCGCCATCGGGGGAACCGTGCGCTACACGGACAGCTCGGTCGAGCGTTTGCAGGTGAAGCTGACCACCACCGACCCGGCCCGCTATACCGTAACCTGCAACGGTCGGCGCGTGCCGCTGGTGCCGACTGGCACAGCCGGTGTCGCCGTGGCAGGCGTGCGCTACAAGGCTTGGCAACCGTCGCTGGCGCTGCACCCGGTGCTGCCGGTGAACGCGCCGCTGACCTTTGACATCCATGACACCTGGAGCGGCCGTGCCCTGGCCGGCTGCGTCTACCATGTTGCCCATCCGGGAGGGCGCAACTACGACACCTTCCCCGTCAACGGGAACGAGGCCGAGGCCCGGCGCCTTGCGCGGTTCGAACCGCATGGCCACACCCCCGGCGCCTATGAACCGGCCGCCGAGATGCCGCATCCGGAGTTTCCGATGACGCTCGATCTGCGCCGGCCACCGGGGCTCTGACCATGCCCAAGGCGCAGCCCCGGTCGCTGGCAGGCAGGCTGTTGTCAGCGTATCGCACTCTGCCCCGTGTTCCGGACGAGCTGCTGGACGCAAACGGAGTGATGCGTCCGGTCTGGACAAGCCTGATTGCCCATCTCGACCGTCTGACCCCTGACGAGATCAGCCGGGACATTGCGCGAGGCGCGCAATACCTGCGCGATGCGGGCGTGTTCTTTCGCAATTACGGCGCAACCGGCCTTTCGACGCGCGACTGGCCATTCAGCCCGCTGCCGATCCTGATGCCGCAGGCCGAGTGGGCCAAGATAAGCGACGGGTTGATCCAGCGCGCCGACCTTCTGGAGACGGTGCTGGCCGATCTCTACGGCGAAAACCGTCTTGTCGCTGACGGACATTTGCCTGCCAGCGTGATCGCCGAGAACCCCGAGTGGCTTCGTCCCATGGTCGGTGTTCGGCCAAGGTCGGGGCATTTCCTGCATTTCATCGCCTTTGAAATCGGCCGTGGGCCTGATGGCCGCTGGTGGGTGCTGGGGGATCGCACGCAGGCCCCATCGGGGGCAGGCTTCGCGCTGGAGAACAGGGTTGCCGCCGCACGCGTCTTTTCCGAGGTGTTTGCAACATCCAACGTGCAGCGTCTGGCGGGTTTCTTTCGCGCCTTTCGCGATGCATTGAACGGGTTGCAAGGCGACGCTTCGGTCCGGTCCGGCGCGAAGGTCGGTATCCTGACGCCCGGACCGATGACGGATACCTACTACGAGCACGCCTACATTGCGCGCTATCTTGGCCTGAGCTTGCTTGAGGGCGGGGACCTGACGGTCGAGGATGACGCCGTCAAGGTGCGCACCGTGTCCGGGGCCGTGCCGATCGACGTGCTATGGCGCAGGCTGGACGCCGCCTGGGCCGATCCGCTGGAGCTGAACGAGGCGTCCTATATTGGCACGCCCGGCCTGGTCGCGGCGTTGCGGGCGGGAACTGTCACGCTCGTGAACGCCCTGGGCGCAGGCGTTCTGGAAAGTCAGGCGATGCTGGCCTTTCTGCCGGGGATCGCCGAGGCCCTGACCGGGGCGCCGCTGAAGCTTCCGAATATCGCGACATGGTGGTGCGGGCAGGAGGCCGAACTTGCGCATGTCCGGGCCAATGCAGACCGGATGCTGATCGGACCGGCACTTGCCACCCGCCTGCCGTTCGAGACGGACGCGCCCCATGCGCTGTGCGGCCAGATGCGCGGCGCCAACGTGCCGCTTGACAGCTGGCTCTTGTCGAATGCGTCCACCCTGGTGGGGCAAGAGCTTGTCACCCTCTCGACAACGCCCGTCTGGCAGAACGGACGACTTGTGCCGCGGCCGATGACGATTCGCGCCTTTCTTGCGCGCACCCCCGACGGCTGGCAAGTGATGCCGGGCGGGTTCGCGCGGATCGGGATGTCTCAGGACACCACCGCGATTGCCATGCATCAGGGCAGTTCGGTGGCAGATGTCTGGGTTGTGGCCGATGCGCCGGTCCGGGATGAGACGATGCTGGCGCGCCCCCAGACCGCCTTTGTCCGAACCGAGCCGGGCACGCTGCCCAGCCGTGCGGCTGACAACCTGTTCTGGCTGGGCCGTTATGTTGAACGCACCGAGGGCTTGCTGCGACTGACCCGCGCCTACAATGCCCGCCGCAACGAAGCGGGGGCCGGTGCACTGCTTTCGACCCTTGCCGACAAGTTGGAAAGCTATGGCGTGGACCCCGCGCAGCCGCTGCCCGAGGGGCTGATCCGCACGCTTGGCGGTGCCGTCGGGGCCGCAAGCCGGATCCGCGATCGTTTCTCGGTCGATGGCTGGGCGGCACTCGCCGATCTGGAAAAGTCCATGGCGCGCATGGCAGACACGGTGGTTTCGGGCGATGATGCCGCGCTCGCGATGGGGATCCTCTTGCGCAAGGTTGCGGGTTTTTCCGGGCTTGTGCACGAAAACATGTATCAGGCGACCGGCTGGCGGTTTCTGACAATCGGGCGGTCTCTGGAGCGGGCAGCATCCATGGCGGACCTGCTTGCAACCTTCATCGCGCCCGACGCTGCGACCGGCAGTCTCGACCTGGCAGTCGAGATCGGCGATTCCGCGATGATCCATCGCCAGCGCTACGCGATCATGGCCAGTCGGGAAAGCGTGGTTGATCTGCTGGCACTGGATGTTCAGAATCCGCGCGCGATCCTGTTTCATCTGAGCAAGATCAAGCACCAGGCTGACCGCCTTTCCGATGCGGGCGACAGCGGCCGGCTGTCCGTATTTTCGCGTCAGGCGCTTGCGATTCAGACCCGAACGGCGCTGCATACCCCGGAAAGCCTTCAGACGACGGATCTGCAACAATTGCACGGGGATATCCTGGGGCTGTCGCAGGTGCTGTCGGATCTGTATCTGTTGTAGGGCATCCTCCATGATCTACGACATCACGCTGCGCATCACCCACAGCTACACCAGTCCGGTGATCGGAAGCCGGCACCTGGCGCGGCTTCTACCAGCAGATCTGCCAGGCGAGCAGCGGCTGATCGCGGGTCATCTCGATATCCAGCCGCCGCCCTCGGAACGCACGGATCGGGCAGATTTCTTTGGCAACCGGGTATCCGATTTCGCGTTTCGCAGCGCGATCAATGAAGTGGACCTGCATTTGCAGGCGCGGATAGACCGGCGCGGCCCCGCACCCTTGGGCCCACCGAGCCTGCGTGACGACCTGCCGCGCGAGTTGGGCAACAGCGTCAGCCTCGCGCCCGACGCCCCGGCGCATTTTCTGGCCCCCTCGCCGATGGTCCCGCGCGACGCTGATGTGGCCGCTTATGCCCGGACCGCAACGCAAGGCACGCTGACCGTGCTGGATGCCGTCGTTGCCCTGGGCCAGGCGCTGCACGGCGACATGCGCTTTGATCCCGAAGCGACGGAGGTGGACACCCCGATGGCCGAGGCCTTTGTGGCGCGCCATGGCGTCTGTCAGGACTACAGTCACATCATGATCGCAGGGCTGCGAAGCCTTGGCATACCTGCCGGATATGTCTCGGGCTTCCTGCGCACAAAGCCCCCGCCCGGACAACCGAGGCTGGAAGGCGCGGACGCGATGCACGCCTGGGTCAGGGCATGGTGCGGCACACGCTGCGGCTGGGCCGAGTTTGACCCGACGAACGCGGTCGCGGTGGGCGAGGATCATGTCGTCGTAGCCTATGGGCGAGACTACTCTGACGTCTCTCCGATCAAGGGCGTGCTCAGGGCCTCTGGGCGGCAGGAAACCGAACACTCGGTCGATGTCGTGCCTCTGTCATGAACTGTGACCACTGGACCGCAACTCCGGGCCGTGCTTGCATCGCCGCATGACACGCCGCGCCCTGCCCTTCCTGATCGCCGCCCTGATCGTCGTGGCGGCCGCGCTCTGGCTGCTGTGGATCGGGCGCGAGCCGATCTGCAAATGCGGGTACATCAAGCTTTGGCATGGCGAGACGATGAGCGCCGAGAACTCTCAGCACATCGCCGACTGGTACACGCCGTCGCACGTGATCCACGGCATCCTGTTCTACGGAGTCTTGTGGCTTGTCGCGCGCCGACTTGCTTTCGGATGGCGCCTGGCGATCGCGACACTGATCGAGGCGGGTTGGGAGATCCTCGAGAACTCGGACACCATCATCGAGCGCTATCGCGCCGTCACGATCTCGCTCGATTACTTCGGCGACTCGGTGCTGAATACGACCTCTGACATTCTTGCGATGGTTGCGGGTTTCCTTCTGGCGCGCGTGCTGCCCCTCTGGGCCAGCGTCGCCCTTGTCATCGGCTTTGAGACGCTGACGATCTGGCTGATCCGCGATGGTCTGGCGCTGAACATCCTGATGCTCGTCTGGCCGCTGGACGCGGTGCGGGACTGGCAGGCCGGCGTATGACCCCGCGACGCCGCAAGTTCAGGCACCGATGCGCACCTCGGTTTCCAGGTCGAAGGTCACCGCCTTGTCCATGTTGATCGCGAAGTCGAACATCTGGCCCGGCCGGACATCAGCATCGGCGCGCATCCGGGCGATGCAATCACGCCCCCCGATGGTCGAGGTTACGAACGTATCGGATCCGGCCGGCTCCGTAACGCCCACGCGGTTCGGGAAGGCCTGGATGTTGCCCGATTTGCGATCCGCGCCTTCCGGATCGGTGATCGCCTCGGGGCGGATACCCAAAACCACCTCGCGCCCGACCCAGCCTGCAAGCGCGGCGTCCGAGAACCGCAGGTGCCGAACCTGCCCATCGGCATCGCCGACCTCGGCATGGGGTGTTCCGTTCAGCGCGACCACCTTCGCGGGCAGAAGATTCATCGAGGGCGACCCCATGAACCCGGCGACGAACAAGTTGGCGGGCGTATCGTAGATTTCCTTCGGTGTGCCCAGCTGCTGCACATACCCCTTGTTCATCACCGCGATCCGGGTCGAAAGCGTCATCGCCTCGATCTGGTCATGGGTGACATAGACGATCGTCGTGCCCAGCTTGTGGTGCAGCTTCTTGATTTCGGTCCGCATATCGACGCGCAGCTTCGCATCCAGGTTGGACAGAGGTTCATCGAACAGGAACACATCAGGATTGCGAACCAGTGCCCGCCCCATCGCCACCCGTTGCCGCTGGCCACCGGACAGTTGACCCGGCTTGCGCGCCAGAAGCGGTTCGATCTGCAAAAGCCTCGCGACCTCGGCCATCGCCCTTTCCCGATCGGCCTTGGGCACGCCATGCATCTCAAGGCCGAAGGTGATGTTCTGCCCCACGGTCATGTTGGGATAAAGCGCGTAGCTTTGGAAAACCATGGCGATGTTGCGCTTGCTGGGATGGACGCCGTTGATCACCCGACCCTTGATCGCGATATCCCCCGACGAGATCGCTTCCAGCCCGGCGATCATGTTCAAAAGAGTGGACTTACCGCAGCCAGAGGGGCCGACCAGCACCAGAAACTCGCCCTCGGCCACCGAGATGTCGACCTCGTGCAGAACCTTCACGGCACCGTAGGATTTTGTCACGTTGCGAATGTCGAGAAAGCCCATGTGATCAGCCCTTTACGCTGCCCGCCATCAGACCGCGCACGAAGTAGCGGCCGGCGACGATATAGACAAGAAGTGTCGGTGTAGCGGCCAGGATCGCGCCGGCGAAATGCACATTGTATTCCTTTACCCCGGTCGAGGACTGGACAAGGTTGTTCAGCGCAACCGTCATCGGTTGCGACGACAACCCGCCAAATGACGCGCCGAACAGAAAGTCGTTCCAGATGTTGGTGAATTGCCAGATCACGGAAACGACGATAATCGGCCCCGAAGACGGCAGCAGGATCCGCCAGAAGATCTGAAAGAAGCCCGCCCCATCGATCTGGGCGGCGCGCACAAGTTCTGTCGGGAAGGCAGCATAGTAGTTCCGGAAGTAGAGCGTGGTAAAGCCCAGGCCGTAGACGACATGTACCAGCACAAGGCCCGGCGTGGTGCCCGCAAGGCCCAGGATACCCAGCGTTCGTGCCATCGGGATCAGGACGATCTGAAACGGAATGAAGCAGGCGAACAGCATCAGCCCGAACAGGATCGTGTCGCCCCGAAACCGCCACTTGGTCAGCACATAGCCGTTCAGCGCACCCAGCACGGTCGAGATCGCAACGGCCGGCGCCACCATCTTGATCGAGTTCCAGAAATAGGGCCGCAGTCCGGTCGGCTCGACCCCGATCTGGGCGGTTGACCAGGCGCTGGACCAGGGTGCCAGCGTCCAGGTCCCGGGCAGCGCCATCATGTTGCCACCGGTGATCTCAGCCAGCGGCTTGACCGAGTTGGTCAGCATGACAAACAGGGGAAGCAGGTAGAACAGCGCGAAGACCAGCAGCACGACATAGATGAAGACGCGTGTCACGCGGCCGGTGCGGATCGCGGTATCCTGCGTTGCGGCGGACATCAGGGCTTTTCCTTCAACTCGGCGTAGAGATACGGCACCATGATTGCGGCGATCGTCATCAGCATGATGACCGCCGAGGATGCACCAATGCCCATCTGGTTGCGGGTGAAGGTGTACGAATACATGAACGTTGCCGGAAGTTCCGTGGCCCGCCCCGGACCGCCGCCGGTCAGCGCGATCACAAGGTCATAGGACTTGATCGCAAGGTGACTTAGGATCACGAACGCGCTGAGAAAGGCGGGGCGCAGCAACGGGATCACGATGCGCCGGTAAAGATTCCAGTTGGATGCACCGTCAATCTGCGCGGCCTTCAAAATCTCGTTGTCGATCCCACGCAGGCCGGCCAGGAACATCGCCATCACAAAGCCGCTTGTCTGCCAGACGGCCGCAAGCACCACCGTGTAGATCGCGTAGTCTCGGTTCTTGATCCAGTCGAAGCGAAAGCTTTCCCAGCCCCAGAGGTGCATCGTGTGTTCCAACCCGATGCCGGGGTCGAGAAACCACTTCCATGCCGTGCCCGTCACGATGAAGCTCAATGCCATCGGATAAAGGTAGATCGGACGCAACACACCTTCGCCCCGGATCTTCTGATCCAGAAAGATCGCAAGCGCCAGGCCGATTGCGGTGCAGATCAGGATGTAGAGTGACGCGAACACGGCGAGGTTGCCGATCGCAGTGTTCCATGCACTCAACTGAAACAGCTTCACATAATTCTCGGCGCCTACCCAGTTGAAAGATGGCAGGATCTTGCTGTCGGTGAAGCTGAGCAGCACCGTGAAGGCGATGAATCCATAGACAAAGAACAGGATCAGCGCGACTGAGGGCGCAAGCACCAGCTTGGGCAGCCAGTCTTGCAGGCGCGTTCGAAAATCAACCTCCGGCGCTGATGCCATGGCCCCCTCCCCCGATCCGCAATGCGGAGGCCGGCGCGAACCGGCCCCCAGAGGCGTCATTGCGCCAGTTCGACCGCCGACTTCAGTTCCGCGGCCGCAGTCGCCGCATCATACTCGCCGTTGAACTGCGCCGTGATCACATCGTACATCGCGTTCTTGATCGCCGCACGGTTTGCATGGCCATGCGCCATCGAGCCCAGCAACGTGCCGCTTTCCGCCGCCGCTGCAAGTTCTGCCATGCCCTTCTTGCCGCAATCGTCGAAGGCGTCGTTCGGCACGTCCGTGCGCGCCGGGACCGATCCCTTGACCACGTTGAAGGCTGACTGGAAGGTGGGCGACATGATCGCCTTCGCCATTTCGCCCTGCGCGGCCTGAGCGCCGGCATCCGCAACCTTGAACATCGCGAACTGGTCCGAGTTGAACGTCACGGACCCAGCGGTTCCCGGCATACGGAAGCACAGGAAATCGGTTCCCGGCACCTTGCCTGCCTTCAGAAACTCGCCCTTGGCCCAGTCACCCATGATCTGGAACGCAGCCTCGTTGTTGATCACCATCGCCGAGGCAAGGTTCCAGTCGCGCCCCGAGAAGTTGTCATCCACAAACCCGCGCAAGGTGGTCATGCGGTTGAACGCCTCGATCATCGTGTCCGACCCCAGAGCTTCGGGATCGAGATCGATGAAGGCCTTCTTGTAGAACTCGGGCCCGCCAGTCGCCAGAACCACGCCGTCGAAAATCGTGGCGTCCTGCCACGGCTGGCCACCATGCGCGAGCGCGACCTTGCCACTGTCCTTGACGGCCTGCATGGCTGCCACGAACTCTTCCCAATTGGTCGGCTCGGCCAGTCCCAACTCATCGAGCACACCCTTGTTCGCCCATATCCAATTGGTTGAATGGACGTTGACGGGTGCTGCCACCCAATGCCCGTCATACTTCGAGAAGCCCTGAAGCGCCGCCGGCACAACCGCATCCCAGCCTTCTGCCGCGGCCACATCGTCAAGGTTCGCAAGCGCCCCTTCGGCAGCCCAGTCGGTGATGTCGAAGCCAAGCATCTGCACGGCCGTCGGCGGGTTGCCGGCGGTTACGCGAGCGCGCAGCACTGTCATCGCGCTTTCGCCGCCGCCACCTGCCACGGGCATGTCCTGCCAACCGATCGCCTTGGTGCCGAGATCGTCCTTCAGCACGTTCAGGGCCGCAGCCTCGCCGCCGCTTGTCCACCAATGCAGCACCTCGACATCCGCCGCCGACGCCGCCCCCACGGTCAGCGCAAGCGCCGCCGTCGCCGCCATAAGGCGGGATCTTACCAGTGTCATGTCAACCTCCCAGTCGAAAAGCCGCTTTGCACGGCTTATAATTTATAACGTTGCAACTGCCCATGCTGTCAACCCCGATGATCCCAATCAAAGTATTGAAAGAACAAGGCTTTCCATAGATCCCGTGCGAGGCTTGTGGCGCTACTGCGCCTGCCTGCCGAATCATCTGTTGCAACGATATAAATTTCTGGCATCTATGACGTTCCGAACGGCTCGGAACGGGGGGCGGGTTGGGTCAGGACAGCATGGATAAGCAACGTGCCGAGCGGCCATTGAAGCCCACGTTGCGCACATTGGCCGCGCTGACCGGCTTTGCGGTGACCACCGTATCACGCGCGCTGGCCAATGACCCGCGCATCGCCGCAAGCACGCGCGAGGCGGTGACCCGCGCAGCAGAAGAGATCGGCTATATCCCAGACAGGGCCGCCCAGCGCCTGCGCACTGGCCGCACGCAAGTGATCAGCCTCGTGCTTGATCCGCACAGCGAGATCCTTGGCTTTTCCGGCTCGATGATTGCAGGCATCGCCGAAGCGCTGCGCGGCACGCGCTATCACATCTCGATCGCGCAATACGATCTTGACGAAGATCCGATGCGCCCGATCCTGCATATCGTACGCAACCAGCTGGCTGACGGAATCATCTTTGCCCGCACGCGGCCGCAGGATGACCGGGTCAAGTTCTTGCTTTCGCAAGATTTCCCCTTCGTCACCCATGGTCGGACCGAGCTTGCGACTCCGCACGCCTGGTTTGACTATGACAATGAAACCTTTGCTTACATGGCCGTTCGCCACCTTGCGGAAAAAGGCCGCAAGCGGATCTGCATCCTGCCGCCTGCGCCCATCTTCACCTTCGCCCGCCACCTGACCGAGGGGTTCCAGCGCGGCGTTCGGGAAACCGGCGTCGGCTTCGAGATCCCGACCGGGGTCGATCTGAACACCCCACCCGATCGATTGAATCGCTATTTCGCGCGCCGGCTCGCCGAGGTGGACGCCCCGGATGCCATCATCTGCCCCGGCGAGATCGCTGCCATCGCCATAAATGCCGCCATAGCGGACGCCGGCCTGACACTCGGGCGCGAAGTCGATCTGGTCGCCAAGCAGACATCGCAGGTGTTCGACCTGTTTCGCCCGCGCATGGACGCGATCTATGAGGATATCGCCGAGGCGGGACACGAAATGGCCAAGCTGCTGTTGCGGCGGATTGCTGGCGAAGGGCCAGAGCGGCTGCAACGGCTGCAAGCGCCGGTGGCTCGCCACTAGCAAACCGTCCGAAACCGAGCGGCCATCACATCCAGCACCTCGGCCGGGTCGCGCAGCCACCAGTTTGCTGCCGAGAAAACCTCGACCTCGCAAGGCCCTGCGTAGCCTGCGGCCTCGACCGCCCGGCGGATCGCCTTCAGATCGGCCACACCATCGCCCATCATCCCCCGGTCAAGCAGCACATCGCGCGTCTCCGCCAGCCAGTCGCACAGGTGATAGCCAAAGATCCGGGACGCTCCGGCGCGCTGCAATTGGGCGGCAAGTTGGGTGTCCCACCATACATGGTAGACATCGACAGCGACACCCACGTTTTCAACCCCGATCGCGTCGCAAAGGTCCACCGCATCGCGCAAGGTCACAAGGCACGACCGATCCCCGCCGTAAACCGGGTTAAGCGGTTCAAGCGCAAGCCGGACATTGGCCGCCGCGGCATGGGGTGCGGCCTCGGCCACCCGATCGGCAACCAGTTTCAGACTGTCGCCCACGCCCTTGGTTCCCGGCTCGATCCCGCCCACGACGATGGTCAGCACCTTTGCCTCAAGGGCTGCCGCCATGTCGATCGCGGCGCGGAAATCCTCCATCACGGCCAACCGCCCGACCGGAGCAAGCGGCCCCACGAGGAAGGGCGCGCGGCACAGACCCGCAACCTCCATCCCTGCGGCCCTGACCCGCGCGCCGATCTCTTGCGCCCTTGCGCCGATCTCGCGCCGCCAGAACACAATCCCGCCGAAGCCGCGCGCCGCGCAGGCGTCGATCACGCGCTCGACAGGCCAGCCAGCGCCATGGCCGGCAAGGTTATGGCCCAGGCTTGCCGTATTCAGCGCCAGCGCCGAAGTATCGTTCGCGAAGTCGCGCATCATACGCCGTACACAGCCAGCAGCCGCTTCATACGAGATACCGCCAGGTCGGGATCGCGCAGCAGCCCGCACCCATCCGCCAGGCGAAACGCCTCGGTGAAATACGGCAACGGCCGCATCGCCTGCGCCCCGTTCAGCATGATGAAGTGGTCCTGAAACCCATTCAACCAGGCCAGAAAGACCACGCCGGTCTTGTAGTATTGCGTCGGGCTGCGGAAGATCAGCCGCGCCAGCGGCACCGTCGGATCGAGCGTCGCGCGAAACGCGGCGACATCGCCTTCGTCCAGCTTCGCCACCGCATGGGCTGCCGCCAACGCAAGGGGGTCGAAAATGCCAAGCAAGGCATGAGAGTAGCCCAGATCGTCGCCCTGAATCAGTTCCGGATAGTTGAAGTCATCGCCGGTATACATCTTGACGCCCGCCGGAAGCCGGCGGCGCATCGTGATCTCCTTGTCCTTGTCGAGCAGCGAGATCTTGATGCCCTCAACCTTTGCAACATTCGCCGCGATCACGGCGAGGGCCGTTTCCTGCGCCGCCTCAAAGGTTGCTGCCCCCCAGTAGCCGGCAAGCGCGGGGTCAAACATCTCGCCCAGCCAGTGCAGGATCACGGGATCGTCGCAGGCGGCCAGCACGTCGGAATAGATACGGATGTAGTCATCCGGTCCCTGTGCCGCCCCCACCAGCGCGCGCGAGGCCATCAGGATGATCCGCCCGCCGACCCTCTGGATCGCCTCAACCTGCTCCAGATAAGCGCGCCGCACAGCGTCGAGCGTGTGCGGCCCCGGCCCCAGTTGATCGGTGCCGCAGCCGTTCGCCACCCGCGCCTCGGGCAGGTCCGCGCGGGTTCGCGTGATCAACTCTAGCGCGCCGGGCCAATCGAGCCCCATGCCGCGCTGCGCCGTATCCATTGCCTCGGCAATCCCAAGGCCCAGGTCGGCCAGATGGCGGCGAAAGGCCAACGTCCCGTCCCAGTCGATTGTCGCACGCCCGGATGGATCATTCGCTGTGAAAGGATCCGCCACCACATGGGCCGCCGCATAGACCACGCGCGCGGAATGCGCGCCCAGGACTGCGCGGGGCAGCGGCGTGCCGGTCAGCGTGAAATCGGTCATCCGGCCTTGCCGGTCCGGCAATGCAATCTTCATCGCCCCCCCCTTCAGAACCGCGGCACCAAGAGCCCGCCATCCGCTGAAATCACCTGCCCCGTGGTGTACGGTAGCCGCCCGGCCGCCAGAGCCGCGATGATCTGCCCGATGTCCTCGGGCGCACCGACCCGGGGAAACAGGGTCAGGCCATCCTGTGCCCGCTGGCGGTAGCTGTCGATCACTGGCGCCGTCATTTCGGTGGCGATCAGCCCCGGCTGGACGTCATAAACAGCAATGTTGTCGGGCCCGAGTCGCACCGCGAAAGCCTTCGAGATCATTGCCGCCGCCGCCTTTGACGCGCAGTATTCCGCGCGCTGCACCGCAACGGCCACCGCATTCGCCGAGGTGACGTTGACGATGGCATGAAACAGCGCCGGATCGCGCGGCCGCGCCAGAAGATGCCGCGCGAATGCCTGGGACAGGAAGAACATCGCCTTCGCGTTCACTGTCAGGCACCGGTCATAGCTGGCCTCGGTCACGTCCAGTACGTCGCCACGCGACAACACACCCACGCCCGCATTATTGACCAGCGTGGTCAGTGGTCCCAGCGCGGCCTCGGCCCGCTCCAGCGCCGCGGCGTGCGCGCCGGGATCAGCGACGTCGAAGGCCACCACCAGAACGGGCACGCCCTGCGAGCCGAGTTGCGCCGCCGCCTGGTCGAGTTGGGCATCCCCCGGCAGCCCGTTCAGGGCAACCGCAAACCCTTCACGGCCCAGCGCCTCGGCCGCGGCAAGGCCGATCCCGCGCGCGGCGCCCGTGACCAATGCAACCTGTCTCATGCCACAAGCCTCCCTTTCAGCACTTGTCGTTGATCCTGCCCCGCCAAGCCTATCTCGAAGTCAAGCTTTTAGTAACCGTTTGGTTACTTTATTTCGATCCATGCCGACAGGTCAAGCCCCCTGCCCAACGACCGAGCGGCGACCTGTCAGGGCGCCCCACCCCGGTTTCTTTTCGGCACAAATACCCAGCATTGCCGGCCACCGGGGACAGCTTCAACGGACAAGGATCGCCCTGAAATCATTGACATTCGTGCCAGTCGGTCCGGTAAGGAACAGATCACCCAGACGATCGAAGGCACCCCAGGCATCATTCGCGGCCAACAGGCCCGCCGGATCCGCCCCAAGCGCCCGCAGCCGCTGCGCCGAGCCCCCATCTGCAAAAGCCCCGGCATTGTCCTGCGAGCCGTCAATCCCATCCGTATCGGCCGCCAGCGCGGCAAAGGGCACCCCCTCGGCCGCCAGTGCCAGCGCCAACAGAAACTCGCTGTTCCGCCCGCCCCGCCCCGTTCCGCGCAGGGTCACGGTCGTTTCGCCGCCCGACAGGATCACCACGGGCGGCACGAA
>JBGSQL010000020.1:0-6049 GCA_041738105.1 Rhodobacter sp. | reverse complement strand
GCGCGGTCCAGGTCCGGACCCGCCGCCGGTGCCACTGGGGCGGCTGCGGGGCGCAGCGGGTGAGAGGCTGATCGCACAGTCACATCAGCGGCGCTGATTGGCACATCAATGTGGACCGGCCCGGGGCGTCCCTCGGTCGCGATGCCGATCGCCTTGTCCGCAATCACATGGGCGGCGCCAGGCTCCAGCCGGAAACTGGCCTTGGTGATCGGGCGAAAGACCTGGCTCTGATCCAGCACCTGATGGGTGTAGCTGTGCGCCTCGTCGGCATCGACGGCTCCGGTCAGCACGATCAGCGGAACCCTGTCCTGCAAGGCATTCGCCACCACATTCACCCCGTTCAGCGCGCCCGGCCCAAGGGTGGCCACCAGGATGCCCGGCGCACCGGTGCGGTGATGCACGCCCTCGGCCATGAAGCCGGCTGCGTTTTCGTGCTTGGTCAGGACGAAGCGGATCCCTGCCTGTTCAAGCGCGTCGATCATGGTCAGCACCTCGCCGCCCGGCATTCCGAAGGCATGGCGGCAGCCGGCGGCGTAAAGCCGTTTTGCCAGCACATCGGCGGCGCGCTGCGCGACGGTCTCTGTCGAGGGGATCAAGGGGTGTCTCCGGTTCGTTGAGGGGCAACTCGGGGTCGTCTGTGCGGCGCGCCCCAGAACATCAAACCACCGGCGTAACAGCAAGGGGCGATTGGCCGCCTGTCAGGCAACGGCTGCCTTACGTAAGCCAAGACTGCCGCCTTCCGCGGCACACATCGCAAAGCTGTGGGCCTGCGAGGCGCGCCACGCCTCGGCATAGCGATGCGGGCTGGTTTCCGGGGCAACCAGCAGTTCGCCCGGCTGCAACCGCTCGTACTGCTCGGCATAGCTGACAACACGGTCGGCCGCGCCGCGCCGCAGAAAATGGTGCGGTCCAAGCTGACCCGGATGATCAAGCCCCGCCGCCGCCACCAGTTCCGCCAGCGCGTGAATGGTGTTGTTATGAAAGTTGCGCACCCGCTCCGCCTTGTCGGGCACCACGAGGGCGCGCTGACGCAGCGGATCGGGCGAGGTGACGCCGGTCGGGCACAGGCCCGTGTGACAGGACTGTGCCTGGATGCAGCCGACTGCGAACATGAAGCCACGTGCGGCGTTGCACCAGTCCGCGCCCAAAGCCATGACGCGGGCCATGTCGAAGGCGCTGATGATCTTGCCCGAGGCGCCCAGCCTAACCCTGTCGCGCAGGCCACAGCCAACCAGCGCATTGTGCGCAAAGGTCAGACCATCACGCAGCGGCATTCCCATATGATCCATGAACTCCAGCGGCGCCGCGCCGGTGCCACCTTCCTTGCCATCTATGACGATGAAATCCGGGGTGATTCCGGTTTCCACCATCGCCTTGCATATCGCCATGAATTCCCAGGGATGGCCGATGCACAGCTTGAACCCGGCAGGCTTGCCGCCGGACAATGCGCGCATCCGGGCAATGAACTGCAACAGGCCGACAGGCGTATCGAAGGCCGAATGGGCTGCGGGCGAAACGCAATCCTCGCCCATCGGCACACCGCGGATCGCCGCAATCTCTTCGGTGATCTTGGCCGCAGGCAGCACACCACCATGACCGGGTTTCGCGCCCTGGCTCAGCTTCAACTCCACCATCCGGATCTGCGGATCGCGTGCCGCTTCGGCAAAGCGTTCGGCACTGAAACTGCCATCGGGATTGCGGCAGCCGAAATAGCCCGAACCGATTTCCCAGATCAGGTCTCCGCCATGTTCGCGATGATAGGGCGAGACGCCGCCTTCGCCGGTGTCGTGCGCAAAACCGCCCAGATGCGCCCCCTTGTTCAGCGCCCGAACCGCATTGGCAGACAAGGCGCCATAGCTCATCGCCGAGATGTTCAGAAGTGACGCCGAATAGGGTTTCGTGCACTCGCCGGCGCCCCCGATCACCACGCGCATCGCCGCGATTTCAGCCGGAGGCTTGGGGGCCAGCGAATGGTGCAGCCATTCGTATTGCTCGTCATACACATCGTAGAGGGTACCAAAGGGCCGCTTGTCGAGATCCTTCTTGGCGCGCTGATAGACAATCGCGCGCTTGTCGCGCGAAAAGGGCGCCCCATCCTTTTCGCCCTCAAAGAAATACTGCCGCATTTCAGGGCGGATCGATTCGAGCAGGAACCGCAGATGGGCCGTGATCGGATAGTTGCGCAGCACCGCGTGCTTCGTCTGGATCAGATCGCGGATCCCCATCGCCACCAGAGCGACCGAAATCAGCGCGAAGATCGTGTAGAACAACGCCCAGCCGGGAAAGAGCCAGGCAAGGCCGGCGAAGATGAAGATGCCCATAAAAGCCAGCGTGACCGCGCTGTAGCGAAGTTGAAACGGCAAGGCCAGATATCGCACACCCATTCTCCGCAATCAGACGCCCGCCTATGCTAGCGTCGGCGGCATTTCAGTGTCGTGACATACCGGCTCTTAACATCCGGTTTCGTCGCGCGGCGATCACGCTTGATCACAGGTCGGTCCAGTGGACCCCGGCCGGGTCTATCGTGACGCCGGCATGGCGGACAGGCGACGGGCCATAGTTGAAGTAGAACCGCCGCCCACCACTGTCGCGGCAGCGCAGCGAGTCCGGCATCGGCTCGATTGTGATCCCGGCCTGCGCCACCGCGTCACGCAGGATCCGGTCCAATGCCACCTCGTCGGGCCAGCCCCCAAGGTAGTGCAGCCCGCCAGTCGCCATCCGCACCGGCCAGCCGTCGCTCGCGCGTTCTGTCACGCGGGCATCGCCTTCCAGCTTTTCGCGCCAGTGGCGGATCGCGCCGCCCTTTTCCAGCGGCACCTCGATGTCGGGCGGCAGGCTTTCGACACGGGCAATGGTGCAATCCAACCCCGGCAGGCTTGGTGGCAAGGGCAGCGGAATGGCGAACTCTGCGGTTTTCGAGTTTGTCCTCGGGCCAAGTATCGTCACGCCACTGCGGGCCACAAGCGCCGCCTTCAGCGCCTCGGGCAGGGTCATCATCCCAGGCACCAGCACCAGCGCATAGCGCGCCACATCGCCATCGGGCGGCACCATGTCGATCGACAAGCCAAGCTTGCGCAACCCCTTGTAAAGTTCAAGCATCAGACGGAAATAGCTGAAGTCGCGCCCCTGCGGCTGGGTGTCCCAGGCCCAAGCACTGGCATAGTCGAACACCATTGCCACGGGCGCGGGGCCGGTTGCAGCCACGGGCATCGCAGCCAGTTCGCGCGCCACCTGCTGGGCCTCATCATGCGCGGGGGCGGCCACGGAATCCGGGCGCAACAGACCCGCGTGCATCTGTTCCTGGGCAAAGGGCGCCTGTCGCCAGCGGAAATAGCACACCGCCTCGGCGCCATGGGCGAACGCCTCCCAAGCCCAAAGCCGCGCCATGCCGGGCAGCGGATCGGCATTCCAGGGTGCCCAGTTTACCGGCCCCGGCTGCTGCTCCATGATCCACCATCGCCCCCGACCCACGGCCCGGTAGAGGTCGTGGTGGAACGCCTGCATGTCGGGGTCGCCCTGCCGCAGATGCGTCCGCTTGTGCTCGGCGCTGACCGGCAGGCGATCGGACAGAAAGCCCAACGGATAGCTGTCCCAACTGGCGATATCGAGGTCGGCCCCGACCGCGAAATGGTCGAACTCGGTCACGTTGCCCATGTAGTTGTGCGCGATCGGCGCGTCCGAATGACGCCGGATGATCTCGGTCTGCAGCCGGTTGAAGGTGGCCACCTCATCCGAGGCAAAGCGGCGATAGGCCATCACATGCGCCGGGTTCGGTTCGGTCACGGTCAGGTTCGGCAGGTCGATCTCGTCGAACCCTGCATAGTCCATCGACCAGAACACGTTGCCCCAGGCGCGGTTCAATGCCTGCGGGCTTTGATAGCGCTGGGCCAGCCAGTCGCGAAAGGCCGCGCGCGCGGCGTCGGAATAGCTCAGGACCGTGCCATGGCAGCCATACTCATTGTCGGTCTGCCAGGCCGCGACATGCGGGTTGCGGCCATAGCGTTCGGCCAGGATTGTGACGATCCGCGCACATTCGCCGCGATAGCCGCGATGGCTGAAGCAATAGTGGCGGCGCGAGCCAAAGCCGCGCGGTCGCCCCTCGCGGTCCAGCGCCAACATGTCGGGATGCTTGGCCAGCATCCAGCGCGGGGGTGTGGCAGTGGGCGTGCCCAGCACCACCTTCAACCCGGCTCCGCCCAGAACCGCAACTGCACGGTCCAGCCAGCCAAGATCCAGCCGACCATCCTCGGGTTCCATCCGCGTCCAGGCAAACTCGCCGATCCGCACCCAGGTCAGGCCAAGGGCCGCCATACGCCGCGCGTCCTCGGCCCACAGGCTCTCGTCCCACTGTTCGGGGTAATAGCAGACACCCAGCGTCCGCGCGACGGTCACAGGATCACCCGGTGTTCGGCCTGGCCTCGGGCCGGGACGGGTGCGCAAAACGTCATCCCGCCTTGCGGTTCGGCGGCGCGCGCCGCCGCGTCCATGCCTTGCAGGGCCGAGGTTATGAACAGCGTTGACAGATCCGCGCCACCGAACGCCGGGCAAGAGGTTTGCGCAGCCCCGGTCGGCACGACATGGCGCCTTGTCCCGTCGGGCGCATAGCAACAGACCCGCGCCATGCCCCATTCGGCCAGCCACAGGTTGCCCGCACTGTCCACCACGGCCCCGTCCGGTTCGCCCGCGTCGGGGCCCAGGTCGAGCCAGACCTGCGGCGTTCCCTGTGGCCAACCCTCGGCATCCAGCGCCACGCGCATCACCTTGCGCGTTGCACTGTCGGAAAAATGCGCCGTGCGCCCATCCGGCATGAACGAGATCGAGTTCGGAATCGAGATCCCCGGAAACAGCTTGCGCAGCGCGCCCTTGTAAAAGCGCCAGATCGCACCCACCCCGGCCTCGGCGTTCTTGCCCATCGTGCCGATCCAGAAGCCACCCTGCGGATCAGCGCGCCCGTCGTTCGACCGGATGTCGGGCCGTTCGTCTTCAAGCGCGCAAAGCACGCGTTGGGTACCGGTCACCAGGTTGTAGCGGAACAGGCTGCTTTCCGACGCGATCAGCAGGGTATCACGATCCACCCAGCCGGCCGCCGACACCTGTTCGGGAAACTTCCATTCCAGCAAGTCGTCTCCTTGACGCGACAGCATGCGGTTGGTCAGGATGTCGAACCAGAACAACTGTTCACGTTCCGGGTGCCACAGCGGGCCTTCGCCCAGCTCGCACCGGCGCGCATCATGAATGGCTGTCATGCAAATGCCTCGTCATAGGCGGCCACGATGGCGGTCGCACGCTGTGTCACCTCTTCCGCCGACAGGCCGGGCACATAAAGCGCGGTCCCGATACCAAAGCCATCGACCCCCGCCGCGCGCCAGGCAGCAAAGTTCGACGGCCCTGCACCGCCCACGGCATAGACCTGGCAACCCTTTGGCAAAACCGCTCGGATTGCCTTTACGCCGTCCGGCCCGATCAGCGAGGCAGGAAAGATCTTCAACCCGTCGGCGCCAGCCGCGAGGGCCGCAAAGCACTCGGTCGGCGTCATCACACCCGGATAGCTTTGCATCCGCGCTGTCTTTGTTGCGGAAATGACATGTGGATCACAGTTCGGTGACACGATCAGAGTGCCACCCGCCTCTTTCACTTCGACCACCTGCTTTACGCTCAGCACGGTGCCGGCACCGATGGTCGCATGATCGTGGAAATGATGCGCCATTGTCTCGATGCTATGCAGCGGCTCGGGCGAGTTCAGCGGCACTTCGATCCGGGTGATTCCGGCAGCAATCAGCGCTTCGGTTATGGGTAGCGCCTCAGCGGGGGTGATCCCGCGCAGGATGGCGATCAGATTGCGGGTCATGCGGTTTTCTCCTGAACGCCCCGACGGGCGGCGCGAAGCCCGGCCAGGACCGTCTCGCGTGCAGATAGCTGGCGCACGGGCGCACCCTGTGCGTCAAGCGCCCGAGCATACAGCGCCGACAGCTTTTCGGCGCCGACCAGCAGGATCGGCTGGCCCAGCCAATAGGCGCGTGTCCCCGCCAGCTCCAGCCCGATCAGCAGC
>JBGSQL010000458.1:0-1976 GCA_041738105.1 Rhodobacter sp. | reverse complement strand
GCGCTGGTGGACGGGGTGCCCTATGCGCGCTTTCTCGGCATCAGGTTTGACCGCTGCGGCGACGAACTGACCGCCGTGCTGACCTACGGCGATCACCTGATCGGCAATCCGCTGATCCCCGCGCTGCACGGCGGGGCCACGGCGGCCTTTCTGGAAACGGCGGCGATCATCGAACTGGGCTGGTCGCTGATGTGGGAAGAAATGGAGAGCGGGCGGATCGATCCCGCCGCCCTGACCCCCGCCACCCTGCCGCCCCTGCCGCGCACCATCGATTTCACCATCGATTACCTGCGGTCGGGCCTGCCGCGCGATGCCTATGCGCGGGCGCGGATCAACCGGTCGGGGCGGCGCTATGCAAGCGTGCATGTCGAGGCCTGGCAGGACAATCGCAGCCGCCTGTTCGCGCAGGGCACCGGCCATTTCCTGATGCCCGACCGCGATGGCGCAGACTGAGCGGGCGGCGCCGGGCCGGATCACCCCGGACCGGGTACTGAGGATCGCCCTGCCCATCGTGCTGTCGAATGCCACGGTGCCGATTCTGGGCGCGGTCGATACCGGGGTGGTGGGCCAGCTGGGGCAGGCCGCCCCCATCGGGGCGGTGGGTCTTGGCGCGGTGATCCTGGCCTCGGTCTACTGGATCTTCGGGTTTCTGCGGATGGGCACGTCCGGCCTGGTGGCGCAGGCGCATGGTGCGGGCGACCGGGCCGAGAGCGGGGCGGTTCTGATCCGGGCGCTGATCATCGCGGGCCTCGCGGGACTCGGGTTGATCGCATTGCAGGGCGGGCTCGTCTGGGCGGCGTTCCGGGTGGCGCCGGCGAGTGCCGAGGTCGAGGGGTTGGCGCGGCAGTACATCGCGATCCGGATCTGGGGGGCGCCGGCCACGATCGGGCTTTACGCGATCACCGGCTGGCTGATCGCGGTCGAGCGCACGCGATCTGTCCTGGTGCTGCAACTGTGGATGAACGGGATCAACGTGGGGTTGGACCTGTGGTTCGTGCTGGGTCTTGGCTGGGGCGTGCCGGGGGTGGCGGTGGCAACCTTGATCGCGGAGGCAAGCGGAATGGCGCTGGGCCTGTGGCTGTGCCGCGAGGGTCTGCGGGGTGCGATCTGGCACAACCGGGGCCGGCTGTTCGACCTGGATCGTCTGCGCGAGATGGGGCGGGTGAACGGCAACATCATGATCCGATCCGTCATCTTGCAGGGTAGTTTCACCACCTTTGTCTTCCTTGGCGCGGGGCAGGGCGATGTGACGCTGGCCGCGAACCAGGTGCTGCTGCAGTTCCTGGAGATCACCGCCTATGCGCTGGACGGCTTTGCCTTTGCCGCCGAGGCGCTGGTCGGGCAGGCCATGGGCGCGCGGGCGGTGGTGCAGGTTCGCCATGCGGCGGTGCTGACAAGCCAGTGGGCGCTGGCGGGCAGCCTGCTGCTGGCTGCGGCCTTCTGGCTGGCGGGGCCGGCGATCATCGACCTGATGGCGACGGATCCGGATGTTCGCGCGGCGGCGCGGATCTATCTGCCCTGGGTGGCGATCGGACCGGTGATCGGCCTTGCCAGCTGGATGTTCGACGGCATCTTCATCGGGGCGACGCTGACGCGCGAGATGCGCAATGCGATGTTCGTTTCGGTCGCCGTCTATGCGGTGGCGCTGGTGGTGCTGTTGCCGGCGCATGGCAATCATGGCCTTTGGGCCGCGCTGATGGTGCTGAACGTGACACGGGGGGTGACGATGGCGCTGTTTTATGGTCGGGTCGAGGCGAAGGCGGCGTAGCGTCTTGCGGCGGGCGCCGGGGGTTTTCCACCCCCGGACCCCCGGAGGATACTTGGCAACGGAAGAAGGGCAGGGGCAGGATGCGTCCGGCAGACGAGGCAGAACTTGCAGAGGCGCTGCGGCAGGCCAACGGACCATTCCGGGTTCGCGGTGGCGGCACGCGGGGGATCGGCGCGCCGGGCGCGGGCGCGGTTCTGGACACCGGTGC
>JBGSQL010000450.1:0-17904 GCA_041738105.1 Rhodobacter sp. | reverse complement strand
GGCTTGCCGTGATCTCGAGGTTCCGGCGCGTCGCCGCGTCGATCTGCATAGCGCTGGTTGCCTGTTCCCGGACCGGCGGGCGCAGCAGGGGCAGTTTGCCCCGCTGGGTCAGGTCGAGGTAATCGACGATCGCCGCCATCGCCGAGACCTCGGCCCGCCCGAAGGCGGCGAACGCGTCAAGCGTGCCGACCTCGAACAGCGCGCAAATCCGCTTCTCGCCCCCGGCGCTGTCGAAAGAGCCGCGCGACAGGGGCGTCAGCGCGGCACCGGATTCAGTCACTATGGCGCGGCAATCGGCCTCTTTCGTCTCGGATACGATGACCTCGCGCGGGGCCAGCCGGGCCAGTTCCGGCGCCAGCCGGACCATCGCGCAGGCCGTCACCCGGAACTCGCCGGTCGAGATGTCCACCCAGGCCAGTGCCGCGCTGTCGCGCACCTCGGAAAAGGCCGCCAGAAAATTGTGCCGCCGCGCCTCGAGCAGGCTTTCCTCGGTCAGCGTACCGGGTGTGACCAGACGCACCACATCCCGCTTGACCACCGATTTCGAGCCCCGCTTCCTGGCCTCGGCCGGGTCTTCAAGTTGCTCCGCGATGGCGACGCGAAACCCCTTGCGGATCAGTGTCAGCAGATAGCCCTCGGCGGCATGCACGGGCACGCCGCACATGGCGATGTCCTGCCCCAGATGCTTGCCACGCTTGGTCAGAGCGATATCCAGCGCCTCCGACGCTGCAACCGCATCCTCGAAGAACATCTCGTAGAAGTCGCCCATCCGGTAGAACAGCAGCGCGCCCGGATTGGCGGCCCTGATTTCCAGATACTGCGCCATCATCGGCGTCACGCTGTCGTCGGTCACACATATCCCCCGGATCCGCGCCCGACCCTACAAAACCCGCCCCATCGCGGAAAGCGGCAAATCCGCTTGTTGCCTCGCAGACTCCGGCGCTATCACCGGCGTAAGGCAGGGGGGCAGGGCATGACGATCTGGAATCTGGGTTCGATCAACATCGACCACGTCTATCGGGTGCCGCATCTGCCGCAACCGGGTGAGACGCTGGGGGCGACCGACTACAGCATGGGTCTTGGCGGCAAGGGTGCCAACCAGTCCGTCGCGGCGGGCCGCGCCGGCGCGCGCACCTTTCATATCGGCGCCGTCGGCCCCGAGGCGATCTGGGCGCGCGACCTGCTGGCCGAGTACGGCGTCAACGTCAGCCATGTCACGGTGGGACAGATCCCTTCGGGCCATGCCATCATCAATGTGGACCCAGAGGCGGAAAACGCGATCGTCACCTTTGCCGGGGCGAACCACAGCGCCACAGCGGCGACCGTCACTACGGCTTTGGCAGAGGCACGCGCAGGCGACACGCTGCTGTTGCAGAATGAAACCTCGGCCCAACAAGACGCAGCGCGTCTTGCCCGCTCGCGGGGTTTGCGCGTGATCTATTCCGCGGCACCGTTCCAGGTTGCCGCCGTGACGGCAGTTCTGCCGGATACGACGCTCTTGGTGATGAACACGGGTGAGGCAGCCGAGCTGCGCGCGGCCTTCGGCAGCCTGCCGCCGGTCGATACGGTCATCACCCATGGCGCAAAGGGGGCCGAGTGGATTTCGGCTGGCACAGAGCCGCTTTTTGTCCCGGCGTTCCGGGTGCTGCCCGTCGATACCACCGGCGCGGGCGATTGCTTTGCGGGCACGCTCGCCGCGGCCCTCGACGCCGGCCTTGACCGCGGACAGGCGATGCACCGCGCGGCTGCCGCCGCCGCGATTCAGGTCACGCGCCTTGGTGCCGCACAGGCGATGCCCAGCGCGGCCGAGGTGGATGCCTTTCTCAGTTCGTGAACGGCGCCTCTTTGCCCCACAGCGCCTTGACCCGTGCATCGCGGCCACAGGCCTTGCGATACAGCTTGTAGGCCGTTTCCTTGGCGCGCGGGCCAAACCGGGTCAGAACCAGATCGTCACTCTTGTAATAGTCCTGATGATAGGCCTCTGCCGGATAGAACCGGCCGGCCGGCAGGATCGGGGTCACGATCGTTGCACCCAGCGCTTTCCCGGCTTCGGCCTTGGCTGCCTCGGCCACAGCCTTTTCCGCAGCGTCAGAGACGAAAATTGCCGTGCGATAGCTGTCGCCCCGGTCGCAGAACTGCCCGCCCGCGTCGGTTGGATCGACCGAGCGGAAGAACAGCCGCAGCACCTCGGCATGGCTCAGTTTCGCATCGTCATAGGTGATCTGGACCGCTTCGTAATGGCCCGTGCCGCCCGCCGTGACCTGCTTGTAGGTGGGCGCCTTCGTCTTGCCACCCGCAAATCCCGACACGGCCGAGATCACGCCCGGCACCTTCTCGAAATCCGCCTCGACGCACCAGAAACACCCCCCCGCCACCACAACCGTTTTCGTCTCGGCCAGCGCCTGAGTTCCGAACCCCAGACCCAGCGCCAGCGCTGCCAGTTTCAATCCGTTCCGCATGGTCGATCCTCCTGTTGCGGAAATCATGGGGCTGGCCCTGCCTGCCGTCCACTCATCCCCGCGAGAGTAACGCATCATTGATTGCCCCCTCTTGGCGCGCCGCAGCGCCCGGTCTAGCCTGCCCCACCGCAAGGAGCAGCCTCATGACCGATCCCGTCAGCACCCACCAGGCCGAAGAGGATGCGCGAAACGACGCCATCCTGATCCATGTCAACGGCCGGCTTCTGCCAAGATCCGAGGCCGTGGTCAGCGTCTATGACTCCGGCTTCATGCTGGGCGACGGGGTGTGGGAGGGCCTGCGTCTGTATGACGGCCGCTGGGCCTTCCTGGACGAGCACATCGAACGGTTGTTCGACGCCGCCAAGGCCATCGACCTGGACATCGGCCTGACGCCGGATGGCGTGAAATCCGCCTTGTTAGAGACGCAACAGGCCAACGGCATGACAACCGATGCCCATGCCCGGCTGATGGTTACGCGCGGGGTCAAGACGCGACCCTTCCAGCATCCCAAGCTGTCGCAGCAAGGCCCGACGATCGCGATCATCATGGAACATTCGCGGCCCCGCCTGCCGCGCCCGATCCGCCTGGCGACGGTGCCGCATCTGCGCGGCTTGCCGATGACCCAGGATCCAAAGCTGAACAGCCATTCAAAGCTGAATTGCATCCTGGCCTGCATCGCCGCCGAAAAGGCGGGCGCGGACGAGGCGCTGATGCTGGATGTCCACGGCTTCGTGAACACCACCAACGCCTGCAACTTCTTCATCGTGCGCAAGGGCGAAGTCTGGACCTCGACCGGCGACTACTGCATGAACGGGATCACGCGCGGCAAGGTCATTGCACTGTGCCGCGCCAACGGCATCCCGGTGTACGAGCGGAACTTCTCGCTGGTCGATGCCTATTCCGCCGACGAGGCGTTCCTGACCGGAACCTTCGGCGCGCAAACCCCCGTTGCCAGCATCGACGGCCGGCAGATCGGCAGCGGCGCGATTGGCCCGATGACCGAACGCCTGCGCGGGCTTTACCGGGCCTTGGTTGCGCAATGACCGGGACGGCCATGCGAACCCCCACTGACGCCCAGATGTGGGACAGCCGATGAACATCGCCATGTGGTCCGGCCCGCGCAACCTTTCAACCGCGATGATGTATGCCTTTGCCGCGCGCGGCGATTGCGCGGTCTGGGACGAACCGTTCTACGCCGCCTATCTGAAGGCCACCGGCATTGACCACCCGATGCGCGAGGCGATCATCGCAGCACATGAGGCTGACCCTACCCGCGTCGCGGCCATGTGTGCCGGGCCCGCACCGCAAAAACAGAGCCTGTTTTACCACAAGCACATGACGCTCCACCTGATCCCCGGCTTCGATCGCGGCTGGATGCGCGCCTGCCGCAATGTCTTTCTGATCCGCCATCCGGCCCGCGTCGTGGCCAGCTACGCCCGCAAACGCGAGGCGCCGACCTTGGCCGACATCGGGTTCGTGCAGCAGGCCGAGTTGTTCGATCAGGTCGCGGCCACGCTGGGCACCCCCCCGACCGTGATCGACAGCGCCGACATTCTTGCCGACCCTCTGTCATCGCTGACCAGACTTTGCGCTGCCCTCGACATCCCCTTTACCCCCGCCATGTTGCACTGGCCCGCCGGCCCCAAGCCCTATGATGGCGTCTGGGCGCCGCACTGGTACGGTGCCGTGCACCGCTCCACCGGTTTCGAAACCGCCGAAGGGGCTCTGCCCGATCTGCCGTCCGCCTATCGCGCCTTGGTCGATCTGGCCCTTCCGTTGTACGAACGCCTCGCCCAGCATCGCCTTTAGCGCCTTCACGGAACCTCTCGCAGTTTTGCGCGCCCGTGTGCGCAGAACTGTCATTTTCATCAAGTTCTTTACGTTATTTGCGCGATACTTGCCGCAGCGGAAGGCAGCATCGACGCTGCGGGCCGCACAGCGAAAGGCCCGCATCCAGGCGGTCCGGATCAAGGGGGAAGGCCAGATGCAGCAGCACCGAAACACACGCCCAAGACGGCAGATCATCGCGATGGCCATCGTCGCCCTGACGGGTCTGGCCACATCGGCCTCGGCCGGGGATGGGCAGCGCGTCACCGTCACAGGCGAATTCATCGACACGTGGTGCTACTTCTCCGGCGTGATGGGCGGCACGGACGGGGTGGTCGGGTCGGCCCATCATACCTGTGCGATGTGGTGCTCGGCGGGGGGCATCCCGGTTGGCCTGCTCGCGCCTGATGGGCAGGTCTACATGGTGCTCAAGATCGAGGGGGATGATGGCACCAATGGCGGCGACACCCAGTTGTCACTCGCCAGCGACACCATCACCGCCAATGGGTTGCTGTATCAACGCGATGGCCTGAATTACATCGTCGTGTCGAAGATCGTCTCGAACGAGGGGATCACCCGCCTGAACCATGAGGATTACGGCGTCGTTCCCGATTTCGTCATTCCGGAGCCGAAGCCATGAAGCTGCAACTCTTGTCCGGCGTGATCGGCCTTCTGGCAACCGCCGCCCATGCGCAAGACCTCTCGCAGGGATCCGAAGCGAAATCCTGGAACCTTTACGCCGAAGCCCCCGCCAGATTCGAGGCGAAAGTGGTCGATCTGCTGTGCGAGGTCGCTGGCGATTGCGCGGATCAGTGCGGCGAGGGGCGACGCCAGCTGGCCCTGTTGCGCAGCGCCGACAACGTCCTCGTCTATCCGATGAAGAACAACGAGCCGGTTTTTACCGGCGCCGCGAACGAGCTTTTCCCCTTCTGCGGCAAGATGGTCGAGGTCGACGGCCTTCTCCTGAACGATCCGGACATCGGCGCAATGAACGTCTATCAGCTGCAACTGATCCGCGAGGTCGGCACCTCCGAGTGGGTCAAGGCCAATCGCTGGACCAAGGATTGGGCCGCTGCAAACCCCGAGGCGCAGGGCGAGGGCCCATGGTTTCGCCGTGACCCGAGGGTGAACGCCGCGATCGCACAGGACGGCTACTTCGGCCTTGGACTGGAAACCGATGCAGCCGTGATCAAGGATCTGTTCCCATGACCCGCGCCCTGATCCTGGCCCTTGCCCTGCTCGGCCTACCAGCAGCAGCGCATGAAGATCACGTCCACACCGCCACCACGCCCCCCGCGCCCGGCGGCTTGCCCTTGCCGCTGGCCATCGGCGGTCCCTTCGTACTGGTGGACCAGACCGGGCAACCGCGCACCGAGGCCGATCCTGACGGCCGGTTGCAGCTGCTGTTCTTCGGCTATGCCAATTGCCAGAGCATCTGCAACGTCGCCCTGCCGCAGATGGCGGGTATTGCCCAAGGTTTGCGGGCACGCGGGGTGCAGATCCGCCCCGTCATGATCACGGTCGATCCGGCGCGCGACACGCCACCGGCGATGGCCACGGCTCTGGCCCGGTTCGACCCGGATTTTGTCGGCCTCACCGGGTCGGATGCGGCCTTGGGCCAGGTTTATGACCTGTTCTCGATCGAGCATACGCAGGTATTCGACGACCCGATCGACGGCCCGGTCTATGCCCACGGCAGTCTGCTTTACCTGCTGGATGGTGCCGGCCGTCTGCTGACGGTGATCCCGCCCATCCTGTCGGACGACCGCGCAATGGACATCATCGCGGCCTACGCGCCCGCGCCGTGATGCCTAGCCTTTCACGCGCGCATTGCGCGTGGCGATCAGTTTCAGGCGCAGCGCGTTCAGGCGGATGAAGCCGGCCGCGTCCTTCTGGTCGTAGGCCCCCGCATCCTCTTCAAAGGTCACGTGCTTTTCCGAGTAGAGCGAATGCGCAGACCAGCGCGCCACCGTCCGGGCAAGGCCTTTATACAGTTTGACCCGCACGGTCCCCGTCACATGCTCCTGGCTCTTGTCGATCAGCGCCTGCAACATCTCGCGTTCCGGGCTGAACCAGAAGCCGTTGTAGATCAACTCGGCGTAGCGCGGCATCACGCTGTCTTTCAGGTGGCCAGCGCCGGCATCCAGCGTGATCTGCTCGATCCCGCGATGCGCCTCCAGCAGGATCGTGCCACCGGGCGTTTCGTAAGCGCCGCGCGATTTCATGCCCACGAAACGGTTCTCGACCAGATCGAGACGGCCCACACCATGCCGCCCGCCGATCTCGTTCAACCGCGTCAGGATCGCGGCAGGGCTCATCGCCTCGCCATCAATCGCCACCGCATCGCCCCGCTCAAAGGTGATCTCGACCATCTCCGGCTGGTCTGGTGCTGCCTCGGGATCCACCGTGCGCTGCCAGACATAAGGCGGCGGCTCTTGCCCCGGATCTTCCAGCACCTTGCCCTCGGACGAGGTGTGCAGCAGGTTCGCATCGACCGAGAACGGCGCCTCGCCCCGCTTGTCCTTGGCGATCGGGATCTGGTTCGCCTCGGCAAACTCCAAAAGCCGGGTACGCGAGGTCAGATCCCATAGCCGCCACGGCGCGATGACCTGGATCGCAGGGTTCAAGGCATAGGCCGACAACTCGAACCGCACCTGATCGTTGCCCTTGCCCGTCGCGCCATGCGCAACCGCATCCGCCCCGGTCATCGCCGCGATCTCGACCAGCCGCTTCGCGATCAGCGGCCGCGCGATCGAAGTGCCCAGCAGGTATAGCCCTTCGTAAAGCGCATTCGCCCGGAACATCGGAAAGACGAAATCGCGCACGAACTCTTCGCGCACATCTTCGATATGGATGTTCTCAGGCTTGATCCCCAGCAAGATGGCCTTCTGCCGCGCGGGCTCCAGCTCCTCTCCCTGACCAAGATCGGCGGTAAAGGTCACCACCTCGCAGCCATACTCGGTCTGCAACCATTTCAGGATGATCGAGGTATCAAGCCCGCCCGAATAGGCAAGGACGACTTTTTTCGGCGCGGTCATGCGGGGCCTCTTTGCGGGCAGATCAGGTTCGGTCCCGCGTGTAGTCAGTTTTCGCTGATGCGGCAAGGGCAGCAGGCCCTCCGCACCTCGCCCGGAAGGTCTGCCGGGCCAATCGTCTGCGGAAGGCTTGTCTTTGCGGGCCCGGCGCGCTTAATCGACCCATGACCGAGTTTGCCCAAGCCGCCAGAACCGCCACCCGCGCCCTGCGCGATGTCTTTCCCGAGACACCCCTGCAACGCAACGATCACCTGTCGCAGCGCCACGGCGCCGACATCTGGTTGAAGCGCGAGGATTTAAGCCCGGTCCGCAGCTACAAATTGCGCGGTGCCTTCACTGCCCTGCGCAAACACCTTGCCGCCCATCCGGACCAGGCGCGCTTTGTCTGCGCCAGCGCCGGCAACCATGCGCAGGGGGTGGCCTATGCGTGTCGCCATTTCGGGGTCCAGGGCACGATCTTCATGCCCGTCACGACACCGCAGCAGAAGATTGACAAGACCCGCACCTTCGGCGGCGACGCGATAGAGATCGTGCTGACCGGGGACTACTTCGACCAGACCCTTGCCGCGGCCCAAGGCTACTGCGCTGAACGGGGGGCGCATTTCCTGTCGCCCTTCGACGATCCCGACGTGATCGAGGGGCAGGCCAGCGTCGGGGTCGAGATCCTCGATCAACTCGGCCATGCGCCCGATCTGGTCATCCTGCCTGTCGGCGGCGGTGGCCTGGCCTCAGGCGTGACCGGCTACCTGCGTGAAGCGGCCCCGCACACGGAATACCGCTTTGTCGAACCTGCGGGCGGGGCCAGCCTGACGGCGGCCCTGGCTGCGGGCGCGCCTGCCACGTTGCAGCGGGTGAACAGCTTTGTCGATGGCGCCGCCGTGGCCCGGATCGGCGCCAACAACTTCGCGCGGCTCGATTGGGTCAGACCCGAACATGTTCTCCTTGCCCCCGAAGACCGCATTTGCGTGACGATGCTGCAGCTTCTGAACATCGAGGGCATCGTTCTTGAACCGGCCGGCGCGCTTGCTGTCGATGTTCTGCCCGATCTGGCCGGCGAAATCCGGGGCAAGACGGTGGTGTGCGTCACCTCGGGCGGAAACTTCGACTTCGAGCGTCTGCCCGAGGTCAAGGAACGCGCCCAGCGCTATTCCGGCACCAAGAAGTATTTCATCCTGCGCATGCCACAGCGCCCCGGCGCACTGCGCGAGTTTCTGATGATGCTGGGCCCCGACGACGACATCGCGCGGTTCGAATACCTCAAGAAATCGGCCCGGAACTTTGGCTCGGTGCTGATCGGCATCGAAACGAAATCGGCCCGGAACTTCGTCCAGTTGTTCGGGCGCATGGATGCGGCCGGTTTCACCTATCGCGACATCACGCAGGATGAAACGCTGGCCGAGTTTCTGATCTAGCCCCCGTCTCCGGCCCCCCCTCAGGCCGCACGCATTGTGCCAAGACCGGCCTCGAACGCGGCGCGCGTCGCGTGATAGCTGCCGGTGACGCGGCGCAGATCGACAGACTGGCCGCCAGCGGCAAGCTTTTCCCCGTCGCTGCACAGCGTCGCAAGCTGACAAAACCCCAGGTTCAGCGCGCTTCCCTTCAGAAAGTGCAGCTCCGCCTCCAGCGTCGGCTCCGGCAAGCCCGCGCGCAAGCGCGCCACCACCTCGTCCGACTCGGAAAGGAACATCTCCACAACCTCGACAAAATCAGCCGCACCAATTTCCGCGCGCAACACGGCAACGCGATCCCAGTCTATCATTTCACCCTCCGTCAAAACGGCCTGAATCAACACCCACGCACCGACAGTGCCGCAGACAGGCTTAAGGCCCGGTAAGTCCCCCGCTGCGAGGTGTCGCAAGTTTTATCTTTCACCCTCTCTTAAAGGCTCTCTGGTCAGGGTCGGCGGCGTTCAGCAAAGGGCCATGCAGGTGCAACAGGAAACCATGCCGATACCGGTCCTTGCAGGACAGACGGCCCTTGCGCCGGGCACTGGTGGCACGCGGCGGGTGCTGGTTGTCGATGACAGTGCCGCGCAGCGCCGCGTCCTTGGCCTGTCGCTGTCGCGGTGGGGCTACAAGGTAACCGAGGCCGACTCTGGCGATGCCGCGCTGCGCCTTTGCCGCCAGACGGAATTCGACATGATCCTCAGCGACTGGGTCATGCCGGGCATGACCGGGCTCGATCTGTGCCGCGCGCTGCGCGCCATGCCGCGCGAAAGCTATGGCTACTTCATCCTGCTAACCTCCAAATCCGACAAGACCGAGGTGGCCGACGGGCTTGACGGCGGGGCCGATGATTTTCTGTCCAAGCCCATCAACCCCGACGAACTTCGGGCGCGGATGCGGGCAGGTGAGCGTATTCTGGCCATGCAGCGGGAACTGATCGGCAAGACCCGGTTGATCCGCTCGACACTGGACGAACTTCAGGCGGTCTATGATTCGCTCGACCGCGACCTTATCGAGGCGCGAAAGCTGCAACAGGCTCTGGTCCGCGACAGCCATCAGGATCTGGGTCAGGGCAGCGTGTCGATCCTGCTGCGGCAGTCGGGCCATGTCGGCGGCGATCTGGTGGGGTCTTTCCGGATCAACCCGCGCCGGATCGCGCTTTTCGCGGTGGACGTGTCCGGGCATGGCGTGGCCTCGGCCATGATGACGGCACGGCTTGCGGGTCTGCTCTCGGCAGCGGCCCCGGATCAGAACTTTGCCCTGACGCCCGGCCCCCAGGGCGGGCGCGAGGCTTGGCCACCTGAAATGGTCGCGGCCCGGTTCAACCGCATGATGATCGAGGACATCCAGATTGATCAGTACTTCACGCTCGCCTATGCCGAGATAGATCTGGAAACCGGAAAGGTCGCATTCGTGCAGGCCGGCCATCCACATCCGGCCATCCTGCGGGCCGATGGCCATGTCGAGTTCATTGGCGACGGCGGATTGCCGATCGGGCTGATCAGCGGGGCCACCTATGATCGGGTCGAGGCACGGCTTTTCCCCGGCGACAGGCTGTTTTTGGTATCAGACGGCGTGACCGAATGTGCCGATCCTGCCGGACAGGATCTGGGCGAGGCAGGACTGGCCGCAATTCTCGCCCGCAACGCCGCCCTCGCCAGCCCCGCGCTGCTGGAAGCCCTGGTCTGGGATCTGCACGCCCATGCAGGGGGTGCCGATTTCCGCGATGATGTCTCGGGCGTGCTGTTCGATTATCGCGGCCCGTAGGCCGCCCGCGCCAACATGGCCCTGTCGCCGGGATTGCCCAGGCGGTTCAACGCCTCGTTTACCGGCAACCAGACCGCGCTGTGCCCGGCTTCGCGCGGGGGGCCAAGCCGGCGAATCGGCCGCGCCAGGAAAACAGTACACAGCTTTTCTGCCCAAAGGTCATACTCGGGCATGAAGGTGAATCGCCGGAATGCACCGATCCGGCGCTCGATCTCGATCTTCCAGCCGGTTTCCTCGAACACTTCGCGGTGCAGTGCGGCAATCGGCTGTTCGCCTGCATCAATGCCGCCGCCGGGCAATTGAAACTCTGGCAGCGGCTCCATCTGAAAGGTCGAAAGCAGGCTGTTGCCGCGCAAAAGCACCGCATAGACACCGGGCCGAAGCCGATAGCGTTGCCCCGCCTTCACCGCCTCGCCGTAGCGTCTGATCATCGCTCACCCTTGGTGCTTTGGTTGCCGCCCCTATATAGTCGCGGTATGCCAAGGCTGGCTCGCCAAGGAAACCCCAATGCTCGGATCTCAAATCGCCTGGGACGATACCGTCCTGCCGTTTCAACTTGACCGCTCGGATATTCGCGGGCGGGTCGCACGGCTGGATGGGGTGCTCGACCGCGTCCTGTCGCAGCACGCCTATCCGCCGCAGATCGAGGCGCTTGTTGCCGAGGCCGCGCTGCTGACGGCGTTGATCGGCCAGACGATCAAACTGCGCTGGCGCCTTTCGCTTCAGATCCGTGGCACGGGTGCGGTGCGAATGATCGCCACCGATTACTATGGCCCGACCGAGGATGGTCAGGCGGCGCGCATCCGTGCCTATGCAAATTTCGATGCTGACCGCTTGGCGGCCGAGGGTGCACCGTTCGACATGATCGGCGAGGGCTATTTCACCATCCTTATCGACCAGGGCGAAGGCATGGTGCCCTATCAGGGCATCACTCCCCTGACGGGTGGTTCACTTTCTGCCTGTGCAGAGACGTATTTTGCCCAGTCCGAACAGCTGCCCACCCGCTTCGCCGTAACCTATGGCCGCTCGCAGATGCCAGGCACCTCGCCCCACTGGCGGGCTGGCGGCGTCATGTTGCAGCACATGCCCAGATCGTCATTTGGCGTCGCTGCCGACGGCGGCTCGGGCGAGGGTGGCCTGCTGTCGCACGCCGACATTCTGGGCGGCGACCAGGGTGAGAACTGGACACGCGCCAACCTGTTGCTCGATACGGTCGAAGACCTTGAACTGATCGGCCCCAGTGTCCAGCCGACTGATCTTCTGGTGCGGCTGTTCCACGAAGAAGGCCCGCGCGTGTTCGACCCGCAACCGGTGCGGTTCGGTTGCTCGTGTTCGGCCGAAAAGGTGCGCCATTCGCTGTCAGTCTATTCGGCGACTGACATCAGCGAGATGACCACGCCCGAAGGCTTGCTGACGGCAGACTGCCAGTTCTGCGGCGCGCACTACGAATTCGATCCCAGCACGCTCGGCGCCGATGCCGCGGAGGCGCGGGGTGAGCATCGTTGACCATCGCATCCTCGAGCGGGCCATAGCGCGCCCCTCGGGTGCGTCGTCGGACTTCGATCTTAACCCCGGCATAACCCTGCCCGCCGATCGCGTCTTGCGCCCGGCGGGTGTCCTGATCGCGATCGAGCAACGGCCCGACGGGGCGCAACTTGTGCTGACCAAGCGCTCTTCCCGGCTCAAGCATCATCCGGGCCAGATCGCCTTTCCCGGTGGCAAGGTGGATCCGGGCGACGACGGGCCAATCGGTGCGGCCCTGCGCGAGGCGTGGGAAGAGGTCGCCCTTCCGCCTGCACAGGTCCAGGTCATCGGCACCCTGCCCGCGCATGAAACCGTCACCGGCTTTCTGGTGACACCGGTCCTGTCGCTGGTGACGGGGGCCTTCACGCCCATTGCCGAAGCCGGCGAGGTGGACGAGGTGTTCACCGTGCCGCTTGCCCATGTCAGCGACCCGGCCCGGTTCCGGATCGAGCGGCGGTGCTGGCGCGGCCAATGGCGGCACTACTACGCCGTGCCCTACGGTCCCTATTACATCTGGGGCGCCACGGCGCGCATCCTGCGCGGACTGGCCGAAAGGCTGGGCCCGTGACGGCCGCCGTCACCGTTTCCGGCGAATGGCTGACGCGCCCCGAAACGCAGGCCGTTTGCGCGATGCTGACCGCGGCCCGATATCAGGCGCTGCTGGTGGGCGGATGTGTGCGCAACGCCCTTTTGGGCGTGGCCGTGGCCGATGTGGACATCGCAACCGATGCCACCCCCGAAACAGTGTCTGCGCTTGCCCAAAAGGCCGGTCTGAAAGCTGTTCCCACCGGCATCGACCATGGCACGGTGACGGTTGTCGCCGGCCACGTTCCGCACGAAGTGACCACCTTCCGGCGCGACGTGGAAACCTTTGGTCGCCATGCCACCGTCGCCTTTTCGACCGATGTCAAAGAAGACGCCGCACGGCGCGACTTCACCATGAACGCGCTTTACGCCACCTCTGACGGCACGGTGCTCGACCCGCTGGGCGGGTTGGCCGATCTGCGCGCGCGGCGGTTGCGCTTTGTCGGCGATCCGGCCGCGCGCATCTCCGAGGATTACCTTCGCATCCTGCGCTTCTTCCGCTTTCATGCCTGGTATGGTGACCCCGCCGAGGGGCTTGACACCGAGGGTCTTGCGGCCTGTGCCACCCATGCCGCAGGGCTCGACAGCCTCTCGCGCGAACGCGTCGGGGCCGAGATGCGCAAGCTCTTGTCCGCGCCCGACCCCGCCCCGGCCGTTTGCGCAATGGCGCAGGCCGGCATCCTGACGCGCGTCCTGCCAGGGGCAGACGCCCGCGCCTTGCCGGTGCTCGTGCATCTTGAACAGGGCGAAACGCCCTCCTGGATCCGCCGCCTTGCCGTGCTTGGGGGCGAGGATGTGCCCGACCGGCTCCGCCTCAGCCGTACCGAGGCCGCCCATCTGGCGATGGTGCGGGACGGGATCGAAGGCCCCGCCTCCGCCGCGGAACTGGGCTATCGCCAGGGTGTTGCGGCCGCCACCGACACGCTGCTGGCCCGTGCGGCCCTGCTCGAAACGCCCCCTGCACCCGATTGGCAGGCGCAGCTTGCCCTTGGCGTCGCTGCCCGCTTTCCCATCCGCGCGGCTGATCTGATGCCCGCCTTCACCGGCCCCGCGCTGGGCGCACGCCTGGCCCTGCTCGAAGCGCGCTGGATCGCCTCGGGCTTCACGCTGACCCGCGAAGACCTGCTGTAGCCTGCCGCAGGCGGTTTTCCTTCCTGCCGATCGGGGCTATATCGAAACGGCAACGATCCAGAGGATCCCGCCCGTGTTTCGTTTCTTCGAGGGCCTCGTCGACCCCTACGTCGCTTACGAGCAGACCGACACGCCGCCCCGGCGGCTGTGGCCGTTCCTGAAGGAATACGTGCTGCCCTTCCGGGCGGTCTTTGCCGTCACGGGCACCCTGGCCATCATCGTGGCCGCGTCGGACGTTGCGCTGATCTGGTATGTCGGGCGGATCGTCGATGTCCTGTCGGCCGGAACGCCCACGCAGGTCTGGGCCGACTACGGCACCGAGATCCTGCTGGTGGCCGCCGCCATCCTTCTCCTGCGGCCCGCGATGGCGGTGGCCGAGGTCGCGCTGCTGCACAACACCATCCTGCCCAACTTCGGCACCATGATCCGCTGGCGGGCGCACCGCCACGTCCTGCGCCAACCGGTTGCCTGGTTCGAGGGCGATTTCGCCGGGCGCATCGCCAATCGCATCATGCAGACCCCCCCTGCTGCGGGCGACGCGGTGTTCCAGACCTTTGATGCCTTGGCCTTCGCGCTGGTCACGATCATCAGCGCGGGCATCATGCCTGCCGATGCCGACCCGCGCCTGATGTTGCCGCTGATCGTCTGGTTCGGGCTTTACGCGGCCCTTGTGCGCTGGACATTGCGCCACGCCGGCCCGGCATCGAAAGCATCCTCGGATGCACGCTCGGCTGTCACCGGTCGGGTTGTCGATGCCTATACCAACATCCATTCGGTCAAGCTGTTCGCGCATCACGACAACGAGGTGCTCTATGCGAAAGACGCAATCGAACATGCGCGCAAGACCTTTCAGCACGAAATGCGAATCGTCACCAAGATGGATCTGGCGCTTACGCTGCTCAACGCCTTCCTGATCGTCTCTGTCACCGGCTGGGCGATCCTGCTGTGGTATCAAGGCGCGACGAGTGTCGGCACCGTTGCTGCAACCTCGGCCTTGGTGCTGCGCCTGAACAACATGACCTACTGGATCATGTGGGCCACCACCTCGCTGGTGCAGGCCCTTGGCGTCGTGCAAGAGGGGATGGAGACCATAACCCACCCGATCGGCCTGACAGATCACCCCAAGGCCCAGCCCCTGACGCTGACCGCCGGCCGGATCGAGATCCGCAATGTCTCGCATCACTACGGGCGCGGGTCGGGCGGCCTCGACACCCTCAACCTGACCATCGAGCCGGGCGAGAAGATCGGCGTCGTCGGCCGCTCCGGCGCCGGGAAATCGACCCTCGTCAAGCTGATGTTGCGTTTCTACGATACCGAAGGCGGGCAAATCCTGATCGACGGGCAGGATATCGCGCAGGTCACGCAGGACAGCTTGCGACGCCAGATCGGCATGGTGCAGCAGGACTCGAGCCTTCTGCATCGTTCGGTGCGCGACAATATCCTCTACGGCCGCCCCGATGCGACCGAGGCCCAGATGATCGACGCCGCACGCCGCGCCGAGGCACACGAGTTCATCCTGACGCTCGAAGATCCGCAGGGCCGGCGCGGCTATGAGGCCCATGTCGGCGAACGCGGCGTGAAACTGTCGGGCGGTCAGCGACAGCGCGTGGCCCTGGCCCGCGTGATCCTCAAGGATGCGCCGATCCTGATCCTTGACGAGGCAACCTCGGCGCTGGACAGCGAGGCAGAGGCAGCGATTCAGACCTCGCTCTATGGTGTGATGCAGGGCAAGACCGTCATCGCCATCGCGCACCGCCTGTCCACCATCGCGGCGATGGACAGGATCGTGGTGCTGGAGGGTGGCCACATCGCCGAACAGGGCAGCCACAAGGATCTGTTGGCTCAATCCGGTCTCTATGCCCGGTTCTGGGCCCGACAGTCAGGCGGTTTCATCGGGCTGGACGAGGCCGCGGAATGAGCGTGCTGTTGCGCCTTGGCAATCTGATCCACCCCTTCGAGCGCGCCGAAGGCCCGCCGCCGCAGACACTCGGCGCGTTCTTCCGCTGGTGCATGGCGGGGGCCTGGCCGATGCTCTGGCTGGCGGCTGCGATCTCGGCAATCGCGGGCGCGACCGAGGTGATCTCGGCGCTGATCCTCGGCTGGATCGTCGATGCCGCCGTCGACAGCACGCCCGACACCTTCTTTACCCAGCATGGCGGCCTGCTTGCGCTGTTCGTGCTGTTTTACCTTGTGTTGCGGCCGGCGTCGTTCGGCCTCTCGTCCGCCTCGAACTCGATCATCGTGGGGCCGAACGTGCTGCCGCTGGTCCTCAGCCGCCTGCACCGCTGGACGCTGGGCCAGGCCGTCACCTTCTTCGACAGTGATTTCGCGGGGCGAATCGCACAAAAGCAGATGCAGGCGGCCCGCGCCGTAACCGATGTCGCAACCGAGATGATCAACACGGTCGCCTTCGCGCTGGCCTCGATCATCGGGTCGGTCATCTTTTTGCTGGCCATAGATGCGCGCGTCGCGCTCGCTCTTGCGGTCTGGCTTGGCGCCTATGTCGGCCTGATCTTGTATTTCCTGCCCCGCGTGCGGGTGAACTCGGCCGCCCGCGCGGCCGCCCGCGCCATGGTTTCGGGCCAGGTCGTTGACACGATCACCAACATCAAGACGGTCAAGCTGTTCGCCCATGCCGCCTTCGAGGATCGCGTCGCGCTCAAGGCGATGGAGGTGTTTCGCGATCGCTCGCTTGAATTCGGCCTGATCTCCACCTGGTTCCGGTTTGCCCTGATGACCCTCGCCGGGGTGCTGCCGATCCTGCTGATCGGTGGCACGCTGCTGCTCTGGCAACAGGGCGAGGCCACCGCAGGCGCCATCGCCGCCTCGGGGGCCATCGCCCTGCGGATCGCACAGATGTCGGGCTGGGTCAGCTTTACCCTGATCTCGATCTACACCAGCGTGGGCGAGGTCGAGGATGGAATGCGCACGCTGACCGTGCCGCACATGCTGGCCGATGCGCCCGATGCAATCGATCTTCCCCGCGTCCGCGGTGAGGTGCGCTTTGACAACGCGTCCTTTGCCTATGGGCGCAAGCGCGGCGGGGTCGAAGCCATCAACCTGACCATCGCTCCGGGCGAAAAGCTGGGCATCGTCGGGGCCTCGGGTGCCGGCAAATCCTCGCTCGTTGCGCTTCTGCTACGGCTCTATGACACCGAAAAAGGCCGCATTCTGGTCGACGGTCACGATGTCCGCCACGTCACACAGGAAAGCTTGCGCCGCCAGATCGGGATGGTCACGCAGGAAACCGCGATGTTCAACCGCTCGGCCCGCGACAACATCCTCTATGGCCGCCCCGATGCAACCGAAGCCGAGGTGATCGCGGCAGCCAAGGCCGCCGAAGCGCACGAGTTCATCCTGCAGATGGTCGATCACAACGGCCGCAAGGGGTATGACGCCTATCTGGGCGAACGTGGCGTCAAGCTTTCCGGCGGTCAGCGCCAGCGCATCGCCCTGGCGCGCACCTTCCTCAAGGATGCACCGATCCTGGTGCTGGACGAAGCCACCAGCGCGCTCGACAGTGAAGTAGAGGCAAGCATCCAGCAGGCCCTCGGCCCCGTCATGCAGGGCAAGACGGTGCTCGCGATCGCGCACCGGCTGTCCACGATTTCGGCAATGGACCGCATCATCGTCATGGAGGACGGCCGCATCGTCGAAGAGGGCACGCACCAGGCGCTGCTGGCCAGGGACGGGCTTTACGCCCGCTACTGGAACCGCCAGTCGGGCGGTTTCATCGGCACCGAAGATCAGGAAGCCGCCGAGTGATCCTGACAATCGAACGTCTTGGCCATCTGGGCGATGGCGTGGCCCCGGGGCCGGACGGGCCGGTTTACGTCGCCCGGACCCTGCCCGGCGAGGTGGTGCAGGGCGACCTTGCCGGCGACCAGATGCCAGACCCCAGGATCGTCACCCCGTCCCCCGATCGCGTCCGCCCGCCCTGCGCCCACGCCCGAACCTGCGGCGGTTGCCTGATGCAACATGCCTCGGACCCGTTCGTGGCGAACTGGAAGCAGCAGATCGTGCAGACAGCGCTGGCGGCACAGGGTCTGTCCGCGCCTTTTCGCCCGATCCATACCTCGCCGCCCCGGTCGCGGCGCCGCGCCACGCTCGCCGGGCGGCGCACCAAGGGTG
>JBGSQL010000438.1:0-3072 GCA_041738105.1 Rhodobacter sp. | reverse complement strand
GCCGCCGTGACGCCGGATGCGGCCCGCGATTCCGGCCCGGACACCTTCGTTTTCGCCAGCGCCGAGGCGGCCCGCGCCGCCCCCCATCTGGCCCTGATCCGTCGCGCGCTGCGCGAACATGAACGGCTCTGGCTGCGCTATGTCACGCTCGCCGGCAGAACCAGCGAACGCACCGTGCGGCCCTTGCAACTGGAATACTGGGGGCGCGTCTGGACCTTGACCGCCTGGTGCGAATTGCGAGGCGATTTCCGCGTGTTCCGCGTGGATCTGGTCAACGCGCTGGAACTGCGGGGCGGCCCGTTCGGCCCCGAACCCGGAAAGACGGTGGACGATTACATCGCACGCCTGGCCGAACCCTAGGCGGTTTTGCGATGTGCCGGAAAGACAAAGCACCGGTCGCGGCGGATCATCAACCACAACTCGGTGCCGGGACGCGGCAGGAACACCCCCGGAACCGAGGCCGTCAGGCGCAAACCGTCGAATGCCATGCGGAAATCGACCAGACTCTCGCGCCCCATGAACCGGGACCGGATCACCGTTCCACGCGCCGGCGTGCCATCCTGCGGCGTCGGATTCGGGCCGCGCCCGCCCCGATCGAAGTCGATCTTCAGATGCTGCGGGCGGATCACGATCTCTACCTCGGCACCGTCCGCATGTCCTGGTGTCAGAAAGGCCCCGAATGGCGTTTCCGTCAGCGCGCCGCGCGAGACGCCACGAATCACATTGATATCACTGAAAAAAGCGGCAGCATCCCGATCCACCGGGGCGTTGTAGACGTTGTAGGGCGCGCCGCGCTGCACGATCCGCCCGCCCCGCATCAGCGCGATCTCGTCGCCCATCCGCATCGCCTCGTCCGGTTCATGCGTGACCAGCAACACGGCGGTGCCTTCTTCCTTCAGCACGTCCAGCGTGCTGTCGCGGATCCCGTCGCGCAGACGGTTATCAAGGCCCGAGAACGGCTCGTCCATCAGCATCACACGGGGCCGGGGCGCCAGGGCCCGCGCCAAGGCGACCCGCTGCTGCTCGCCCCCCGACAGCTCATGCGGTTGCTTGGGGCCGAAACCGCCCAGGTTCACCTTTTCCAGCAGTTCCGCCACCCGCCGCGCCTTGTCCTCGCGCGATCCGCGCAGCCCGAAGGCCACGTTGCCCGCCACCGAAAGATGCGGGAACAGCGCGAAATCCTGAAACATCAGCCCCACCGACCGCGCCTCAGGTGGCAGGAACAGCGCGCCTTCCGACATCGTCACGCCGTCGATCAGGACACGCCCGGCGTCGGGCCGCTCGACCCCGGCGATCATCCGCAGCGTCGTCGATTTTCCACACCCCGAGGGGCCCAGCAGACAGGTCACCTGCCCCGCCGCGACCGACAGCGACAGGTCATCGACAACGCGCACGCCATGAAACGCGCGGGTCAGGCCCTGAACCTCGAGTCTGGTCGCGGTATCGGTCACGGAAAGGCGCCCTCTTATCCGATGTTTTTCATCGGGATTGGCGCGGGATAGCAGGCGCAGGCGGCACGGGCAAGTCGGCGCCTTGCCCCCCGCCTTGCCTTGGCACGCCCCCCGTCCCTTCAGATCGTCGCGTTGGTTGCCCCGCCATCCAGCAAGATATTCTGCCCCACGATGTAGCCCGCGTGCTGCGAGCACAGAAAGGCGCAAACCGCACCGAACTCCTCTGCGGTGCCATAGCGCCGGGCCGGCACGCTTGCGGCACGGCGCCGCCGTGCCTCGTCGATCGGGATGCCCTCGGCGCGGGCGACGCCGGCATCCAGGGCGACAGCGCGATCCGTGGCATGGATACCGGGAAGCAGATTGTTGATCGTCACCCCCTGCGGCGCAACCTGCCGCGCCGTCCCCGCCACATAGCCGGTCAACCCCGTGCGCGCGGCGTTGGAAAGGCCCAGCGACGGGATCGGCGCCTTCACCGATTGCGAGGTGATGTTCACGACCCGGCCCCAGTGCCGCTCGATCATCCCCGGCAACAGCGCTGTCATCAGCGCGATCGGCGTCAGCATGTTGGCATCGAGCGCCCGCAGGAAATCCTCGCGTCCCCAGTCCGACCATACCCCCGGCGGCGGACCGCCGGCATTGGTCACCAGAATGTCGATCGCCCCCGCTTCGGCCAGAACCGCTGCGCGCCCCGCCTCGGTGGTGATATCGGCCGCAACCGGGATCACCCCAACCCCGTGCCGATCCCTGATCGCCGCCGCCGCCGCCGCCAGCGCGTCAGCCCCGCGTGCGTTCAGCACCAACTCCACCCCCGCCTCGGCCAGCGCCTCGGCACAGCCCCGCCCAAGGCCCTTCGAGCCGCCACAGACCAGCGCCCGCTTGCCACGTATCCCCAGATCCATCTTGTCCTCCCTGCATGGTGCGCCAAGGCTTCAGACCCCGGCCTCACCTGTGTTTGACGCCGAACGACCGGCCCTGCTACCCTGTCATCCCAGCCGCGCGGTCACGCCCCGCCCCCCGCGCGCGCCCGAAAGGTCCAGATGCCCCGCCCCCCCGAAACGCCGCTTCCCGGCCACGCCTGCCAGTTGTTCCGCAATGACGATCTCTATGTCACGACGGGTGTCAACCAGGGCGATGGGCTTGAACGCCCCGCAGAGGTCTGTCCTGGCGACATCTATCAACTGGAACCGGCCGCGCAACCGCTGCGCCTGATGCTGGAACCCGGCGCGGCCGAACGGATCCAGACCATTGCGCAGGGCTCGGAAATTGGCGCGCCGGGCCAGACCATCGGCCTTGTCGCGCGCTACACCTTGCTGGCACCCGACGGCGACCGGGTCGAGGTTTTGCTGCTCGATCACGCCGCGCCAGAGGGGGCCGCACTTTACGCGCTGCCCCTGTCACCGATGGCGCGCCGCATCGACTACACGCTGATCGAGGTTGATACGGCTCCGGTTCCCACCCGACTCAGCGATCTGGTCTGCGTCTCGTTCGCGCGCGGAACGCTGATCACGCTGTCCTCTGGCCGCCAGGTGCCGATCGATCAGCTTCAGCCCGAAGACCGCGTGCTGACCCGCGACCATGGCGCGCAACCCGTGCGCTGGATCGGGCGCGCCACCCTGCGCGC
>JBGSQL010000373.1:0-4822 GCA_041738105.1 Rhodobacter sp. | reverse complement strand
CGCGGCAAGATCGGTCGCGCCCAGCCGCACGGCGCCGCCGGTGATGCGCACCGCAGGGGGCGGCAGAAGGCCCATGATGGCCAGCGAGGTGATCGACTTGCCCGAACCACTTTCGCCCGCGATGGCCAGCGTCTCGCCCCGGTGCAGGGCAAAGGACAGGTCGCTGACCAACGGTTTGAGGCCTGCGTCGGTGTTCACCGAGACGCACAGACCATCGACCGTGAGGACGGGCAGGGCATCCGGGGCCAAGGCGGCCCCGGACAAGGTCTCAGCGCGTGTCATTCGAAGACGCATCGCGGGAAGTAGAAGCTGACGACCCAGTTCGGCATATCGACAATCTCTGATATCCGCAGATCGCCGCAGGTCGACACCAGCATGTAGGCCTCGACCGCCGCCATGCCGCGCTGGGCACAGAGCAGGTCGATCATGTTGGCCACCGCGTCGCGGCTGGCGGCCATCAGATCCGGCCCGATGCCTGTCGTCACCTCGTACCCCTTGGCATCGAGATGCCGGGTGACCGGGCCGGGCGTGGTGAAGCGCGGGGTCTTGAGGTTCGCGCCCTTTACCAGATCGAGCGTCAGGACCACATCCATCGGGCTTTCGATGGCGGTGCCGCAAACCTCGCCGTCGCCCTGCGCCGCATGGGTGTCGCCCACGCTGAACAGGGCGCCGGGCACCTCGACCGGCAGATAGAGCGTCACGCCCGCGTTCAGATCGCGGATGTCGAGATTGCCGCCGACGCGACGCGGGGGCACGACCGAGTGCAGGCCCGGTTCGGCCAGCGCGTTGCCGATGGTGCCGGCAAAGGGCTTGAGCGGCACGCGCCCCTCGCGCCCCCAGAGCGCCGGGGCCATCTGACCCGCATCATAGGACCACACATGCAGCGCGGGATCGGTGAACTGATCGGCGAGCAGCCCGAAGCCGGGGATGTTCGCCGTCCAGCCAAAGCCTTTGCCGCCATGCAGTTGCGGGGCGAAGCTGTCGATCGTGATCTTCAGCGCATCGCCGGGCATCGCGCCTTCGACATGGATCGGACCCGAGACGGGGTTGATCTTGCCGAAGTCGAGCGTGACCACATCGGCCACGGTCGACGACGGGCCAAGCTGGCCCGCCGAAGAGTCGTGGCAGTGAAACAGGATCGTGGCGCCGGGGGCGACCCGTTCGGCCGGGGCAAGCGAATTGTCCCAGCCGAAATGGTGCTGTGCGCCGTGGATCGTATAGTCGCACGCCTTGCACATGTTACTTCACATACACGTAGTCATAGTTGACCGGGATCGAGACCGGATCGACGTAAAGCGCATCGTCGCCGCCCATCCGTTCCGATTTCATGGTGTAGCGCTGTTCGTTGAACACCGGCACCCAGGGCGCATCTTCCATCACGCCCATATAGACATCCGACCACAGCTTCATCCGGTCGCCGACCTTGGCGGGATCGGTGACGCTGTCGGCGGCGGTGGCCATTTCATCAAGCGCCGTGTTGCAGTATTTCGACCAGTTCCAGCCGCCTTCGCCGGCGCCCGCGCAGCCCAGGATCGGGCCGTAGAAGTTTGACGGATCAGGGAAATCCGCGATCCAGGCCATGCCGCCCGACCAGATCATCGGGGCTGTGCCCGCGCCGCCCGCCTCGATCACGTTGGCCTGGGCCAGCGACTGGATGTTGGCCGTGACGCCGATGGCCGCAAGATCCTGCTGGATCGCCTGGGCGATGCGCGGGTTCGGATCGGTGTTCATCACGTAGAGCTCGGTTTCAAAGCCATCGGCCAGGCCTGCGTCGGCCAGCAGCTTTTTCGCCCCTTCGACATCGTAGGGATAGCCTGCGTAGCCTTCGGTGTAGCCCGGCATCGAGGGCGGCAACGGCTGGGTCGCGGGCACGGCGCGGCCGTTGATGATCTGGGTCACGCGATCCTTGTTGATCGCCATGTTGATCGCCTTGCGGACCTCGGGCTTGTCGAGCGGCGGGATCGTGACGTTCAGGGTGATGTAGCCGGTGTGCAGCTGCCCACCCTCGACCACGCGCGCGGCCTGTGCCGGATCGCCCATCACCTCGGTGAACTTGGCGGGCGGGATGCCATCGCCGGGGACGTCCACCTCGCCGTTCTGCAGGCGCAGCAGGGCAACGACGGGTTCCTGTCCGACCTCGAACACCACGCCGTCCAGATAGGGCACGCCGGCGCGCCAGTATGCCGCGTTCTTTTCGAACACCAGGCGCTGGCCCAGGGTCCATTCCGCCAGCTTGAAGGCGCCGGTGCCGACCGGTTGCTTGCCGAAATCATCGCCCGCAGCCTCGACGGCCTCTTTCGGGACGACCGACGCGAAGTTGAGCGCCATGACGTGCAGGAAGGTCGCGTCGGGGCGGCTGAGCTCGATCTTGACGGTCAGCGGATCAACCACGGTGACGCCTTCGAGCCCCTGGGCCGTGCCGCCCATCTGGGCGTCGAAGCCCTTGATCGAGGCGAAGAAGCCCGCACCGGGGGACTGGGTGACGGGGTTGGTCACCCGGTCGAGCGAGTATTTCACATCCTCGGCCGTCATCTCGCGGCCGTTGTGGAAGGTGACACCGGGGCGCAGCTTGAAGGTAAAGGTCATGCCGTCGGCCGAGATCTCGTAGCTGTCGGCCAGGCCGGGGCGCAGGGTGGTGGTGCCGGGGACGTAATCCATCAGCCCGTCGAACAGCGACTTGATCATCGACCAGTTCTGCCAGTCATAGCCGATGGCGGGGTCGAGGGTGGCCACGTCATCCTTGTAGGTGATGGTGATCGTGCCGCCGGGCTTGGCGTTCGGATCGGGCGTGTAATCCTGCGCCAGCGCGGGCAGGGCCAGCGACAGCATCAGGGCGGTGGAGGTGAGCAGCTTTTTCATTGGTCTCTCCTTGTTGGTGGTTCAGCGAAGTTTGATGCGGGGGTCGATGAACGGGGTGATCGTGTCGGCCAGCAGGTTGCCCAGCACGATGGCGCAGGCCGAAACCAGCGTGACGCCCATGATGATCGGGATATCGACGCGCTGGATGGCCTGCCAGGCCAGCTGGCCTATGCCGGGCCAGCCGAACACGCTTTCCACCACGACGATGCCGCCCATGAAGATGCCGATGTCGATGCCGATCATGGCGATGACGGGCAGGATCGCGTTGGGCAGCGCGTGGCGCAGGATGACGCGGGGCCGGCCCAGCCCCTTGGCACGGGCGGTACGGATATAGTCGGCGCGCAGCACGTCGATCATCGACGAGCGCATCATGCGCGCATACCAGCCCGAGCCGAGGATACCGAGGGTCAGCGCGGGCAGCACGAGGTGGGCGGCGGTGCCATAGCCGCCGATCGGAAACCAGCCCAGCTTGACCGAAAAGACATAGAGCATCAGCAGGCTGACCACGAATTGCGGTGCCGAGACGGTGACGAACGAGGTCATCATCAGCACCTGATCGCCCGTGCGGCCGCGCAAAAGGGCGGCGGCAATGCCCATGGTGAGGCCCAGCACCAGCTCGCACAGGATGCCGCCGGCCATCAGCAGCAGGGTTGCGGGCAGGCGGGCCATGATGAGTTCGGCAACCTCGCTTTTCTGCAGGTAGCTGCGGCCGAGATCGCCTTGCAGCAGGCGACCGAGGTAGCGGCCGTATTGCACCAGGAAGGGCTGATCGAGGCCAAGCTGGTGGCGGATGCTTTCCACCGTTTCGGCGGTGGCCGAGCGGCCGGCGATCTGGCGCACCGGATCGGCGGGCAGGACATAGAGCAGGAAGAACGTGATGAAGCTGACCCCCAGCAGGATCAGCGCGGACTGGATCAGGCGGCGCAGCAGGTAGGCGGCCATCAGTCGCGCCCCCGTTGCGTGGGATCGAGCACGTCGCGCAGCGCGTCGCCGACCAGGTTGAAGGCAAGCGCCAGCAGCAGGATCGCGGCGCCGGGCAGGAACACGAGCCAGGGCGCGGCCTGAAAATAGGTCTGGTTCTCGAAGATGATGTTGCCCCAGCTGGGCGTCGGGGGCTGCACGCCGACACCGAGGAAGCTGAGCGTCGCTTCCAGCAGGACGGTGGTCGAGATGCCCAGCGTGCCCCAGACGATGATCGTGGGCACCAGGTGCGGCAGGATGTGGCGAAACAGGATGCGCCCGGTGCCCGCGCCCAGGGTGCGTTCGGCGGCGATGAAATCGCGTTCCGACAGCGAGGTGGTTTCGGTGTAGATCACGCGGGCCGTCTGCACCCAGTTCACCAGCGCGATCACCATCGCCACGATCCACAGCGAGGGCTGGAAGATCGCGGCAAGGCAGATCGCCAGCAGCAGCGCGGGAAAGGCCATCATCAGATCGGTGAAGCGCATCAGCACGGCCCCCGGCCAGCCCCGGAAATAGCCCGCCGTGATGCCGACCAGCGTGCCGATCAGCAGGGCGAGTCCGTTGGCCACGACCCCGATCACCAGCGAGGTGCGCGCGCCGTAGAGGATGCGCGAAAAGAGGTCGCGCCCCAGAAGATCGGTTCCCATCAGGTAGGCCCCGCCCGGCGGCAGCGGGGCGCCTTCGAGTGTCAGGCCATCGAAATTCTGTTGATCGGGCGCAAAGGGCGCAATCCAGGGTGCAAAGAGTGCCCCGATGACGACAAGCGCGATCAGCACCAGGCCGAACACGGCCAGCCGGCGGCGCAAGAGCCGCGCGAAAGCGCCGGGGGGGCGCGTGAGGTCAGCCCCAGTCGCGTCGGTCATCGCCGTCCTTTCCGTCCGAAAAGCGTGCCACGACCCGCGCGGCGGCGTCTTCGAAGCTGATCCGCCAGGACATCGCCAGCTGGCGCAGATGGGCAAAGGCCTCGGCCTCGGTCCGGCCCCGTGCGGCCAGCAGGGTG
>JBGSQL010000354.1:0-3665 GCA_041738105.1 Rhodobacter sp. | reverse complement strand
GCCACGGATGGGGCGGGCCGGATCAACGCCGCGCTGGAAAGCGGACAGGCAGCCGAGGTCTTCGGGCGCATGGTGGCCGCTCAGGGCGGGCCTGCGGATTTCGTGGACCGCTGGCCCGACCGTCTGCCCTCGGCCCCGATCCAGCGCGAGGTGCCCTGCTTGCGCGACGGCTTCGTCACGGCCATCGACGGTTGCCTTCTGGGTCAGGCCGTCGTGCATCTTGGTGGCGGCCGCCTGCGCGACGGCGATCGGGTGAACCCGTCGGTCGGGCTTGCCGATCTGGCGGGGATCGGCGAAGAGATCGGGCATGGCTTGCCGCTTGCCATCATCCATGCCGCCACGGATCATCAGGCCGAGGCCGCCATCCGCGCCGTGCAGGCTGCGTTCGTGATGGGCGACGCCCCCCCGGAAGAGCCGCCGCTGATTCATGCCAGGATCGAATGATGCCAGAGAGAACAATCGCCCTGCCGGACCATCGCGCCTTCCTGATTGTCATGGACAGTGTCGGGTGTGGTGGCGCGCCGGATGCGGCGGCCTTTGGGGATGAGGGGGCCAACACACTTGGCCACATCGCGCAAGCCTGCGCCGAAGGGCGCGCCGAAGTCGGCCGAACCGGCCCGCTGCACATGCCAAACCTCGCGACATTGGGATTGGGCGCAGCACTCCAGTTGGCCTCGGGCCTGACCGCACCGGGGTTGGAGGCGCGCCCGATCGGGCGCTGGGGGGCCGCGACCGAGGTTTCGCGCGGCAAGGATACCCCGTCAGGTCACTGGGAACTGGCGGGCGTGCCGGTGCCTTGGGACTGGACCTATTTTCCCGACCGGCGGCCGGCCTTTCCGGAAACCATCGTCACCACGGTCTGCCATCTGGCGGGAACTGAGGGTATCTTGGGCAATTGCCATGCCTCGGGCGTGCCGATCATCGAGGCTCTGGGCGAAGAGCACATCCGGACCGGCTGGCCAATCTGCTATACCTCGGCCGACAGCGTGTTCCAGATCGCAGCGCATGAGGAGTCGTTCGGTCTGCAACGTCTGCTTGACCTGTGCGAGGCATTGGCCCCGACCCTGCACGCCCTGAAGGTTGGTCGCGTCATTGCCCGGCCCTTCGTCGGCGCACCGGGGCGGTTCACCCGCACGGCGAACCGGCGCGACTATGCCATCGCGCCGCCCGCGCCAACCTTGCTCGATTGGGTGCAGGATGCCGGCCACATGACCCATGCTGTCGGCAAGATCGGCGACATCTTTTCGATGCAGGGCATTGGCCGGCTGCACAAAGGCCCGTCAGATGTAGCACTTTTCCGACATCTGATGGCGCTGGTCGAAGCAGCCGAAGCCGGATCCCTGACATTTGCGAACTTCGTCGAGTTTGACAGCCTTTACGGCCACCGGCGGGACGTCTCGGGCTATGCCCGCGCGCTGGAATGGTTCGACACGCAAGTCGGCCAGTTCCTTTCTCAACTGCGTCCCGGTGACATCGCACTCTTCACCGCCGATCACGGCAATGATCCGACATGGCGAGGGACCGATCACACGCGTGAGCGGGTGCCAGTGCTGGTTGCGGGGGCAGGGCAGGGCGAGCTGGGGCAGGTGGCCTTTGCCGATGTGGCTGCCACCATTGCTGCCCATCTGGGCACGCCGTCACATGGTCCGGGGCACAACTTCCTGTGACGACCGAAAGCCCCAAGATCGAGTTGCATCTGCACCTGGAAGGTGCTGCGCCGCCCGCCTTCATCCGGGGGCTGGCAAAAGAGAAACGCATGGATCTGTCCGGGCTTTTCACCGCCTCTGGTGATTACGCAGTCTCGGACTTCGGACATTTCCTGAAGGTCTACGAGGCAGCGACCGAGACCCTGACCTCGCCCGAGGACTATTCCCGACTGACCTTGGCGGTGCTGGAGCAGAGCGCGGCAAGTGGTGTCGTCTATTCCGAGACGTTCCTGTCACCGGACTTCTGCGGCGGGCGCGATCTGGGGGCCTGGCGCGAATACCTGCATGCCATCCGCGAAGCCGCCGATCTGGCCGAGCGCCAGATGGGCATCACGCTGCGTGGCATCGTCACCTGCATTCGCCACTTTGGCCCGGCCAAGGCGCGCGAGACGGCGCTTTGCGCTGCGGAAACTGCGGGTGACTGGATCGTCGGATTCGGAATTGGCGGGGATGAACGGGTCGCCCAGCCCAAGGATTTTGCCTGGTCGTTCGACATGGCGCGTGAAGCCGGGTTGCGGCTGACGGCCCATGCCGGCGAATGGGGCGGGCCCGACAGCATCCGTGCCGCACTCGCCGACCTGAAGCCAGAGCGCATCGGTCATGGCGTGCGCGCCATCGAGGATCTTGCGCTGGTGGACGACCTGGCGGAAGCGGGCCTCGTGCTGGAGGTCTGCCCCGGATCCAACATCGCGCTTGGGCTCTACCCCGACTGGCGACGCCATCCGATCGGCCGATTGTTCAATCGCGGCGTGAAGGTCACGATCTCGACGGACGATCCGCCCTTTTTCCATACCACCATGAAACATGAATACGCACGTCTGGCCGAAGCCTTTGAGTGGGATGACGGCGTGTTTCGCCAGATCGCCCGAACCGCGCTGGAGGCCGCCTTTTGTGACGCGCCTACCCGAGACCGTATCAGGAAGCTGCTGGAGCCAGACCATGCTTGACCATCTGACCGTCGTGACCCACCCGCTTGTGCAGCACAAGCTGACCATCATGCGCGAGAAAGATACCTCGACCGCGTCGTTCCGCCGGCTCTTGCGCGAAATCAGCCTGCTTCTGGCCTATGAGGTGACGCGAGAGTTGCCGATGACCACAAAGCGGATCGAGACACCGCTCGAGGCGATGGACGCGCCCTCGATCGACGGCAAGAAGCTGGTGCTCGTGTCGATCCTTCGGGCGGGGAACGGCCTGCTCGATGGGATACTCGAGCTTGTTCCGGCGGCGCGCGTGGGCTTTGTCGGCCTGTATCGGGATCCGGTCACGCTGCAGCCGGTGCAATACTATTGCAAGCTGCCCGATCAGTTGGAGGATCGCATCTCGATCGTGGTCGATCCGATGCTGGCTACGGGCAATTCCTCGGTGGCGGCAGTAGATCTGCTGAAGAAATCAGGCGCCAGGAACATCCGGTTCCTGTGCCTTCTGGCGGCGCCCGAGGGTATCGCCCGGATGAAAGAGGCGCATCCGGATGTGCCGATCGTCACAGCTGCTGTAGACAGCCATCTGAATGACCATGGATATATTGTACCCGGACTAGGGGATGCGGGCGATCGCATGTTCGGTACAAAATAGGCCAATTGCCTCTTTACTCCGAATCAGTGATTCGGCATGATTCGTTCCAAGGTGATCCGGGGGCGACATGCTTATCAGAGGCGTCACGACAGCGGTTGCGGCCTTTCTATTGGGGGCGACGATCGCCGAGGCACAAAATGTCCGCGACATTCCGGCCCCGCGCGAGACGCCGCCCGCCAGCTTTCGTGGCGCGCAGTACGTCGACAGCCGGGGATGCGTGTTCGTTCGGGCCGGGGTTGACGGTCAGGTGATCTGGGTGCCGCGGGTCAGCGCGAATCGCAAGGTTCTCTGCGGCTACCAGCCGACTCTGGCGGCGATGGCAGGAAATGGCGCGCCCGTCGCGGCCGACGTGCCGAAAGCCCCGACGGCCAGTGCCGCGCCTGCAGC
>JBGSQL010000315.1:0-3492 GCA_041738105.1 Rhodobacter sp. | reverse complement strand
GCCCGGTGATCCGCGCGATATCCGACTTGGCCAGCGCCCCGTCGCGCCGCACCAGGCTCAGGACCAGCCGCTCGTTATGGGCGCGCATCCCGCTTTGGTTCGATCCGCGCAACCCTGCGGGATCGACCGTCAGCCGTTCGGTTGCCCCATCCTGCGCCTGTGCCACGGTGTCCTCCCCGGCCCGGGACTGGCCCCCGGACGGCGTGATTAGGGCGAGAGCCGGGGGTTCTGTCAATAATAAATCAGAGTGATTTAATTATCTTGACGCACTGGCCAGAATCGGTTTCATCTGTCGGCGCCCGGCAGGCTTTACCCCCTGCGGCACGACGCACCGCCCGGCAAGGGCAGGCGTTTCAATCATTCGGGAGGAATACCGTGACGCACACGAAAAAATTCACCGGCCTTGTCCTTGGCGCCGCAACGGCCGCGCTGATGACGGCGATGCCGGCCACCGCGCAGGAAATCACCGCCTGCCTGATCACCAAGACCGATACCAACCCCTTCTTCGTCAAGATGAAGGAAGGTGCCGAAGCCAAGGCCGCCGAACTGGGCATGAAGCTGAATTCGTTCGCGGGAAAGGTTGACGGCGACCACGAAAGCCAGGTTGCGGCCATCGAGGCCTGCATCGCCGATGGTGCCAAGGGCATCCTGATCGCTGCGTCCGACACCAAGGCCATCGTCGATCAGGTCAAGAAAGCGCAAGAGGCCGGTCTGGTCGTCATCGCGCTGGACACGCCGCTTGACCCCGCCGATGCCGCCGACGCGACCTTTGCCACCGACAACTTCCTGGCGGGAGAGCTGATCGGGGCCTGGGCCGCCGCGACCCTTGGGGCCGAAGCCGCCAATGCCCGCATCGGGTTCCTGAACCTGACACCTTCGTCCCCGACGGTTGACGTGCTGCGCAACCAGGGCTTCATGACCGGTTTCGGCATCGACACCGTCGATGTGAACCGGATCGGCGACGAGACCGATGCCCGCATTGTCGGCCATGACGTGACCAACGGGAACGAGGAAGGCGGCCGCAAGGCGATGGAGAACCTTCTGCAGCGCGACCCGAACATCACCGTGATCCACACGATCAACGAACCCGCCGCCGTGGGCGCCTATCAGGCGCTGAAAGCCGTGGGCAAGGAAAACGACGTGCTGATCGTGTCGGTCGATGGCGGCTGCCCGGGCATCGCATCGGTCAAGGAAGGCGTGATCGGGGCCACCTCGCAGCAGTATCCGCTGCTGATGGCCGCCCTTGGCATCGAGGCGATCGCCAAGTTCGCCGCCGACGGCACCAAGCCGGCCCCGACCGAAGGCAAGGCCTTCTTCGACACGGGCGTGGCCCTGATCACGGACAAGCCCGCAGCCGGCGTCGACTCGATCGACACGACCAAGGGCATGGAACTGTGCTGGGGCTAAGCGCGCAAGATTGCGCGACGCGCGATCTTCGACCAAGCTGATCGGGAAGGGCGGCCATCGCGCCGCCCTTTCCACAAGATGACCCCGAGGCATCGGGCGCATTGACAGGGGGGAATGGCATGGCCGCGGAAGACACGCGCGCTTCGGGATTCGAGGCCGGGCTGCAAGGGGCGTCCGAGAAGGTCGCCGAATTCCAGGAAGACAAGGGTGCGCTGAAGAAACTTCAGCACTGGCTGCACCAGACCCCATCGGCGGTGCCGATGATCGTGCTGGTGGTGGCGCTGCTTATCTTCGGGTTGTTGTCGGAGAACTTCTTCAAGGCGACAACGCTTTCCACGATCCTGCAGCAGATCGCGATCGTTGGCATCCTGGGCTGCGCGCAATCCATCGTCGTGCTGACCGCAGGCATCGACCTGTCCGTGGGCGCTATCGCGGTGTTCAGTTCGGTCCTGATGGGGCAGATGTCGTTTCGCTATGGCATCCCGGCCGAGATTTCCATCGCCCTCGGTCTCGCGCTTGGCACCCTGATGGGGGCGGCCAATGGCTATCTCATCGCGCGCATGAAACTGCCGCCGTTCATCGTGACCTTGGGCACCTGGCAGATCCTGCTTGCGTCGAACTTCATCTTTTCGGCAAACGAGACAATTCGCAGCCAGGACATCGCGGCACAGGCGCCGGCACTGCAATTCTGGGGTCAGTCGATCCAGCCGGGCGGCGTCAAGGTGCTCTATGCCGTGTTCCTGCTGATAGCCCTGGTCGCGATCATGGCCTATGTGCTGCGCAGCACCGCGTGGGGCCGCCATGTCTATGCCACCGGCGACGATCCCGAGGCGGCCGAGCTTGCGGGTGTGCCGACACGCCGGATCCTGATCCAGGTCTATGCGCTGGCCGGGTTTTTCTGCGCCGTCGCAGGCTGGGTGATGATCGGTCGCTTTGGCTCTGTTTCGCCCACCGCCTCGACGGGGCAGCTTGGCAATATCCAGTCGATCACCGCCGTCGTGATCGGGGGCATCTCGCTGTTCGGCGGGCGCGGTTCGATCGTCGGCATGTTCTTTGGCGCGCTGATCGTTGGCGTGTTCGAGATGGGCCTGCGTCTTGTCGGCACAGACCCGCAATGGACCTTCTTCCTGATCGGCGTGCTCATCATCTTCGCGGTCGCCGTGGACCAGTGGATCAGAAAGGCATCAGCATGACGCAACCGCTTCTCAAGGCCCGTGGGCTGGTGAAACGCTACGGCAAGGTCACCGCGCTCGATCACTGCGATTTCGATCTCTACCCTGGCGAGATCCTGGCGGTGATCGGCGACAACGGCGCGGGGAAATCCTCGCTGATCAAGGCGATCTCCGGCGCGATCCTCCCTGATGAGGGCGAGATCATGCTGGAAGGCCGGCCGATCCACTTCCGCACCCCGATCGAGGCGCGCGCGGCCGGGATCGAGACGGTCTACCAGACCCTTGCCATGTCGCCCGCCCTGTCGATCGCCGACAACATGTTCATGGGGCGCGAGATCCGCAAACCAGGCATCATGGGCAGTGTCTTTCGCCAGTTGGACCGCGCCGCGATGGAAAAGTTCGCCCGTGCCAAGTTGAATGACCTTGGGCTGATGACGATCCAGAACATCAACCAGCCGGTCGAAACCCTGTCCGGCGGCCAGCGTCAGGGTGTGGCCGTGGCCCGCGCCGCCGCCTTTGGCTCCAAGGTGATCATTCTGGACGAACCGACGGCGGCACTAGGCGTCAAGGAAAGCCGGCGCGTGCTGGAACTGATCCTCGACGTGCGTTCGCGCGGGATTCCGATCATCCTGATCAGCCACAACATGCCGCATGTGTTCGAGGTGGCCGATCGCATCCACATCCACCGCCTTGGCAAGCGGCTGTGCATCATCGACCCCAAGGACTACACCATGTCCGACGCCGTGGCCTTCATGACCGGCGCCAAGGAACCGCCGGTCGAGGCTGTCGCCGCCTGATGCAGGGTCTTGTCGCGCGCGTCGAAGCCGTCGCCGCGCGGGCCACGACCCGCGTCCTCATTGCCATTGCCGGTGCCCCCGGTGCGGGAAAATCGACGCTGGCCGAGGCGGTGGTG
>JBGSQL010000303.1:0-2533 GCA_041738105.1 Rhodobacter sp. | reverse complement strand
AGCGGCAGCAGGCGGGGCTCCAGCGCCAACCCTGCCTCGTAGGCCACATATCCCGCCACCCAGGCGCCTCGCGCCCGCGCAGCATCCAGCGCAGCAAAGGCGCCCGGCAGATCGCCCGGATCCTCGGCGGTCACGATGGCCTCGGGTCGGCCAAACACGGCCGGCACGCCAAATGGCCCATGCTCCACCAGAATCACACGCCTCACCTTCCACAATGGATCACAAGACGCCCAGTTAGGCCCTTCCCGGCCGCCCTGCCAGCCCGTTTGCGACCTGCGCCCGAACGGGGGCGGTGTGCGTCCCGTTATTGGCTTGCGCCCCGTTCGACCTTGGCTATAACCCCGGACAATTTGCGCAAAGGGGGCCTTGGATGCCGAAGAGAACCGACATCACGTCGATCATGATCATCGGCGCCGGACCCATCATAATCGGACAGGCCTGCGAGTTTGACTACTCCGGCGCCCAGGCCTGCAAGGCCCTGCGCGAAGAGGGCTACCGCGTGATCCTCGTCAACTCCAACCCGGCCACGATCATGACCGATCCGGGCCTGGCGGATGCGACCTACATTGAGCCGATCACGCCCGAGATCGTCGCCAAGATCATCGAGAAAGAGCGCCCCGATGCGCTTCTTCCCACGATGGGCGGGCAGACCGGCCTGAACACCTCTCTGGCGCTCGCCGACATGGGAATATTGGAAAAGTACAATGTTGAGCTAATCGGTGCCAACCGCCGCGCCATCGAAATGGCAGAAGATCGCAAGCTGTTCCGCGAGGCGATGGATCGCATCGGGCTGGAAAACCCCAAGGCCACGATCATCGCCGCCCCGAAACTGCCCAGCGGCAAATACGACATCACCGCCGGTGTGCAAGCGGCCATCGCGGCGATCGACTATGTCGGTCTTCCCGCCATCATCCGTCCCGCCTTCACCCTGGGCGGCACCGGCGGCGGCGTGGCCTACAACCGCGATGACTATGAACGCATCTGCCGGTCCGGCCTCGACGCCTCGCCCGTGGCGCAGATCCTTGTCGATGAATCCCTGCTCGGCTGGAAAGAGTTCGAGATGGAGGTGGTCCGCGACCGCAAGGACAACGCCATCATCGTCTGTTCGATCGAGAACGTCGATCCAATGGGCGTGCATACCGGCGACTCGGTCACCGTAGCCCCGGCGCTGACCCTGACCGACAAGGAATACCAGATCATGCGCAACGGCTCGATCGCCGTGCTGCGCGAGATCGGGGTGGAAACCGGCGGGTCCAACGTGCAATGGGCGATCAACCCCGTCGATGGCCGCATGGTGGTGATCGAGATGAACCCGCGCGTCTCGCGCTCCTCCGCGCTCGCCTCCAAGGCCACCGGCTTTCCCATCGCCAAGATCGCAGCCAAGCTGGCCGTCGGCTACACGCTGGACGAGTTGGACAACGATATCACCAAGGTCACGCCCGCCAGCTTCGAGCCGACCATCGACTATGTCGTGACCAAGATCCCGCGCTTTGCCTTCGAGAAGTTTCCCGGCGCCAAGGCCGAACTGACCACCGCCATGAAATCGGTGGGCGAGGCCATGGCCATTGGCCGCACGATCCACGAGTCGCTGCAAAAGGCGCTGGCGTCGATGGAAACCGGCCTGTCCGGCTTTGACGAGATCGCGATCGAAGGCGCGCCGGAAAAGGCCGCCGTCATCAAAGCCCTGTCGCCCCAGACCCCCGACCGTCTGCGGCTGATCGCCCAGGCCATGCGCCACGGCCTGACGGATGACGAGATCCAGGCGGCCACCGCCTACGACCCCTGGTATATCGCCCGCATCCGCGAGATCGTCGAAACCGAGGCCGCCGTGCGGCAGGCCGGTCTGCCCCTGACCGCCGAGGGCATCCGCCGCCTCAAGATGATGGGCTTCACCGACGCGCGCCTTGCCAAACTGACCGGCCGGGACGAGGCGCAGGTGCGCCGCGCCCGCCAGCGCCTTGGCGTGACCGCGGTTTTCAAGCGCATCGACACCTGCGGCGCCGAATTCGAGGCGCAGACCCCCTACATGTATTCCACCTACGAACACCCCGTCATGGGCGACGTGGAATGTGAAGCGCGGCCCTCGGGCGCCAGGAAAGTCGTCATCCTCGGCGGCGGACCGAACCGGATCGGCCAGGGGATCGAGTTCGACTATTGCTGCTGCCACGCCTGTTTCGCGCTGTCCGACGCGGGCTATGAAACGATCATGGTCAACTGCAACCCGGAAACCGTGTCGACAGACTATGACACGTCCGACCGGCTCTATTTCGAGCCACTGACCGCTGAGGATGTGCTGGAAATCCTGCACGTCGAACAGCAGTCCGGCGAACTGGTCGGGGTGGTCGTGCAATTTGGCGGGCAGACCCCGCTGAAGCTTGCCCAGGCGCTGCAATCCGAAGGCATCCCGATCCTGGGGACTACGCCCGATGCCATTGATCTGGCAGAGGACCGCGAGCGGTTTCAGAAGCTGCTGGTGGAACTGGGCCTGAAGCAACCCGTGAACGGCATCGCCCGATCGCGGGATGAGGCATTT
>JBGSQL010000296.1:0-1950 GCA_041738105.1 Rhodobacter sp. | reverse complement strand
GCCCTCGCGCGCCACGACCAGAACCATCATCGTCAGCAAAAGCCCGCCCAGCGCCGCCAGCCGTCCCGATCCCGTCATCTGCCGTTCTCCACGTCCTCGAAGCGCCACCACCATGGCCCCCCGGCACGGCACGCCGATGGCGCAAAGGCGGCACGATCGCGGCGCGTCAGGCCGCGTCCAGCGCCCGGCGCAGATCCGCCAGCAGATCGTCCGGATCCTCCAGCCCCACCGACAGCCGGATCAGCCCCGGCGTGATCCCGAGCACGCGCTTCTGATCCTCGGGCAGACGCTGGTGCGTCGTCGTCGCCGGGTGGGTCGCGATCGAGCGCGCATCCCCCAGGTTGTTGGAAATCCGCACGATCTCCAGCGCGTTCATGAACCGGAACGCGGCCTCTTTCCCGCCGGCCAGGTCAAACGCCAGCAGCGTCCCGCCCGATCCCATCTGCCGCCCGGCCAGCGCGTGCTGTGGATGGCTCTCCAACCCCGGATAGATCACGCGCGACAGCCGCGCGTCCCCCTCCAGCGCCCGCGCAATCGCCAGCGCCGCCCCTGCCATCGCGCGGCACCGCAGATCCAGCGTCACCATGCCGTTCAGCATGATCCAGGCGGTGAACGGGCTCATCGACCCGCCGGTGTGCTTCATGTAGGGCTCCAGCACCTTGCGAATGAACGCGGTCGTGCCACACACCACCCCGCCCAGCGCGCGCCCCTGCCCGTCGATGTGCTTGGTGGTCGAATAGACCACCACATCCGCGCCCTGCGCCACCGCCTGCGAAAAGACCGGCGTGGCAAAGACGTTGTCCACCACCACCAAGGCGCCGGCGGCATGGGCAATCTCCGACACGGCCGCGATATCAATCACTTCCAGCGTGGGGTTCGACATGGATTCGAAGAAGACGGCCTTGGTGCCCGGTGTCACCACCGCGCGCCACTGGTCCAGATCGGTGCCATCGACAAACACCACATCAACCCCGAACCGCCGCAACACCTCGTCCAGCACATAGTGACAACTGCCGAACAACGCCCGGCTCGACACGACCCGGTCCCCCGCCCGCAGCATCGAGGTCAACGCCCCGCTGACCGCCGCCATGCCGCTTGCCGTGGCAAAGGCATCCTCGGTGCCCTCGATGGCGGCAATCCGCTCCTCGAACATCCGGGTCGTGGGGTTGCCGTAACGGGCATAGATGAACTCGTCCGGACCTGCCTGCAAGAACCGCGCTTCGGCCGCTTCAGCACTGTCATAGACAAAGCCCTGCGTCAGAAAGATCGCCTCGGACATCTCACCATACTGGCTGCGGCGGGCGCCCTCATGCACCAGTTGCGTGCGGCGGTTCCAATCCTTCGACATGCGCAGTCTCCTTCCCGAAGGACAGATCCTTCATGAAGGACCTGCCTTTGGCGCAACAAAAAGCCCCCGGGCCAGAAAGAGGCGTCGGGGGCGAAAGCCCTGACCTCTTTAGCGGGATGTTTAACGTGGCCCGCAATCCGGTACAAAGCGCCACAATCGCGCTCTTACGCCCGCGCAACCAAGGCGTCAACTGCAACAACAGGCGGCACTGTCATATAGCTGCAACGCAGCATTCACCCTTGCGTCGCAACAGGTGGGTATAGGTAGCGCATCGTCCACCAGATCTCGGTGTCGCATGTCGCTTGTGCCGGTCAATGCCAAAGATGGGCAGCCCCGCCTCGACCGGGCCGCTTTGGCGGCGGCGCTGCATCGCCTGCCCCCCGGTGCCCCCGTGGTCGCGATGATCCACGGCTTCCGCTTTGCGCCCGGCGCGCAGCGGCACTGCCCGCATACCCATATCCTCGCCCTCACGCCCAGCAGCGATGACCCCGCTGCAATCAGTTGGCCCCGCCACCTGCGCCTTGGCCCGCCTGAGGCGGGGCTGGCCCTCGCCTTCGGATGGCAGGCCAAGGGCACGATCTGGGCCGCGCATCGCGAAGCGG
>JBGSQL010000286.1:0-8034 GCA_041738105.1 Rhodobacter sp. | reverse complement strand
GAGGCGGCGATGCTGGCGCGGCGCGATCTGCCCGCCTGGCATCGGAGCAATCCGTTCTGGCGCTATGCGGGAGTGCAGGCGGCGATGCTGGCGCTGGCCTGGGGGCTGGGGGGCGGGCTGGGCGTGGCGCTGTTCGTCTGGCAGGCGTTCGTCGCGGTGTGGCAGCTGGAGCTGGTGAACTACATCGAACATTACGGGCTGACGCGGCGGCATCTGGGCGGTGGCAAGTATGAGCATGTGCTGCCGCGCCATAGCTGGAACTCGGACTATCGTGCGTCCAACTGGCTGCTGATCAACCTCGCGCGGCATTCGGACCATCACTACAAGCCTGACCGGCGCTTTCCGCTGTTGCAGACTTATGGCGAGGGGGACGCGCCGCAACTGCCCTACGGCTATCCGGTGATGACCGCGCTGGCGATGGTGCCGCCATTGTGGAAGCGGGTGATGAACCGGCGGGTGAAGGCATGGCGCAAGCGGCACTATCCCGACATCAGCGATTGGAAGCCCTACAAACAAGCGCGCAATCCGGTGCCGGCGCACTAGGCCAGGACGGTCATTCGTCGGCCTTTGGCGTATCACTGCGGGAGCGGAACTCGCTGTAGATGGCTTCGGCGATGGCGGTGACGGTCAGCACGAAGATGCCGATGCCGATGAGCAGGTAGAAGATCGTGTAGATCTTGCCGAGCGCCGTCTTCGGGGCGAAGTCACCGTAGCCGACGGTGGACATGGTGACGACGCAGAAATAGACCGCGTCGAGGAAGGCCCAGCCTTCAAGCGTCGTGTAGACCAGTGCGCTGAAGGTCACGATGCCGCCCGCGAGCAGCAGCAGCGCCTTGACGTTCGGGTTGTGGAACGCGGCCGGGATCGCCTGCGCGATGTTGAGGTAGCCCGCGATGAGGCCGGTCGGGTTCGGGACATGGCGCTTCATTTGTTTTTCCTTCTGTAGCAGGAAAAAAGCCCGCCATGCAGGCATGGCGGGCCAGGTCGCCTGCCGGGCATGACCGGCGGGCGGGCGGTAAACTGGGGTTAGGGGCGATCAGTGGGCTGCGTCGTGATCCATCTCGGCGCGGATCTGCTGGCGCAGGATGTCGATCGGGATCATCTGGCCATCGCGCTTGAAGTGCCAGTAGGTCCAGCCATTGCAGGACGGCGCACCTTCCAGCGCCGCGCCGACCTGATGGATCGACCCCTTGGTGTCATCCGAGATCAGCGTGCCATCGGCGCGGACGCGGGCGGTCTTGCCCCGCGGCGAGATCAACACCTCGCCCGGGCGGAGCATCCCGCGTTCGACAACCTGGCCGAAGGGCACGCGTGGCTCGGCCCGTTTCGATCCGGTGATTTCCAGTGCGGACCGGTCGTAGGCGCGGACGCGCGCAAGGCGATCTGCCGCAACCTTGCGATAGGCCGGCTCGCGCTCGATCCCGACGAAGTTGCGGCCAAGCATCTTGGCGACGGCGCCTGTGGTGCCGGTGCCGAAGAACGGGTCGAGCACGATGTCGCCGGGATGCGTCGTGGCGACGAGGATGCGATGCAGCAAGGCTTCGGGCTTTTGCGTGGGGTGGGCCTTGTCGCCGTTGGCATCCTTTAGCCTCTCGCCCCCGGTACAGAGCGGGATCACCCAGTCGGAGCGCATCTGCACGCCATCGTTCAGTTCCTTCAGCGCTTCATAGTTGAAGGTGTATTTGCTGCTTTCGTCCCGGCTGGCCCAGATCAGCGTTTCATGGGCGTTGGTCAGGCGCTTGCCGCGAAAGTTCGGCATCGGGTTCGACTTGCGCCAGACCACATCGTTCAACACCCAGAAGCCCTGATCCTGCAGCGCGGCACCGACGCGGAAAATGTTGTGATAACTGCCGATCACCCAGAGCGCACCGTTCGGTTTCAGCAGGCGCCGTGCTGCGGCCAGCCAGTCTTGCGTAAATCGGTCATAGGCAGCGAAACTGGAAAACTGGTCCCAGTGATCATCAACCGCATCGACCATGGAATTGTCGGGGCGGTGCAGTTCGCCCTTCAGTTGAAGGTTGTAGGGAGGGTCCGCAAAGATCAGGTCGATACTGCCTGCGGGCAGACTGTTCATTACCGCAATGCAGTCGCCGCCAAGGATCTGGTTGAGCGGAAGCGGCGACGCCTCGGTCGGTCTGGTGGTTTTCATCTCTGCCTCTGTCCCCACGGCTTTTGGCGCCGTTTGTTGAAGCAAGGATGAGTCATCGCCGATTCGCCGTCAAATTGTTTTTTGAATCAAGAGGTTAATGAAACGGCTTGATACAAGATGTTGTGGACGGGGCGGAACGATCGCCTATGCGCGGGGGTAACGCCAAGATTTTGCAGCGCGCTGACATGTTCGCGCGTGGGATATCCGGCGTTGCGTTCCCAGCCATAGCCGGGGTGCTGTTGCGCCAAATCCACCATCAGGCGGTCGCGTGTGACCTTGGCCATGATCGAGGCCGCGGCGATCGACAGGCAGCGGGCATCGCCGCCGACAATCGTCCTGGCCGGAATGGTCAGGCCGCGCGGGATCATGTTGCCGTCGATCAGCACATGGTCTGGCAGCGCGGGCAGGGCCGCGAGGGCGCGACACATCGCAAGGTGGCTGGCGCGCAGGATGTTGATCTCATCTATTTCGGCAACGCTGGCCTGACCGATGCCGACCGTTGCGCGGGCCAGAATTTCCGCGAAAAGGGCGCTGCGCCTGCGGGCGGAGAGCTGTTTTGAATCGTTCAGGCCCGCGGGAATGTCGGCGGGGTTCAGGCAGACGGCGGCGGCGACGACCGGACCTGCAAGCGGGCCGCGGCCGGCCTCGTCCACACCGGCGATCCGCAGGGCGCCTTGCTGGCGGGCGTCGGTTTCAAAACTGAAATCGGGAGTTGTCATGCCGGACAGGGTGCACCGATCCGGGGGCAAAGGAAAAGGGGGTGGACGCTGCTCACCCGTCCACCCCTGACACGACGCCTGGGGGAAGGCGCCGTGGCAGCCCGTTCAGCGCCAGCGTTCGATCCGGTAGCCTGCGTCCTGCAGGCATTCGGCCTCGAACACGCGGCCCTGATAATCGCGGCTGCGAATCTGCTGCGCGCAGTACTGCGGCAGGCTGTAGCCGACGCCTTCGCGCTTGAGGCAGGCCTCGGCGAAGTAGGTGGCTGGACGCGGACCATTGCCGAACTCCAACGCGCAGGCGGCCGGCAGGCGCGGCCCGCGGCGTTGCTCGCGCGTTTCGCGCCGGTCTTGCCAGTTGCGGTCGGCCTGCCAGCCGTTGTTGGCGTTCTGCCAGGTCGGGGTTGCGGGCAGAAGGTTGTAGGGCTGGACGTTGGTCGCAGGCTGTTGGCGGCCCTGGTTTTGCTGGATCGCCCCCGCGATCACCGCGACAGCCGCGATGCCGGCAAGTGCGCGCAGCAGATCCTTGTCGCCGGCCTTGGCCGGGGCGGGGCCGGCGGTGATTGCGGCAAGCGCAACGGCGCCAGCGGTAAAGGCATTGAGGATGTAGCTTTTCGCGGTTGTCATGACATGCTCCTGTCCGTTTGTGGTGCTGGATCACCGGGTGTCGCCGGATCCGATGCCCAACCCTGGGTCGGACCGCCGCGGACAGGCAATATCGGGCGGTTGATATGCGATAACAGCCCGGCGCGCGGGGGTTGTCATTGAATGACACGCGTGTTCCGCGCAAACATCGACGTCAGATCCGGAGGCTGTCGATCATGCTGCGCCTTTTCCTTGCCGCCTTGCTTGCCTGCGCCCTGGCCGGGCCGTTGCAGGCCGACTGCTATGCCGACTACAAGGCCAAGCAGACAGCCCCGTTGCGCCTTGCCTATGGTGTAGCGGAGTTGCCCGATGCGGGGTGCGGCAGCCGAGAGGCGGCAGCCGCGATTCTGGCGCCGCGCCTTGCGACAGCGGGCTGGACGTTGCTGAGCATCCTCTCCATCTTCGGCCCCGAGGGCCTAGGCGAAAGGAAAGAGAGTGCCGGAGACCACTTCCTCCGTTACTGAGGCGTTCCGCGCGGGCAACCGGGTGGTCGCGGGCGGGATCGCGGCGATCGTGGTGGTCCTGCTAGGGGCCGCGATCTTGTTGTTCGCGAACCTGCCCGATGCCAACGCCTTCAATGCCAAGGTCGAGCGGATCTTTGTCGAGAACGACGATTTGCGGTCGGGGGCGGAAATCAAGCTGCTGGAGATCCTGGCGCAATCCGGCACCGCGTTTTCGGACGTGCTGGCAAGCTATCGAGTGGTGATCTTCGTGCTCCTGGTGTTTGCCACGGCGCTGTTGCTGGCGGCGCTGGTCTTTCTTGTGACGATTGTCTCGCTGAACCGTCGGATCTCGGCGATCCAGCGGTCGGGCATCCAGGTGTCGTCGCTGCTGATCGCGCGGGAAAGCCGGGCGGTCTACATCAACGACATGGAGTTTGCGCTGACCGAGGCTGCGATCGAAACGCTGAGCGTGCTGGCCGAGGCGCGGATGGATGACGAGGTGCTGACCGGCGCGCAGATCGAGGCGGTGATTTCGGGGCGAAACGCGGCCGATTGCGACGAGGCCGCGGGGGCGACACGGGTGAAGCGCCTGCGCGACACGCTGGGCAACCAGATGGTCAGCGAGCTGCTGGTCAAGACCATCGCGCGGCGCGGCTATGTCCTGGCCGTGGGGCGCGACGTGATCCGCGTGATGTGACGGCACCGGTCAAGCGGCCCGGGTGGCGGGGCGCGACTGCAAACGAGGGGGTCCATGCGTTTTCTGGTTCAGGTGACCTGCGGGCCCGAGGATCCGACCAAGGCCGCGCTGGGCGTGCTGATCGCGCGCACTGCAGCCGAGGAAGGGCACGAGGTGACGGTTTTCCTCGTGGGGGATGGCGTGATGCTGGTGCGTCCCGGCATCATCGACGCCTTGCAGGGATTGGGGACGGGTGCGCTGCGCGCGCATTTCGACGCGCTGGTGTCCTTGGGGGCAAGGATCGTCGTCTCGCGGCTGTCGGCGCAGGCGCGGGGGATGGATGACCCGACGCAGGTCGCGCTGCCGGTCGAGTTCGGGCTGCCGGTCGATCTGGTGCGCCTTGCGGCGGATGCAGACCGGGTGATGTGTTATTGACCGGTTGGGACGCAGTAGATCCGCGCTAGATCGAGCCCTTGCCGGTAACCACGTTGGCTCTGCCTGACAGCTTGCCGGGCAGTCGCAGCTTTCAAGTGATTAATCGAAAGGCATCGCCTAAGATTTCACCTGCGCAATCGTTCCGTGGCGCGCGGCGTGTTGCCCGTCGTCATGGGCGCTGCTAGCCATTTGATGGCGGAAGACCGGGGCGGGGAAAATGCTGAACTTGCTGATTGCACGCGCGCGCCTGCCGGCAACGCAGGGTTTGATGGACATCGCCGTGAAAGATGGCCGGATCGTGCAGATCGCGCCGCAGATCGCGGCCGAGGCACGGCGGGTGATCGACGCAGGCGGTCACCTGGTGGCGCCGCCCTTTGCTGATCCTCATTTCCACATGGACGCGACGCTCAGCCTTGGTCTGCCGCGCCTGAACCGGTCGGGCACGCTGCTGGAAGGGATCGCGCTTTGGGGCGAGCTGAAGCCGCTGCTGACGGTCGATGCCGTCATGGACCGCGCCTTGCGCTATTGTGACCTTGCGGTATCGCAAGGTTTGCTTGCAATCCGCTCGCATGTCGATGTTTGCGACGATCGGCTGACAGCGGTTGAAGCCCTGATCGAGGTGCGCCGTAGGGTCTCGCCCTATATCGACCTGCAACTCGTGGCCTTTCCGCAAGATGGGCTCTATCGAAGCCCCAATGCGCTGGCGAACCTGACGCGCGCACTCGATATGGGTGTCGATGTGGTGGGCGGTATTCCGCACTTTGAGCGCACCATGCAGGCCGGCGCGGAGTCGGTCCGGGCATTGTGCGAAATCGCCGAGAAACGTGGGCTGCCGGTCGATCTGCACTGCGACGAAACCGATGATCCGATGTCGCGCCATATCGAGACGCTGGCGGCCGAAACGGTGCGGCTTGGGTTGCAGGGGCGCGTGGTTGGGTCGCACACGACATCCATGCATTCGATGGACAACTACTATGCGTCGAAGCTGATCCCCCTGATCGCCGAGGCGCAGGGTTAAAATCGTGCCCAACCCGCTGATCAACATCACGCTACAGGGACGATCCGATACCTATCCCCGCCGCCGTGGCCTGACGCGCGTGCCCGAACTGCGCGCGGCAGGCGTCAACGTGGCCTTCGGGCAGGATTGCACGATGGATCCCTGGTACTCGCTTGGCTCTGCCGACATGTTGGAAGTGGCTCATATGGGCGTCCACGCCGTGCCCATGACCTCGCGCGAGGCGATGGCCTGGGCCTTTACCTCGGTTACGGTCAACGGGGCGGCGGCCATGGGGCTGCCCGACCCGACCCTGCGCGTCGGCGGGCCGGCCAGCATGGTTATCTTGCAGGCGCGTGACCCGATCGAGGCCGTGCGGATGAAGGCAACGCGTCTGTGCGTGATCCGCGAGGGTCGCGTCCTGGCCGAGACGCCAGCCCGCATCACCAGCCTGTCGCTGCCGGACCGACCCGCGACGCTGGACCCGGCGAGCTACGCCCCGAGTGCCGAAGACTGAACACGAAGCCTGAACAAGAAACGCACGACAACCGAGAGGATGCTGCCATGACTTTTGCAATGAACCGCCGTCACCTGATCCTGACCGGGGCGGCCACGCTGACGCTGCCCGCGATGTTGCGCCCTGCTGGCGCGGCTGATCCCGTCAAGGTTGCCGCCATCCACGCTTCACCCGTCGAGAACGCGTGGAACTCGCGCATCCATGCCGCCTTTCTTGCGGCGGCCGAGGCGGGGTTGATCACCTATGAATTCTCGGAAGGCGTGGCGGCGACCGACTATGCCCGCGCCATGCGCGAATATGCCGAGGGCGGCGCGCAGCTGATCTGGGGTGAAAGCTACGCGGTGGAAACCGAGGCGCGTCAGGTTGCCACGGATTACCCGAACATCGCCTTCCTGATGGGGTCTTCGGGTGGACCGCAAGGCGACAACTTCGGCGTCTTCGGAACCCGCAATCATGAGGCGGCCTACCTGGCCGGGATGCTGGCTGGCAAGATGAGCAAGACCAACACCTTCGGTTCTGTCGGCGGCTACCCTATTCCGGAAGTGAACCTGCTGATCAACGCCTTCCGCATGGGCGTGAAGGAAGTGAACCCGGACGCCAAGTTCCTGAACGGCTTCATCGGGGCCTGGTTCGACCCGGCCAAGGCCAAGGAAGCCGCGGTGGCGCAGATCGACGCCGGGGCCGACGTGCTGTTCGGCGAGCGTATCGGCACGGCGGATGGCGCCGCCGAAAAGGGCGTCAAGGCAATCGGTTCACTGATCGACTACACGCCGCGCTATCCCGGCACGGTCTTTGCCAATGCGATCTGGAACTATGTTCCAACGGTCGAGGCGGTGGTGGCCGATGTGGCGGCAGGCAAGCCGGTCGGGCGCGACTATACCGAATATTCGTTCATGAAACATGGCGGGAACGAGTTGATCTTTGTGGAGGCCGAGGTTCCAGCAGATGCGATCGCGCCGATGATGGCCAAGCAGGCCGAGATCGCCTCGGGGGCGTTCGAAGTACCGATCGACGCGAACGAACCGGCCTGACCCTTGGACGCGACCTCGTTCGCGGCAGCCATTGCGGCAGGGCAAGTGACCGCCCCTGTGGCGATGGCTGCCGCGCAGGCGGCTGTTGTGGCGCGGGCCGACCTGGGGTTGGTGGTGCGGACGGTCGCGTCGGAACCGACTACTTCGGGGCGGTTCGCGGGCGTGCCGTTTCTGGCAAAGGACCTTGGATCGGCGGCGGCGGGGCTTGGGCCGCGCGCGGGGTCACTGGCGGTGCCAGCGGTTGACCCAGCGCAGGACTCGGTGCTGTTTTCGCGCTTTCGGGCGGCGGGGCTTGTGCCCTTTGGCCTGACGGCGGTTCCCGAGTTTGGGTTGGCGCTGACGAGCGAGCCGCAGGGCGCACCGCCGGCGCGCAATCCCTGGAACCCCGATTTTTCGCCGGGTGGATCCTCTGGCGGCGCGGCGGGTGC
>JBGSQL010000237.1:0-1843 GCA_041738105.1 Rhodobacter sp. | reverse complement strand
GCGCTTGCCCGTGTGTCGAGGCGCGTCGTGATGGCCTTGAGCGCGCGTTGCCCGGTGGGGCCGGTGTTGGCGAACAGTGTCGAGACGCCAAGCGCGAGCGCCCCGTGCAACACCAGCGCAAGATCGTGGGTTTCGCCCAGGTCGGCCGGGGGCAGCGCCGCGAGGCCGTTCAACTGGCCGCCCAGCGAGCGCAAGTGCGGCATGGCGTCGGTGACGGCTTCGTGGACCATCACGCCGAGATAGGCAAAGGCCCGGCTGGCGACGGGGGGCGAATAGGTGGGCGTGTGGCGCACCAGTTCGAGGATCAGGCGATACCAGGTGTCGATGACCTCTGTCGCGCCGGTGGCACGGTCGGAGGCGCGGACTGGCCGGGGCACGAGCGTGGTCGCAAAGGCCGCCGCGAGGCCGAGCATGACCTGTCGTCGAAGCTGGTCCATTCATCCCCCCTGGTGCCGGCGGCAGATAAGCACGCCGGGGCGGCGGGCTGCAAGACCTGTGAGGCCGGAAGGCGTGGGCGCGACGACGCGTAGGTGCCCGGCTGTGCGATGGGGATTTGCGCCCGGATCAACGGCATACGCGCCAAGGGTGTGGATATCGTGGCGGCATTCCCCGAAAGATTGACCGAATGGGCATTGCTTGTGGGCAAGTCTCGTCCATTCTACGGTGACAGGGTGTGGGACAAGGGCGGGCACGATGGCGGTGCGAACGGGGATCGACGAGGCGCGTTTCGATGCCGCGATCATCGGGGGCGGCGTGATCGGCTGTGCCATTGCGCGGCGTTTTGCGTTGCAGGGCGCGCGGGTGGTCGTGCTGGAAAAGGCGGTGGACGTGCTCGATGGTGCGTCCAAGGGCAATTCCGCGATCCTGCACACCGGGTTCGACGCGCCGACGGGATCGCTGGAACTGGCCTGCATCCAGGCGGGGTATGAGGAATATCTGGCGATCCATGCGCGGTTGAACCTGCCGGTGATCCGCTGCGGGGCGCTGGTGCTGGCCTGGACCGAGGCCGAGGAGGCGGCGCTGCCGGCGCTGATCGAGCAGGCCCGGCAGAATGGCGTCGACGATGTCGAACCGTTGACCGCCGGGGCCTTGCGCCGGCTGGAACCGGGATTGGCGGCGACCGTGCGGGCCGGGTTCCGGGTGCCGCGCGAGTTTCTGATCGACCCGTGGTCCGCGCCCCATGCCTACCTGCTGCAGGCGCTGGAAAACGGGGCAAGCCTGCGGCGGTCGTGCGAGGTGACCGGGGGCGCGTTCGACGGCAAGGACTGGCGGCTGGAAACGACGGACGGGCCGGTGCGCGCGGGGCTGGTGGTGAACGCGGCGGGGCTGTACGGCGACCTGGTCGATCAGCGCCTGCTGGGGCGGTCCGAGTTTCAGATCCGGCCGCGCAGGGGGCAGTTCGTGGTGTTCGACAAGACGGCGGCGGCGCTGACCTCGCACATCCTCTTGCCGGTGCCGAGCAAGACGACAAAGGGGATCGTTGTCTGCCGGACGGCCTATGGCAACCTGCTGGTGGGGCCAACGGCCGAGGATCAGGACGCGCGCGCGACGGCGACGCTGGTGCCCGAGACGCTGGAGGCGTTGCAGCGCCGTGGCGCCGAGATCCTGCCCGATCTGGCAGCGCATCCGGTGACGGCGATCTATGCGGGGCTGCGCCCGGCGTCCGAGTTCAAGGACTACCAGATCCGGGCGCAGCCGGATCGTGGCTGGATCACGGTGGGGGGCATCCGCTCGACAGGGCTGAGTTCGGCCCTGGGCACGGCGCGCCATGTGCATGACCTGGCGGTGGCGATGGGCCTGCCGGGCCAGCCGCTGGCCGATCCGATCTGGCCCAGTATGCCCT
>JBGSQL010000204.1:0-1917 GCA_041738105.1 Rhodobacter sp. | reverse complement strand
TGCGCTGCGTCGGCTGTTCGGGGATTGTTCCGCAACCCATTCCGGCGGTGCCATGTCCGACCCCGACCCCGATCTTCGCCCCGACCCGCTGCCGGGCGATACCGACCGGGCCCTGCGCCCGCAAAACCTGGACGAATTCATCGGCCAGCACGAGGCGCGGGCCAATCTGCGCGTGTTCATCGCCTCGGCCCGGATCCCCAGCAACCGTGCCCCCCGCGTCACGATCTCATGCAGCTCATCCTCGGTATAGAACTCCAACCGGGTCGGAATCCCGAACCGGTCCCGCAGCGGCGTCGTCAGCAACCCCAGCCGCGTCGTCGCCCCCACCAGCGTGAAGGGTTGCAGATCAATCCTTACCGTCCGCGCCGCCGGCCCCTCCCCGATCACCAGATCCAGCGCGAAATCCTCCAGCGCCGGATACAGCACCTCCTCCACCACAGGCGACAGGCGGTGGATCTCGTCGATGAACAGCACGTCGCGCGGCTCCAGATTGGTCAGGATCGCCGCCAGATCCCCCGCCTTGGCCAGCACCGGCCCCGAGGTCATCCGGAACCCCACGCCCAGTTCCCGCGCCATGATCTGCGCCAGCGTGGTCTTTCCCAGCCCCGGCGGGCCGTGAAACAGCGTGTGATCCATCGCCTCGCCCCGGATCCGCGCGCTGTCGATGAACACCCGCAAGTTCGCCCGCGCCTCGGCCTGCCCGATGAATTCCTCCAGCGTCTGCGGCCGCAACGCGCGGTCGGCATCCTCGGGCAAAAGCTCGGGGCGCAGGGAAGGGTCAGGATCGGGCATGGCACCGCCTCAGGTTAGGGCGGAACACTCCCCGAACGGGCGGCGCGATGCAAGGGCCCAGGATCAGGCCCAGGGCCCGCCCCGCCCGCGCCCCGACACCGGAATGCGTGACGCCCCCACGGGCTGCCCCGCCGCCATCCGGCGCAGCGCCGCGATCCGGTTCTCGGTCGCCGGGTGGGTCGAAAACAGCCGGTCATGCGCATGGGCATGAAGCGGGTTGATGATGAACATGTGCGCGGTTGCCGGGTTCCGCTCGGCCGCGTTGTAGTCGATCCGGCGCGCCAGCCGGTCGATCCGGCCCAGCGCCGAGGCCAGCCATTCCGGCTCGCCGCAGATTTCCGCACCCCCCCGATCCGCCTCGTATTCCCGCCCCCGGCTGATCGCCATCTGCACCAGCCCCGCCGCCATCGGCGCGAGGATCATCAGCGCCAGCGTGCCAAGGAAACCGCCGGGCCTATCCCGGTCGCCGCCGAAGAACATCGCAAAGTTTGCCAGCATCGAGATCGCGCCGGCAAAGGTCGCCGTCACCGTCATGATCAGCGTGTCTCGGTTGCGGATATGGGCCAGCTCATGTGCCATCACCCCCGCCACCTCGTCAGGGCTGAGCGATTGCAGCAGCCCCGTCGTCGCCGCAACCGCCGCATTCTCCGGGTTGCGGCCGGTGGCAAAGGCGTTCGGTTGATCCGTCTGGATCAGATAAACCCGGGGATGCGGCAGACCCGCCCGATCCGCCAGTTGATGCACCATCGCGACCAGTTGCGGCGCGGTGCGCAGATCAACCTCTTGCGCACCATGCAACCGAAGAACCGCCTTGTCGGATCCCCACCAGGTCGCAAGGTTCATCGCGGCAGCCACCGCCAGCGCGATCAGCGCACCCGTCTGCCCGCCCAGCAAGGCCCCCAGCCCCATGAACAGTGCCGTCAGGGCCGCCATCAGGATAGCGGTGCGCATGTATCCCATACCTGAACCCTCCGTGCCGGTTTGCGCGCATATGGTTTCGCCCCGGCCCTGTCGCAAGAGCCGCGGCTAGCCGCGACCGCGCGGGGCCAGCCGTTTCAGCGCCAGTCGGATCAGGGTGGCGGTGTCGGCCTCGGGCGCGTCGCCCGCGACCATCGCCACCGCCTC
>JBGSQL010000167.1:0-6080 GCA_041738105.1 Rhodobacter sp. | reverse complement strand
GGGCGGCCGCCACGCGGTGACCCGGGCGCGGGTGATGGAGCGATTCGGCACCCCCGCCTCGGCCGCGCTGCTGGAATGCTGGCTGGAAACCGGGCGGACCCATCAGATCCGGGTTCACATGGCCCATGTGGGGCATGCCCTGATCGGGGATCAGACCTATGGCGGGCGGCGGCGGCTGGCCGCGAAGGCGGTGGGCGCGGCTGCAGCCGCCGCCGCGAACGACTTTCCCCGCCAGGCGCTGCATGCGGCAACGCTTGGTTTTGTGCATCCGGTGACGGGCGAGCGGCTGGAGTTCACCTCGCCCCTGCCTGCCGACATGGCTGCGCTGATCGAAGTGTTGCGATCAGTGACATCTGCGTGAAACCACCGGATTTCGCTTCTGTCGCGACGGAAACTGCGCGATGTTTCGTTAAACCGTTCAGTTCAGTTAAGGTCTTGTGAAGACCCAGCTGAAACATTACTTGACGGTTTCCGTTGCGGCAGCTGCCGCACGCGGAACAAGGAGGGGTCAGAAATGAGCACCTACACCAATCTTCCCGCGCCCAGCCCGGAACAGGGCCTGAACCGCTATATGCAGGAAATCCGGAAGTTCCCTTTGCTGGAGCCGGAAGAAGAATACATGCTGGCCAAGCGCTGGGTCGATCATCAGGATACCGAGGCCGCGCACCGGATGGTCACGTCGCATCTGCGGCTGGCTGCGAAGATCGCCATGGGCTACCGCGGCTACGGTCTGCCCCAGGCCGAAGTGATCTCCGAGGCGAACGTCGGATTGATGCAGGCCGTCAAGCGGTTCGATCCGGAAAAGGGCTTTCGCCTGGCGACCTATGCAATGTGGTGGATCCGGGCCAGCATCCAGGAATACATCCTGCGGTCCTGGAGCCTGGTGAAACTTGGCACGACGAGCGCGCAGAAGAAGCTGTTCTTCAACCTTCGCAAGGCCAAGGCCAAGCTGGGTGCGCTGGAAGAGGGCGATCTGCGCCCCGAAAACGTCGCGCAGATCGCGCGCGATCTGAACGTGACCGAGGATGAGGTGGTGTCGATGAACCGCCGCCTGTCCGGGGGCGACGCATCGTTGAACGCGATGGTCGGGTCGGACGGCGACAGCGCTACCCAGTGGCAGGACTGGCTGGAAGACGAAGACGCCGATCAGGCTGGGGCATATGAGGCGCGCGACGAGCTCGACGCGCGGCGCGAGTTGCTGGTCAAGGCGATGGAGGCGCTCAACGAACGTGAGCGCGACATCCTCGTGCAGCGCCGCCTTGCGGAAAGCCCCGTGACGCTTGAGGAACTGTCGGAAAGCTATGGCGTCAGCCGCGAACGTATCCGCCAGATCGAGGTGCGTGCGTTTGAAAAGCTGCAGACCCGGATGCGCGAACTGGCGCGTGGCAAGGGAATGCTGATCCCGGCCTGACGGGCCGGGCACAGCGACCCGGAGGCGGGGCGTTTTGCGCTTTGCCTCTGTCGCCCGGCTGAACTAGCCTGCCCGCGATCTGACCAGAGGGAGCGGGACATGAGCAAGGTCATTCGGTGGGGCATTCTGGGCACGTCCAACTTCGCCCGGCATCACATGGCGCCGGCGATCCACTCTGCCGAAGGGGCGGAACTGGTCGCTATCGCCACGTCGGATCCGGCCAAGGCTGCGCCGTTCCAGTCTTTCTGTCCCTCGCTGCGCGTCGTGGCTGGCTATGACGCGCTGCTGGCCGACCCGGGGATCGACGCGGTCTATGTCCCCTTGCCGAACCATCTGCACGTCGAGTGGACGGCAAAGGCCCTCCGCGCCGGCAAGCATGTGCTGTGCGAAAAACCGATCGCGCTGCGTGCGGCCGAGATCGACGATCTGATTGCGCTGCGCGATCAGACCGGGCTGATGGCCGCCGAGGCGGTCATGATCGTGCATCACCCGCAGTTCGAACGTGCGCGACACCTGGTGGCCGAAGGCGCGATCGGGCGCGTCGAGCATGTCGATGCCGCCTTCAGCTATGACAACCGCGATGATCCGGGCAATATCCGCAACCGGCCGGAAACCGGCGGTGGCAGCATTCCCGATATCGGTGTCTACACCCTTGGGGCGGCCCGGTTCCTGACTGGGGCCGAACCCGAGATGGACAGCCTTCAGGCACGGATCCGGCGCGAGAACGGCGTCGATGTGTTTGCGCAGGTGACGGGGCGTTTTCACGGGCCGCAGGGCAGCTTCACTTCTGCCTCGATGACTTCGATGCGGCTCTTCCCCCGGCAAGAGGTGGTGGTGCAAGGCGAGGCGGGGCTGATCCGGCTGACCGCGCCCTTCAACGCCAATGTCTTTGGTGAGGCACGGGTCGAGTTGCATCGCCCCGGCCTGTCGGTGACGGTCGAGCGCTGGCCGGACGCGCGCCAGTACAAGTTGCAGGTCGAGGCGTTCGGGCGCAGCGCGCTGACCGGCGCGCCCTACGCGTGGCCGCTGGAACAGGCCCGGGCCTCGCAGGCAATGATCGACCGGATCTTTGCGGTCGAGTCGCCGATCTGAAATCAAACCTCTCGGAAATGCTGCATTGCGGCAGACTCGGGGCGCTTGGCGTTCGCGCGCGCGCAACATAGTTCTGGCGAGCCGCCTTGGGCCAAGCTCAACCAGATGCTTGCAAATTTTGCAGCAGATGCGTCAGAACTGTCAGGCTTGATTGACAGAAATTGTTTGCTAAGCTGCCTGCAGGGAGAACGCCGGGGAATCTAGATTCTGCTACAACCAGCACTGAGGTTGCATCAGGGTCGTTTTAACATCTCTCCCGTTGAAAGCAGGACGAAATGTTTGAGAAGCCCCGTAATGATCGTGGCCTCGACCTGGAAGCTTTTGAAAAGGCCAGAGGTTTGTTTTCCAAGCGCCCAGGGGTCCTGGCGGATACGGCTGTTCATGCACTTGCTGCCGAAGTGATCACACGGCTGGAAAGGCGGGGCCTGGCGACCGCCGAAATGTTGCCGCCCGACGCCGACATCGAAGCGCTCTGCGATGCCCTCGTCTCGCCGCAAGACGAGGCTGCTGCCGACCTGGTGCTTCAGGCGCGCTTGCACGGAATGTCGGTGGACATGGTGTATCTTGGCTACCTGGCCGGTGCCGCGCGGCGGCTCGGCGAGCGTTGGGATGATGATCGCACGACCTCGGCGCAGATGACGATCGCCGCCGGCAGGATCTATGCGATCATGCGTGGTTTGCGTCAGGTCTTCGCCTCGGACCAGTACATGAAACCCGAACAGTTGCGGGCGCTGTTCGTCTCGACGCCGGGGGAAACCCACACGCTGGGTGTCACGATGGCGGCGGATTATTTCCGCCGTCGCGGCTGGCAAATTGATCTGCGCACCGGCCTTGGGCATCACGATCTGCTGGCCGAGGCCGATCATGTCGCCTATCCGATCATTGGCGTTTCGGCGTCGAGCGAGCGTAGCGTATTTCCCTTGGCGCGGTTGATCGTTGCCTTGCGGATCCGAAATCCCGCCTCGTGGATCATGGTCAGCGGCAAGATCACGGATCTCGTGCCCGAGATCCTGACGCTGGTCGATGCTGACGGCATCGCCGACGACGCCGAAGAGGCGATGGCGCAGATGCAGGCGCACGTGGAACCCCTGTTGTATGCCGAACCCCGGCAACAGGATCGTCTGGCCAACTGATGGCAGCGGGCGGGCGGTGGGGGTCAGGCCTCCATCGCCTCAAGTTCGTCAATGAAGCCCGCGATCATCGACAGGCCCTTGTCCCAGAACTTCGGATCGCTGGCATCCAGACCGAACGGTGCCAGCAGTTCCTTGTGATGCTTTGATCCGCCGGCCCTGAGCATGTCGAAGTACTTGTCCTCGAACCCCGGTTTGCCCTCGGCGTAGACCGCATAGAGGGCGTTCACCAAACCGTCACCGAAGGCATAGGCATAGACGTAGAAGGGCGAATGGACGAAGTGGGGGATATAGGCCCAGAACGTCTCGTATCCCGGCATGAATTCAAAGGCGTCGCCCAGGCTTTCGGCCTGGATCGACATCCAGAGCGCGTTGATGTCGTCGGGGGTCAACTCGCCCTCGCGGCGCGCGGCATGCAGCTTGCATTCGAAGTCGTAGAACGCGATCTGGCGGACCACGGTGTTGATCATGTCTTCGACCTTGCCTGCGAGCAGGGTCTTGCGTTCGGCAGGGGTTTTGGCGGCTTCAAGCAGGGCGCGGAACGTCAGCATTTCGCCAAAGACGCTTGCGGTTTCTGCCAGGGTCAGCGGGGTGGAGGACAGCAACTCGCCCTGACCCGCCGCCAGCACCTGATGGACGCCATGGCCCAATTCATGCGCAAGCGTCATCACGTCGCGCGGTTTGCCAAGGTAGTTGAGCATCACATAGGGGTGCACGGTGGTCACGGTGGGGTGGGCAAAGGCCCCCGGGGCCTTGCCAGGTTTCACGGCGGCGTCGATCCAGCCTTTGGTGAAGAAGGGCTTCGCGATGTCGGCCATCTCGGGCGCGAAGGCGGCGTAGGCGTCGAGCACGGTCCTGGTCGCCTCGTCCCAGCCGACGGTCTTCGGCGTCTCGATCGGCAGCGGCGCGTTGCGATCCCAGACTTGCAGCTTGTCCAGCCCCATCCACTTCGCCTTGAGCCGGTAGTAGCGATGGCTGAGTTTGGGATAGGCGGCGACCACGGCGTTGCGCAGGGCCTCGACCACCTCGGGTTCGACATGGTTGGACAGGTGGCGCCCGGTTTGCGGCGTGGGCATCTTGCGCCAGCGGTCCTCGATCTCCTTCTCTTTCGCCAGGGTGTTGTGGACGCGGGCGAAAAGCTTGATGTTCTTGTCGAAGACGGCGGCAAGCGCACGCGCCGACGCCTCACGCTTCGTGCGGTCGGGGTCGGTCAGCAGGTTCAGCGTGGCCTCGAGGTTCAAGGGTTCGTTCTGGCCCGGAACGTCGAAGGTCAGCCCCGCCATGGTTTCATCGAACAGCCGGTTCCAGGCGGCGGCGCCGACGGTGGACTGGTCGTGCAGGAAGGTCTCCAGCTCGTCCGACAGCTGGTAGGGGCGCATGGCGCGCATCCGGTCGAAGACCGGCTTGTAGCGGGCAAGGTCGGCATTCTGCGCCAGCAGGCCGGCGAGGTGGGATTCGTCCAGACGGTTGAACTCCAGCGTGAAGAACACCAGCGGCGTGGTGAAGCTGGTGATCTTGTCCTGCATGTCGGCCATGAACTTGGCGCGGTCGCTGTCCATGGTGTTCTGGTAGTAGCGCAGGCCCGCATAGGACATCAGCCGCCCGGCGGCGATGTCGATCCGCTCGTAGAGGCGGATGCACTCCAGCATGGCCTCGGCGGAAAGGGTGGCGAGTTCGCCCTTGTAGAGCCCCTCGAAGGAAATCACCGAGGTTTCGACATAGGTCAGGTCGATGCCGATCTCGGCGGCATCGGGGCTTTCGTAGAGGTCGGTCAGATCCCAGTCGGGCAGGTTGCCGAGGCCCCCGCTGCCGGAATGGGCGTCGAACAGCGGGCGGGGCAGGGGCAGCGTCATGGGATACCTCATCATGCTTGTTTCCCCCATCTAGGGTTGAAGGGGGCGGCGCTTCAAGGCCGGTTGCAGCGCGGCGGCCCCTCAGGCTTCGATCGCCTTCAGTAGGGAGCGCAGGTCGTCGAGGGTGTTGATCTCGGAGGCGGGCTTGTCATGGCGCCAGCGCGCCATGCGGGGAAAGCGCAGGGCGATGCCGGCCTTATGGCGCGGGCTGGACTGGAGGCCTTCGAAGGCGATCTCGAACACGAGGTCGGGGGACACGCGGCGGACGGGGCCGAACCGTTCGAGCGTGTGCCGGCCCACCCAGGCGGTGATCTCGCGGAATTCCGCGTCTTTGAGGCCGGACTAGGCCTTGGCGACCGGAACCAGCGTCTCCCCGTCCCGGACGGCGAAGGTGAAGTCGGTGAAGAGGTTGGCGCGGCGGCCGTGGCCGGACTGGGCGTAGACCATCACCGCGTCGATGGTGAAGGGGTCCAGCTTCCACTTCCACCAGTCGCCGCGCTTGCGTCCGACGTGATAGGGCGCCGCAAGACGTTTCAGCATCAGCCCCTCGGCCCGGGAGGCACGGGCAGTGGCGCGGGTGGCGGCAAGTTCATC
>JBGSQL010000112.1:0-2926 GCA_041738105.1 Rhodobacter sp. | reverse complement strand
CTCCTGGAAGTGCCTGGCGATGTCGCCGCAGATTGCGCTGATCCGCTTCGGCGCCTTGACCAGGATCGACATCTTGGCCGCCGCCTTGCCCAGCCGATCCCGGTCTTCGTCGGTCAGGCCCTGCGTCAGCTCGGCATAGGCTTCCTCGATGGCCTTCTGGTCGATGTGCAGGTCCACCAGCCGTGGCTCGAAATGCAGCTCCTTCGTCGCCCCGTCGCGGATGGAGTCGTTCAGGCCGTAGCGGCTCATGTAGCCGCCATCGTCAGTGTCGGCGCCGAAGGCGTAGAAGGTGTTCTTGTCAGCGCGGTTGATCGGCGTGCCGGTCAAGCCGAACAGGAACGCGTTCGGCAGGGCGTCACGCATCTTGCGGCCCAGATCGCCTTCCTGCGTGCGGTGCGCCTCGTCGACCAGCACGATGATGTTGTCGCGGTCGTTCAGCACGCCGTCGGCCTCGGCGAATTTGTGGATCGTGGTGATGACCACCTTCCGCGCATCCTTGCCCAGAAGATCCGCGAGTTCCTTGCGGCTTTCCGTGCGCACCATGTTGGCCATGTCGGCGGCATAGAAGGTGCCGGAGATCTGGCTGTCCAGATCGATCCGGTCCACTACGATCAGCACCGTGGGGTTCTTCAGCGCCGGGTGCAGCCGCAGCTTGCGCGCGGCAAACAGCATCAGGAGCGACTTGCCCGATCCCTGGAAATGCCAGATCAGCCCCTTGCGCGGCTGGCCCGCCACGACCCGCGCGACGATCTTGTTGACGCCGTCCACCTGCTGATAGCGGGCGATGATCTTGATGCGGTGCTTGCCCTTCTGCGTCGCGAAAGCGGTGAAGCTGTCGAGCATGTCGAGCACCATCGCCGGGCGCAGCATCGATGTGGCGGCTTTCTCCACCTCGCCCAGCGACTGCTTGCCGTCACCGTCGCGCCATGGGCCCCACATGTCGACCGGCATCCGGATCGAGCCATAGCGGAACTCCTTGCCCTCGGTCGCCACCGAAAAGACGTTGGGCACGAACAGCTCCGGCACATTCTTCTCGTAGTCGTCATGCACCTGCAAGGCGGCGTCGAGCCAGCTTTGGCTGGACCGAACCGGCGTCTTGGCCTCGATCAGCACCACCGGAATGCCGTTGACCAGCAGCACCAGGTCGGCGCGCTTTTCCGTCTTGCCCGCGCGGATGGTGAACTGCTGGGTGACGACAAAGCTGTTCTTCTCGATCTCGTCAAAGTCGATCAGCCGGATGGTGACGTGTTCGCCATTCGCGCCGAAGGGCATGGAACGTTCGCCCAGTGCCCACGCGGCAAATTCCTCGTTCGCCTTCACCAGCCCGTCCGACCGCGCGCCCATGACGATGGCGCGCAGGCGGTAGAGCACGTCATCGGCCCGGCCGGGGTTGGCGGCGATGTCGGGATTCAGGCGGATCAGGGTGTCTCGCAGGTGGGGCTCAATCAGCACCTCTTGCGGCTGGCGGGGAAGGTCGGCGGGGGCGACATAGTGCCAGCCGAGGCCCGCGATCTTGCCGCCCGTGCGGGCGAGGCCGATGGAGAGTTGCGCCGGGCGGGCCGAGGCTGCGCCCACTAGAAGGTCGCGGAGATGGGCTTCGACGGTGTTGGCTTCGGTGAAGGTCATTCGTCACTTCCGGAAATCGCTTTGAACAATTCTCGCTTCATGTTGTGCAGGATCGCAAACCGGGCCTGAAGCGCGCGGGCCTGCACATCAATCGCGCCAAGAAACTGAACCGCTTCACGCTGCGCATCCATCGGTGGAACCACAAGCGTATGGGCACGGATGTCCTGCCCGTTCACCTTCCAGATGCCGTTCGACGACTTCGCCCGAGAAATCAGGCGACCATGGACAGCGGGGTGGTTCCATTGCGCAACGACGAAGTCAGTCAACAGCCTTGAAGGATCGAACCGCATTCTGATCAGCAAGTCCGGGTAAACCAAATCGGGGTAGGTTCGCCGACTGATCCCGACTCGCCCGCAGATATCGCGGTTGCCGTTCCCTCGAACGGCGAAAATGTCGCCCGATTGGACGATAAACGGACGCGCCTCGGCTGGCGTCATCTCTACGAACTTGATGCAGCCTTCCGGGTCGAAAATGCCATCGCGGATGGCGCTGATGCTCACCGTCTTGAAGCCGTTCTCTCGATCACTGGGTGCGGGCGAGCGGCCATTGGTCGGGCCATCCACAAGCAAGCTACCGACACGCACCTTTTCCGCCGCATCACCGCTTTGACCTATGATTTGGCTGATATAGGCAGACCGCGTTGCAGCAAGATTGTCGGCGGCAACACCAAGGGCTTCATCAGCATTCCGATACGCCGACAGTGCATCCACCAGCCGCGCCTGCTCCTGGATCGGCGGCAGCAGGAACTCGAAGGCTTCTAGGTCCGAGAAGTTGATGTAGGGGTTCACCGAGCCTTTCGAATGCTTGATCGAATAGCTGTGGAACGCCTCTGTCTGCATCAGGAAGGGCAGCAGTTCAGGCATCAGCCGGGCGGCGTCTTTCGTTTCGAGCACGAAGGTCGTGTTCGCCGTAATCCCCTCGAAATCCGCCAGCGCCAACTTGCGCAGATAGGTTCGGCGCGACCCATAAAGCACATGACCCGGCTTGAACCGCATGTGGAAGGCAGACCCGAGGTAGTCGTCCCCAATCAGGCCCCAGCGTCGAATGCGGAGATCGTCGGTATCCATGTGTTCCCCGGCGACATAGCGTTCCAGCCCGGAGTCCCACGGATCGACCTTGTCGTTGACCTTTCGCACCACGTCGCCAAAGGCCACGCGCGTCCACCCCGCCTTGGAAATCGGCCGCTCAAGCATCGGCATCCTCCGCAGGCGTCAGGCCATCGAGCATGTCCACCAGCGCGTCCATGCCCGTCCAGAAGTCGCGCCCGTTCTCATCAAACGCCGCCCAGCTCGCCGCCAGC
>JBGSQL010000220.1:0-84861 GCA_041738105.1 Rhodobacter sp. | reverse complement strand
CCGGCAAGCCCGACATGCGCCGCCGTCGTCCCCGGCCCCGCCCCGGGCCCGGCCTGATCGAAAAGCTGCGCGACAAGCGCTGTGATGCGGGCCAGGGCCGCCTCGAAATCCGAGATGTTGGCCGGCCCCTCGCCCGCATCGACGCGGCGGCCCGACACAAGATCGACCAGCGCGCCACGGCACGAGGTGCCGCCGCCGTCGATGGCCAGAGCATGTCGGAATACGGGTGTCATGGGCAATACCTATATAATACCTATTAAAGGATGCAAAGCGAAAACCGTGCGCCAAACCAAAGAAATCTGACGATTCTTCTATCATACGACAGGCCTGAAACTTTTTCTTGGACAAAAGGTATCTAATAGGTATTATCCAACGAAAGAGGGAGAATCGATGTCCACCGCCACGACAGAACGCCTGCATCCGGCCGCAAGAGGGCTTGACCTTCTGGCGGATGCCGACATCCTGCGGCATATGCTCGACACCCAGATCAGCGCGGTCACGGCGATCAGCCCGGCGCTGGGCGCCATCGCCGAGGCGGCCCGGCTGGTGGCGGATGGGCTGCGGGAGGGTGGCCGACTGGTCTATGCCGGCGCCGGGTCCTCGGCCCTGATGGCGGTCTCTGACGGGCTGGAACTGCACGGTACCTTCGGCATTGCGCCAGAGCGTGTTCTCCTGCTGATGGCAGGTGGTTTGCCGCGCGATGCGCAGATGCCGGGCGGCAGCGAGGATGATGCCGACGCCGGGACGCGGGACGCTGCCGGGATTGGCGCGGGCGATGTGGTGATTGCGGTCGCCGCATCGGGGCGGACCCCCTACCCCATCGCGGTGGCGGACGCCGCCCGTGCGCGCGGGGCAAAGGTCATCGCCATCGCCAATACGCCCGACGCGCCGCTCTTCCTCGGCGCCGATGTCGCGGTCTGCCTCAGGACACCGCCCGAGGTCATTGCCGGATCGACCCGGATGGGCGCCGGGACCGCCCAGAAGGCCGCGCTCAACCTGATCTCCACGCTGGCCGGCATCCGCCTCGGCCAGGTCCATGACGGCTATATGGTCGGGCTTGTCGCGGACAATGCGAAGCTGCGCCAAAGGTCCGAAGCCATGGTCGCCGATATCGCCGGGGTCGCGGCGGCAGAGGCCGCCGCCGCGCTTTCCGCCGCGGGCGGCGCGGTAAAGCCGGCGGTATTGATCGCGCGCGGCGCGACGCCGGACGCGGCGGCAGCACTTTTGCAGGACCACAACGGAATTCTCCGCGCCGCCCTGGCGCAATGGGAAGCACGCGGCCGGGCAAAGACCGGCGAAAGACAACCGCAACAGGGAGACTGACATGACCCGCAACCGACTTCTTGGCCTTCTCTTGGCCTCGACCGTCCTCGGCGCCGGCGGCGCCTCGGCCGAGGACGTGACGCTGACCATCGAAAGCTGGCGCAACGACGACCTCGCCATCTGGCAGGACAAGATCATCCCGGCCTTCGAAGCCGGCCATCCCGGCATCAAGGTCCAGTTCACGCCCTCGGCGCCGGCCGAATACAACGCCGCGCTGAACTCCAAGCTCGACGCAGGCTCGGCGGGCGATCTCATCACCTGCCGCCCCTTCGACGCCTCGCTCGCGCTTTACGACAAGGGCCAGCTTGCCGATCTGAGCGACCTTGCCGCGATGGCCAATTTCTCGGACGTGGCGAAGTCCGCCTGGCAGACCGATGATGCCGCCCACACCTTCTGTGTGCCGATGGCGAGCGTGATCCACGGCTTCATCTACAACAAGGACGCCTTCGCCGAACTCGGCCTGAGCGTGCCGACAACGGTCGATGAGTTCTTTGCCGCCCTCGACAAGATCAAGGCGGACGGCACCTATATCCCGATGGCGCTGGGCACCAACGACCAGTGGGAAGCGGCCACCATGGGCTACAACAACATCGGCCCCAACTCCTGGAAGGGCGAAGAGGGGCGGCTGGCGCTGATCAAGGGCGAGCAGAAGCTGACCGATGAGGCCTGGGTGGCGCCGTTCCGGCAACTGGCGCGGTGGAAGGACTATCTGGGCGACGGCTTCGAGGCGCAGACCTATCCCGACAGCCAGAACCTCTTCACCCTCGGCCGCGCCGCGATCTATCCGGCCGGCTCGTGGGAAATCTCGGGCTTCAACACCCAGGCTGGGTTCGCGATGGGCGCCTTCCCGCCGCCGGTCGCGACCGCGGGCGATACCTGCTACATCTCGGATCACACCGACATCGCCATCGGCCTGAACGCGGCCTCGCCCCATGCCGCCGAGGCGCGGGCCTTCCTCGACTGGGTCGGCTCGGCGGAATTCGCCACGCTCTACGCCAACGCCCTGCCCGGCTTCTTCTCGCTGAACGCAGCGCCGGTCAAGATGGAGGACCCGCTGGCGCAGGAATTCGTGTCCTGGCGCGACAGGTGCCAGTCGACGATCCGCTCGACCTACCAGATCCTGTCGCGCGGCACACCGAACCTCGAGAACGAAACCTGGAACGCTTCGGCCAATGTCATCAAGGGCACCGAGACGCCGGAGGCGGCAGGCCAGCGCCTTCAGGACGGCCTGGCGAGCTGGTACGAACCGCAGAAGTAAGGGATCGGGCGCTGATGCGCCCGATCCGGGCGGGGGGCCTTCCGCCCCCCGCACCCCCCGAAGGTATTTTCAAACAGAAGAAGTGGGAGGACGTGGGCGATGGCGTCGCGGATGAAAAGCCATGTGGTCGTGTTTCTCGCGCCTGCGGTCCTGGTCTATACGGCTGTCATGATCTGGCCGCTTTTCAATACCTTGCGGCTCTCTCTTTACAGCGGTGGCGCGGCCGGTCTGACTTTTGTGGGACTTGACAACTTTCGCACGCTCTTCGGCGATCCGCGTTGGTCGGCGTCGTTCTGGAACGCGCTCGGCAACAACTTCTGGTTCTTCTTCATCCACATGCTGGTGCAGAACCCGATCGGGGTCGCGCTGGCGGCGATCCTGTCGCATCCGCGGCTGCGATTCTCCGCCCTCTACCGCTCGGCGATCTTCATTCCGACGATCCTCAGTTTCGTGATCGTCGGTTTCGCCTGGAAGTTGATCCTGTCGCCGATCTGGGGCATCGCGCCCTCGATCCTGGATGCGGTCGGGCTGAAGGCGCTCTTCGCGCCCTGGCTCGGCAAGGAGGACTATGCCCTGACGACGCTGGCGCTGATCTCGGTCTGGCAGTTCGTCGGCATCCCGATGATGCTGATCTATGCCGCGCTGCTCTCGATCCCCGAGGAGGTGCTCGAAGCCGGAGAGATCGACGGGCTATCGGGCATGTCGGCGTTCTGGAAGATCAAGCTGCCCTTGATCCTGCCCTCGATCGGGATCATCTCGATCCTGACATTCGTCGGCAATTTCAATGCCTTCGACCTCATCTATGCGGCGCAGGGGGCGCTGGCCGGGCCGGATTTCTCGACCGATATCCTTGGCACCTTCCTCTACCGCACCTTCTTCGGCTTCCAGCTTCAGCTTGGCGACCCCTACATGGGTTCTGCCATTGCCAGCGCGATGTTCCTCATCATCCTCACCGGGGTCTGCCTCTATCTCTTCGGCATCCAGACCCGCATCCGCCGCTATCAGTTCTGAGGACGCCATGCACAAGGCCCGCCACAACCCCCTGAACTCCATCGCGGCGCATGCGGCGCTCTTGACCTGGACGGCCATCGCGCTCTTTCCGGTGACGGTGATCCTTGTCAACTCGTTCAAGACCCGCAAGGCGATCTTCCGCGAGCCGCTGGCGCTGCCGACGTCGGAGAGCTTTTCGATGATCGGCTATCAGACCGTGCTGAAGCAGGGCGATTTCTTCCTCTACTTTCAGAATTCGATGATCGTCACGGTGGTGTCGCTCTTCTTCATCCTGCTTTTCGGCGCGATGGCGGCCTTTGCGCTCAGCGAATACCGGTTCCGCGGCAACACGCTGATGGGGCTCTATCTCGCGCTCGGTATCATGATCCCGATCCGCATCGGCACGGTGGCGATCCTGCAGATGATGGTGGCGAGCGGCCTTGCGAACACGCTGACGGCGCTGATCCTCGTCTATACTGCGCAAGGGTTGCCGCTTGCCGTCTTCATCCTCAGCGAGTTCATGCGCCAGGTGTCGGACGATCTGAAGAATGCCGGCCGCATCGACGGGATGAGCGAATATGCGATCTTCTTCAAGCTGGTGTTGCCGCTGGTGCGGCCGGCCATGGCGACGGTTGCGGTCTTCAACATGATCCCGATCTGGAACGACCTCTGGTTCCCGCTGATCCTGGCGCCGGGCGAGGCGACCAAGACCCTGACGCTCGGCTCCCAGGTCTTCATCGGGCAGTTCGTCACCGACTGGAATGCGGTGCTGTCGGCACTCAGCCTCGCGATCCTGCCGGTCCTTGTCCTCTACGTCATCTTCTCGCGGCAGTTGATCCGCGGCATCACTTCGGGAGCGGTGAAATGAAGGTTCTGATCGCCGGCCTTGGCAACATGGGGATGAGCCATGCCCTTGCACATCACGCCCATCCGCAGGCAGAGATCGTGGCGCTGGTGAACCGATCTGCGCCGGACCTTCCGGACGGCCTGAAATCCTATCCGTTTTACAACGACTTCCACGAAGCTCTTGCGGCGGCGCGGCCGGATATCGTGGTGATCGCCACCTATTCCGACAGCCATGCCGACTATGCCGTGGCGGCGCTGGAGGCGGGGGCCCATGTCTTCGTCGAAAAGCCGCTGGCGACGACGGTCGCGGATGCCCGGCGCGTTGTGGACTGCGCCAGGCGGCTGAACCGCAAGCTCGTCGTCGGCTACATCCTGCGGCACCATCCGTCCTGGCAGCGCCTGATTGCCGAGGCGCGCGCGCTCGGTGGGCCCTATGTGTTCCGGCTGAACCTGAACCAGCAATCCTCCGGCGCGACATGGGAGACGCACAAGGCGCTCATGCAGACCACGCCGCCGATCGTCGATTGCGGTGTCCACTATGTGGACGTGATGTGCCAGATCACCGATGCGAGGCCCCTGCGCGTCAACGGAATGGGCCTGCGCCTGTCCGACGAGATCGCCGAAACCATGTACAATTACGGGCAGTTCCAGGTCGTCTTTGAGGACGGATCGGTGGGCTGGTATGAGGCTGGCTGGGGCCCGATGATGTCCGAGGTCGCCTATTTCGTGAAGGATGTGATCAGCCCGCGCGGCGCGGTGTCGATCCTGTCGGGCATGCACCCTGCCTCGGACAGTGTCGAGGGTCACACCAGGGTCGGGGCACTCAGGATTCACCGGGTGGGCGAAGCGGACCGCGACATCGACTTTCCCGGCGAGCCGGGCCATCAGGAGCTTTGCGACGCCGAGCAGGCATATCTGCTCAGCGCCATCGCCGAGGATATCGACCTTTCCCGCCACATGGAGGACGCCGTGACCTCGCTCGCCATCTGCCTTGCCGCGGATGAGAGCATCCGCAGCGGCAGACCCATTGATCTGAAAGCTTGAATATGACCGCTCTTTCCCTTGAAAACATAAACAAATCCTTCGGCGATACGCATGTCCTCAAGGACATCAACCTGACCGTCGAGGACGGCGAGTTCATCGTCTTTGTCGGCCCGTCGGGCTGCGGCAAGTCCACGCTGCTGCGCGTCATCGCCGGGCTTGAGGATGCAAGCTCCGGCACCATCCGCATCCGCGGCAAGGATGTGACCCAGACGCCGCCCGCAAAGCGCGGCGTCGCGATGGTGTTTCAATCCTACGCGCTTTATCCGCATCTCGATGTGGTCGGGAACATGACGCTCGGCCTCAAGCAGGCGGGCGAGTCAAAAGCGGTGATCGAGGAGCGGGTCGCGACGGCGGCGAAGATGCTCTCGCTCGAAGACTACCTCAGGCGGCGGCCGTCGGAACTCTCCGGCGGCCAGCGCCAGCGCGTCGCGATCGGACGGTCGATCGTGCGCAAGCCGGACCTCTTTCTCTTTGATGAGCCGCTGTCGAACCTTGATGCCGCGCTGCGCATGGCCATGCGGGTCGAGATTGCGCGGCTGCACCGCGACCTCGGCGCAAGCATGATCTATGTGACCCATGACCAGACCGAGGCGATGACCCTGGCCAACCGGATCGTCGTCCTGCGCGACGGGCGGATCGAGCAGGTCGGCAGCCCGATGGACCTTTACAACGACCCTGACAACCAGTTCGTCGCGGGCTTTCTCGGCGCGCCGTCGATGAACTTCCTGCCGGGCGAGGGTGCGGCGGCGACCATCGGTGTGCGGCCCGAACATCTTGCGGTCGCGCCGACCGGGCAACTGACCGGCACGGTGACGCATGTCGAGCGTCTGGGCGGGGACACCAACCTGCTGGTCGAGACGCAGAAGGGCGTCGTGACTGTCCGGCTCTTTGGCCAGCATCCGCAGAAGGTCGGCGACGGGGTCACGCTCGGCTATGACCCGGCGCATGTCTACCGCTTCGATGCGAAAGGGATGCGGCTGCGCTAGGTCAGGCTTGTCACCCAGAGGATCGTTGCATCCTCGGGGCTGACCGAGACGACATTGTGCCCCATCGTCGCGTCGTAGTAGGCGCTGTCGCCGCGGCGCAGTTCGATCGGTTCGTAGAATTCGGTGTGAAGGCGAATTACGCCGGTCAGCACCATCAGGAACTCCTCGCCGTCGTGGCGCACCCAGCCGCCGAATTCCGCGAGGTCGCGGGCGCGGATGCGGGCGGTATAGGGCAGCATCTTCTTGGTCGAAAGTGTTGCCGCCAGCAGCCGGTGTTCGTAAGTCGCGGTGGCATGGCCCTGCCCTTCGGTCGCTTTCGTCACCGCCATGCGGGCCGAGACCTGCGCCTTCGACGGCGGTGTGAAAAGCTGCGGGACGCTGATCTTCAGGCCTTCGGCGAGCTTCTTCAGCGCCTCGTAAGTGGGCGACATCTGGCCGTTTTCGATCTTCGAGAGGGTGGACCGCGCGAGCCCGGCCCGCTCGGCCGCCTCAGCCAGCGTCCAGCCCCGTTCCTTGCGCAGATCGCGCACCCTGCGGCCAAGATCGAGCGGCTCGGCCAGTTCGCCGGTCTCGCCGTTGGCGCGGGCGATGCGGAGAATGCCGGTCGGGTCGATGTCGCTCATCTGTTCAATCCAAGGGAGGTGCTGTGCAATAGCGCCATTCCGACCGGTCTTGCAACGCCCGGACGCGCAGCGTAGCCAAGGCCCATGCTGTCCGTCATCGATACCGGCGCGCCCGCGCCCTGCCCCGCGCCGTTCAATCTGGCGGCCTATGTGCTTGCCGCCGGCGCCGCGACGCCGCGCTGCGCATGGCGATGCGGGTCGAGATCGCGCGCCTTCATCGCGAACTTGGCGCGAGCATGATCTACGTCACGCATGACCAGACCGAGGCGATGACGCTGGCCGACCGGATCGTCGTCCTGCGCGATGGCCGGATCGAGCAGGTCGGGTCGCCGATGGAGCTTTACAATGACCCCGACAACCAGTTCGTCGCGGGCTTCCTCGGTGCGCCCTCGATGAACTTCCTGCCGGGCGAGGATGGCGCGGCGGTGATCGGCGTGCGGCCGGAGCATCTCGGCGTCGCCGACACTGGTCAACTGACCGGCACCGTCACCCATGTCGAACGCCTTGGCGGCGACACGAACCTTCTGGTCGAGACGCAGAAGGGCACTGTGACGGTGCGGCTTTTCGGCCAGCATCCGCAGAAGGTGGGCGACAAGATCGCGCTCTCCTACGATCCGGCGCATGTCTACCGCTTTGACAAGAACGGCATGCGGCTGCGTTAGGTGAGGCTCGTCACCCAGAGAATCGTCGCATCCTCGGGGCTGACCGAGACCACATTGTGCCCCATCGTCGCGTCGTAATAGGCGCTGTCGCCGCGGCGCAGCTCGATCGGTTCGTAGAATTCGGTGAAAAGCCGGACGACGCCCGTCAGCACCATCAGGAACTCCTCGCCATCATGGCGCACCCAGCCGCCGAATTCCTCAAGGCCGCGGGCACGGATGCGGGCGGTATAGGGCAGCATCTTCTTGGTCGAAAGCGCGCCGGCCATGAGTCGATGTTCATAAGTGGCAGTCGCATGGCTTTGCCCTTCGGTGACCTTGGTCACCGCCATGCGGCCCGAAACCTGGGCCTTTGAGGGCGGTGTGAAAAGCTGCGGAACGCTGATCTTCAGCCCTTCGGCGAGCTTCTTGAGCGCCTCGTAAGTCGGTGACATCTGACCGTTTTCGATCTTCGAGAGGGTGGAGCGCGCAAGCCCGGCCTGCCCCGCCGCCTGCTCCAGCGTCCAGCCCCGCGCCTTGCGCAACTCCCGCACCCGCGCTCCCAGGTTCAGCGGCTCGGCCACCGCCTCGGCGCCGCTCTCGCGGGCGATTCGAATGATGCTGGGTCCGTCCGACTTGCTCATGCCCCGTGCATAGCGGCAGGGCTCCCTGTCTTGCAACCGGCACATTCCAGGGATATCCCCTCGCGATGCCCGCCGTGTTCGACATGGGAGCGCCGACCCCCTGCCCGGCCTCGTTCAACCTTGCCGCCCACGTGCTGCAAGGCGGCGCGCGTGCACCTGATCGCATTGCCCTGCTGATCCTCCGCCCCGGCGGCGCCGAACGCTGGAGCCATGCACGCCTGACCGCAGCGGTCCGGGGTACCGGCACCGGTCTGCGCGACCGCGGCCTTGTTCCGGGCGACCGGGTTCTGCTGCGGTTCGGAAACGAGGCGTTGTTCGCCGTGGCCTTTCTCGGCGCCATTGCGGCGGGCCTTGTGCCCGTCCCGGTCTCGGCAGCGTTGAGCGCACCGGAACTGGCCCGGATCGTGCACGAAATCCAGCCGCGCATGGTCCTGCTCGGTCACGACGCCGCCCCACCCGCTGATCCGCCCTGCCCCGTCCTGACCGCGCCCGACCTTGCAAGGATGGAGTCCTTCCCACCCTGCGACTGCGAGATGGGCGATCCGGATCGTCTGGCCTACATGATCTATACCTCGGGCACCGCCGGGCAGCCGCGCGCCGTGATGCACGCTCACCGCGCGCAGTGGGCGCGCCAGATGATGCGGGATGGCTGGACTGGCCTGACCCCTGACGATCGCATCCTGCACGCAGGGGCCTTGCCGTGGACCTACACGCTCGGCACCGGTCTGCTCGATCCATGGGCGGCCGGTGCAACCGCCCTGTTGCCGGCCAGGGACACCGACCCAAGCCAGATCGGGTTGTTGATGAAACGCCATGACGCGACGATCCTGGCTGGAACACCCGCACATTATCGCCAGATCCTGAAATCCCCGCTGCCCGCCCTGCCACGCCTGCGCCACGGCCTGTCAGCTGGTGAGAAACTACCCGACGCGATCCGCGCGGCGTGGGTCGCGGCCACCGGCACGCCGGTTCACGAGGCGTTCGGAATGTCGGAATGCTCGACCTTCATTTCAGCCTCGACCACCCGCCCGGCACCGCCTGGAACGCTCGGTTTCCCACAGATCGGCCGCCGCGTGGCAATCCTCGGGCCGGACGGCAATCCAGTGCCCCATGACACGGCTGGCGCCCCGGCGGTTCATGCCAGCGATCCGGGCTTGTTTCTTGGCTACTTTGCCGCCGAAAAGGAAACAAAGGCAAAGTTCATGGGGGATTGGTTCGTCAGCGGTGACATCGCCGCAATGTCACCAGATGGGGCGATTACCTATCTTGGTCGAGACGACGACATGATGAATGCAGGCGGCGTTCGTGTGTCACCGCTGGAGGTCGAGGCAGCGATGGTGACCCACCCCGCGCTGGGGGATGCGGCGGCAACCGAGGTTGCGGTCAAGCCCGGCGTGCGCGTCATCGCCTGCTTTTACACCGCAACGGCGCCGATCCCTGAGGCCGATCTCGCCGCGCACGCGGCAAACCATCTTGCCCGTTTCAAGCAACCCCGGCTTTTCGTGCGCGTCGAAGCCTTGCCGCGGGGAACCACAAACAAGATCCTGCGCCGCGCACTGCGCCACGACTGGGAGACTGCCCATGGTCAAGCTTGACATCCTGTCGGATCCCGTCTGCCCCTGGTGCTACATCGGCAAGGCGTTGCTTTACCGCGCGCTTGAGTCTAAACCCGAACATCCGTTCACAATTGAATGGCACCCGTTTCAATTGAATCCAGACATGCCGCCAGAAGGCGCCGACCGTGCCGCCTACCTTGAGGCGAAATTCGGGGGGCGGGACAAGGCGGTGGCGATCTATGCCCGCATCGAGGCCGCAGCAATAGAGGCCGGGCTCGATATCGACTTTGCCGCGATGAAGCGGATGCCCAACACGCTCGACGCTCATCGGTTGATCCATTGGGCGGGGCTAGAGGGGTGTCAGGGCGCGATGGTATCCGCGCTGTTTCGCGCCTTTTTCCGCGAGGGGCGTGATATCGGCGATCGGGGCACGCTGGCTGATCTGGCGGAGAGCGCCGGACTTGACCGTGCCTTCATCGTACGACTGCTGGCGTCAGACGCCGACCGGGACGACATTCTTGCGCGGGACGCCCACGCGCGGGACCGCGGGATTACGGCGGTGCCCACCTTTGTGATCGCCAACCAGTACGCCTTGCCCGGCGCCCAACCGGTCAAGCTGTGGCACCAGGTGATCGACGAAATCGCAGCGAAGGCGGCGCGGGCATGACCGATCAGCCGATTGTTGCACCTGCGATCAAGCCGCAACTGTCGCAGACAGAGTTTATCGCGCTGATCGCGATGCTGTTTGCGACCATCGCCTTTTCGATCGACGCGATGTTGCCGGCGCTGCCGCAGATCGCGCGCGAGTTGGTTCCCGGCAATGTCAACGCGGCGCAACTGGTCGTGACGAGTTTTGTCCTCGGCATGGGGATCGGCACGTTTTTTGCCGGACCGATCTCGGATGCATTCGGGCGCAAGCCGGTGATCATCGGAGGGGCGTTGCTTTATGCCCTGGGCGCGGCCGCCGCCTGGGCCGCCCCGACGTTGGAGCTGCTGCTGGCGGCCCGTGTGGTGCAGGGCCTTGGTGTTGCCGGGCCCAGGATCGTGTCGATCGCGATGATCCGGGATCTGCATTCGGGGCGCGAGATGGCGCGTGTCGTCAGCTTTGCCATGATGATCTTCATGCTTGTCCCAGCGATTGCACCGGCTGTTGGCACGGTGTTCATCAACGCCTTCGGCTGGCGGTCGCTGTTCATCGCCTTTGTCGCATTCGCAGCGATCGGTTGCCTTTGGCTGGGCCTGCGCCAGCCCGAGACGTTGCCTGTTGAACGCCGCCGCCCACTGCAGGTCGGCCCCCTGCGGGCCGCGCTGGTCGAGGTGTTTTCGCACCGGACCATCGTTGTCTCGATCCTGGTACAAACGCTGGTCTTCGGCGCGCTGTTCGGCACCCTGTCCTCGACCCAGCAGGTCTTTGCCGAGACCTTCGGCCAGGTCGAGAGTTTTCCGTTCTGGTTCGCGGTGATTGCCGTTTTCGCGGGCACGGCAAACTTTGTGAATGCGCGGCTCGTTGTCCGGCTGGGGATGCGATACCTGATCACCCAGGCGCTTGGAGCGCAGTTGATCCTGTCGGCGGTTTTCGCAACGATGACGGCCTTCGGCCTCTGGCCCGATCCGCTGTACTTCTGGGCCTACCTGTTCTGGACGACCAGCGTATTCTTCATGACCGGGCTGACCATCGGCAACCTGAATGCCCTGGCGCTGGAGCCTGTTGGCCATATCGCGGGCATGGCGGCCTCGATGACCGCCGCCCTGGCAACAATCATGGCCGTGGCGCTGGCTGTGCCGCTGGGCCTGGCGTTTGATGGAACGCCCGCGCCGCTGATGATCGGTGTTGCGGTGCTGGCCGCTGCCGGGTTTGCCTTGATGCGGCTGATCCCGAGGCCGCCCGGACTGTGATCTTTCTGTGGATCGGGGGCTGCGCAGACTGCGGGCTGGTCATTGCCTGACACGCGGGGCAACGCCGAACCAGGGTCAGGCCTTGGCCTTGATCGCCTGTTCGGCAAGATCGCGCGAAATGGCAAAGGCACCCTTGATCCTCTCCGCCTCGGTCTTCCAGTCACGCGGCAGGATGATCTTGTTGCCGGACACCCGCGCGCCCGCGCCTTGGGCCTTGATGAAATCGACGAGGCCCGCCGGATTGGCAAACTTGTCGTTGTGAAACTGCACCGTCGCCCCCTTGGGGCCGCCATCCAGTCGCGCGATGCCGGCGCGCTTGCACATGGCCTTGATCCGCACCACCAGCAAAAGCGTGTTCACCTCTTTCGGCACGGGACCGAAACGGTCAATCAGTTCGGCTGCAAACCCTTCAAGCTCGACCTTGGTGGTCAGCGCGGAAAGCCGACGGTAGAGGCCAAGGCGCAGGTCCAGATCGGGAACGTAATCCTCGGGGATCAGCACCGGAACGCCCAGGTTGATCTGAGGCGACCATTGATCGTCGGACACGGTCAGTCCCGCCAGTTCACCCGAGCGGATCCTGGCGATCGTATCCTCCAGCATGGACTGATAGAGTTCGTAGCCAACCTCTCGGATGTGGCCGGACTGTTCTTCGCCCAGAAGGTTCCCCGCACCGCGCAGATCAAGGTCATGCGAGGCCAGGTTGAAGCCCGCGCCAAGACTGTCGAGTGAGCCCAGCAGCCGCAACCGCTTCATCGCCTGTGGTGTCAGGGGGTTGCGGGGCTTGGTGGTCAGGTAGCAATAGGCGCGCGTCTTGGCCCGCCCGACACGCCCGCGGATCTGGTACAGCTGGCTTAGCCCGAACATGTCGGCACGATGCACGACCATCGTGTTGGCCGTCGGAATGTCGAGGCCCGATTCCACGATGCTTGTCGCCACCAGCACGTCGAACTTGCCGTCGTAGAAGGCGTTCATACGATCGTCGAGGTCACCTGCCGCCAGTTGGCCATGCGCAATGACATAGTTCACCTCGGGCACCTGGCTTTGCAGAAATGCTTCGACCTCTGGCAGATCGCTGATCCGGGGCACCACATAGAAGCTTTGGCCACCGCGATACTTTTCGCGCAGCAGCGCCTCGCGGATGGTTATAGTGTCGAATTCCGAAACATACGTTCGTATTGCAAGGCGATCGACTGGCGGCGTGGCAATGATCGACAGATCGCGCACCCCTGTCAGCGACAGTTGCAGCGTGCGCGGGATCGGGGTTGCCGTCAGCGTCAACACATGCACCTCGGAGCGCATTTCCTTGAGGCGTTCCTTGTGGGTCACGCCGAAATGCTGTTCTTCGTCGATGATCAGCAGACCCAGCGACTTGAAGCGGATCCCCTTGGCCAGCAGCGCGTGGGTGCCGATGCAGATGTCGACCGAGCCATCGACCAGCCCCGCGCGCGTCAGGTTGGCCTCGCGCACCGAGACGAAGCGGGACAGCGGGCGGATGTTCACCGGAAAGCCACGGAACCGTTCGACAAAGCTGCGATGGTGCTGGCGCGCAAGCAACGTCGTGGGGCAAACCACGGCCACCTGAAGCCCCGACATCGCGGCCACGAAGGCTGCACGCATGGCCACCTCGGTCTTGCCGAAACCCACGTCGCCCACGATCAGGCGATCCATCGGGCTGCCCGCCTCGAGATCGGAAATCACGTCGCCGATCGCTGCCAGCTGATCGTCGGTTTCCTGATAGGGAAAGCGCGCAGCGAAGGCTTCCCAGATTGCATGTGGCGCCTCGAGGATCGGGGCGTGGCGCAACTGCCGTTCGGCCGCGACGCGGATGAGACGTTCGGCAATCTCGCGGATACGTTCCTTGAGCTTGGCCTTCTTGGCCTGCCACGCGCCCCCGCCCAGCCGGTCGAGCAAGCCTTCCTCGTGGCCGTACCGGCTGAGCAACTCGATGTTTTCGACCGGCAGGTATAGCCGCGCCCCTTCGGCATAATCGAGCGCGATGCATTCGTGCGGCGCACCGAGGGCGGTTATCGTTTCCAGCCCCTTGTAGCGGCCGACGCCGTGCTCGACATGCACCACCAGATCGCCCGGCGTCAGCGTGTTGACCTCGGACACGAAATTCTCGGCGCGGCGCTTCTTGCGTGGCTTGGAGATCAGCCGATCACCCAGCACATCCTGTTCCGAGATAACGGCGATGCCCGGTCCAGTGAACCCCTGCTCCAACGCCCAGACCGCCAGATAGAGGCCACCCTTGCCGTCAACAACCTCGCGCACGTCGCGGATCTCGGTCGCGCCTTGGACGCCCTGATCCTCCATCAGCCCCTTGAGCCGTTCGCGTGCGCCCTCGGACCAACTGGCGATCACCACCGGCCCCGTAGCCCGCAGCGTGCGGATATGGTCGGCGAGTGCCCCGAACAGGCTGACACTTTCCAACTGACGCTCTGGCGCAAAGTTGCGGCCGATGCGCCCGCCGGCATCCAGCACACCCGGCCCCGGCGCGTGCGCAAGTGGCGACAGCTGGATCACGCGATGCCCCGCGATGGCCGCTTCCCAATCGGTATCGTTCAGATAAAGCAACTCTGGCGCAGCGGGTTTGTAGACGGTGTCGACCCGTCCCTTGGCCGTCATCGCCTCGCGTCGCGCATCATACTGATCCGCGATCCCGTCCCAGCGCGACAGACGCGCGGGCGTGGCCTGATCGTCCAGCATCACCGAGGCGTCGGGCAGATAGTCGAACAGCGTTTCCAACCGTTGATGGAAGAATGGCAGCCAGTGCTCCATCCCCTGATGCTTTCGCCCGGCGCTGACCGCCTCGTACAGCGGATCATCCACGCCTGCCGCGCCGAATTCGGCCCGGTAGGTCTGCCGAAACCGGGTGATCGCCGCCTCGTCCAGCACGATTTCGGACACCGGGGCCAGATCGACGACGCTCAGCTTCTCGATCGTGCGTTGCGTCTCGGGGTCGAAACGACGGGCGCCGTCCAAGACATCGCCAAAGAAATCGAGCCGCACCGGCCCCCCTGGCCCCGGCGGGAAGATATCCACGATCCCGCCCCGAATGGCGTAATCCCCAGGTTCTGCGACGGTCGCGACCGGTGAGAAGCCCATCCGGGACAGGAAGTCGCGCAACTGCCCTTCGTTCACCCGTGATCCGACACGGGCCGAGAACGACGACTCGCGGATGACCGTGCGGGCCGGAATCCGCTGGGTCGCCGCGTTGATCGTGGTCAGCAGGATGAAAGAGCCGGGCAGGCCATGGGCGAGTGCGGCCAAGGTGGCCATGCGCGCGGCCGAGATCGCGGGATTGGGCGAGATCCGGTCATAGGGTAGGCAATCCCAGGCTGGCAGGGTCAGCACCACGACGTCTGGCGCCAGGAACGCCAGCGCAGCGCGCATCGCCTCCATCCGTTTGTCGTCGCGCGCAACATGGATGACGGCCCCGGGATGCGCCAAAAGCTCGCGGGCGACCAGGCGGGCGTCGAAGCCTTCGGGGGCTCCTCCGAGCAGGATATGGCGGGCGGTAGACATGCGCCGTCACCTATCCCAGCGGGATGCGGAGTCAATCATCGTCAGTTGCCCAGCACACCAGCATGCATGTTGTGCCACATACCCCACATGGCGGCGATGAAGATGGCAACCACACCGATTGCCTGCACTGTCACCCGATGGATCATCAGCCGCCGGTAAATGCCTGGAACATCGGTTCCCACGCGTTCGATGATGTGCGCGGTACGCAAGCTAAGCGCCCCGACCAGACTCATCGGGGCGGCGATCAGGAACACGGCCTGGGCAAACTCCAACCCATAGTAGAACCCCAGCATGGCCAGCGTGGTCAGCACGAAGAACGCAATCCCCATAAGCCACAGGCCCGAGACGCGCGCGATCAACAACAGACGATTGACGTTGATCCTGACCAGCGCTTGCAAATCGGCCTCGCTTTGTCCGCCAGTTCGGCGTGCGCGCTGTACCAGATCGTAGGGCACACCCAGCACCCAATGGCTTGCCGTAGACCAGGCGACTGCCACGCCGATCCAGTACCAAAGACTGGAAAACGACCGCAGATCGATCATCATGTAGATTGTGTTCAAGTCCACCGTGCCCGCACCTCGCCATGTCCCGTGCCCGGATCTGCTGCCCGTTCACATACGGGCCTGCCCGTTGCCGTGCATTCCTACCCTTGAGGCGCCCGGAATTCCATGGCAGGCAGAAAAAATGATGCTGACCGGAGAAGCTGATGCGTCCCAATCAAGCCGCCTACCCCGCCACGCGCTTTCGCCGGACGCGCCGCACGGCGGCCCTGCGCGATCTAACGCAGGAAAACGTCCTTACCGCAAAGGATCTGATCTGGCCGATCTTCCTGTGCGAAGGCAACGCGACCGAGCAACCCATTGCCTCAATGCCGGGTGTTGCACGTCTGTCGCTGGACAATGTCCTGCGAGCCGCCGAACGCGCTGCACGCCTGGGTATCCCAGCGATCTGCCTCTTTCCCTACATCGATCCTGCGTTGAAAACCGAAGACTGCGAAATCGCCTGGCATGACGACAACCTGGTGAACCGGGCGATCCGGGCGCTGAAGGCTGCCGTGCCCGACGTTGCGGTGATGACGGATGTGGCGCTCGATCCCTACAACATCAACGGCCATGATGGCCTGGTGCGCGACGGCATCATCCTGAACGACGAGACAGTCGAGGCGCTGGTCAAGATGAGTCTGGCGCAGGCCAGGGCGGGGGCAGATATCCTTGGTCCGTCCGACATGATGGATGGGCGGATCGGGGCGATGCGCGGCGCGCTGGAGGGTGCGGGACACAGCGATGTGGCGATCCTCAGCTATGCGGCCAAGTATGCCAGCGCCTTCTACGGTCCGTTCCGCGATGCGGTCGGTGCCTCGGGAGCGCTGAAGGGCGACAAGAAGACCTATCAGATGAACCCCGCGAACAGCGACGAGGCCCTGCGCCTGATCGAGCGTGACCTGCGCGAAGGAGCGGACATGGTGATGGTCAAGCCGGGGATGCCCTATCTCGACATCTGCAGGCGGGTGAAGGACACGTTCGGCGTGCCGACTTACGCCTATCAGGTGTCAGGCGAATACGCGATGATCAAGGGCGCGGCCGACCGCGGCTGGATCGACGGGGAACGCGCGATGCTGGAAAGCCTGATCGGCTTCAAGCGTGCAGGGTGCGATGGGATCCTTACGTATTTCGCGCCGGAAGTGGCCGCGCTGATCGGCCCTGCGGCCTGAGCGGGAAGAATACGGCCGGCAGAACGGCATGAGCCCGGCCATGGCAACCGCCGGCAAGGCATGCTTTCCCCGTTGCCCGGATCCCGTGCGAGCCAAAAGACGCGCGCCCTGCAAAGCTCGCCGCGCGCGTAGGCGAGGCACCGCCAATCGTTGTGCGGAAACGGTGACACGAGATTGGAAACAGTCTATATCTTGTGGCAGGTGGGCCAAGACCCGCAATGAGGCAGAACAAGCAAGGGGCGGCAGATGAACGGAAACGTGACACGACGGATCTTTCTCGGGGCGGCAGGATCAAGCCTGCTGCTGGGGGCGGCCTGCGGCAATGGTGTGGGCAGCGAGGGCGGCGCCAAGATCGACGCGCGGGTCGACGCCACGCGCGACTTTCTGTTCAACACATATCCCGGAACCCGGGAACTGGCGTCCAAGGCCTATGGCGTGCTCTACATGCCGCTGGTGACCGAGGCGGGCTTTTTCGTCGGCGGGGCCTACGGGCGCGGCGCGTTGCGGATCAGGGATGTGACGGTTGACTACTACTCGACCACGCGCGCGTCCTACGGCCTGCAGATCGGCGCGCAGCAATACGCCCATGCGCTGTTTTTCATGACCGAGTCCGCGCTGAGCGAATTCCGTTCCAGTGATGGATGGGCCGCCAGCGCCGATCTGCGCTATGCGACACCCGACCAGGGAGGCAGCATTGGCAAGGAATCGACTGAACTCGATCCCGTGATCGCGCTTGTGTTCGGGCAATCCGGGTTGATCGCCGGGGCGACGCTGGCCGGGGTCAAATATACCCGGATCATTCCCTGAACTCGGGCCCTGAACTCGGGCCCTGAACCCGGGCCCTGAACCTGGTAAGACCGCCGGCGACAGAAAGGCGCAACCGCAGTCAGTGCGGTTCGCCTGTCTTCAACCTGCGGATCAAGGACGACGTGTCCCAGCGACCGCCGCCCATCGCTTGCACGTCGCCGTAGAATTGATCGACCAGCGCGGTGACCGGCAGGCGGGCGCCCATATCGCGTGCCGCGTCAAGGCAGATGCCCAGATCCTTGCGCATCCAGTCCACGGCAAATCCGAAGTCGAATCGATCTTCCAGCATGGTCTTGTGCCGATTGGACATCTGCCAGGATCCGGCGGCGCCCTGGCTGATCACCTCGACCACCGCCGCGCCATCCAGACCGGCCTTCTCACCAAAGGCCATCGCTTCGGCCAACCCCTGCACCAGTCCGGCGATGCAGATCTGGTTCATCATCTTGGCCAGTTGTCCTGACCCGCTATCACCCAGCAGGCGGCACACGCGCGCATAGGCGGCGATCACCGGTTCCGCCCGGCCATAGGGTTCGGCATCACCACCGCACATCACGGACAGCACGCCGTTTTCGGCCCCCGCCTGCCCCCCCGAGACAGGTGCATCGACAAAGCTGATGCCGCTCTCGGCGGCCGTGCGATAAAGCGCGCGTGTGACTTTGGCAGAAACCGTCGTGTGGTCGACAAAGATCGTGCCTTTCGACATGCCCGCAAATGCGCCCTCGGGCCCAAGGCAGACCGACCGCAGGTCATCGTCGTTGCCGACGCAGGCGAAGACGATCTCGGCGCCCGACGCTGCAGCGGCCGGTGTTTCGGCGGCCCGTCCACCATGCGCCGACACCCATCGTTCCGCCTTTGCGAAGGTGCGATTGTAAACCGTCACGTTGTGACCCGTCCGCGCCAGATGTCCCGCCATAGGGGCGCCCATCACGCCCAGACCCAGAAATGCAACTGCTGCCATGTCACCCTCGCCTGTCATGCCCGTCAGCCGCGCGATTGCGTCGGTCGGACGGATGCACTAGGTAACGGCTTCGCTTTTGCCGTCAAGCACCGGGTTCGGGTCCGCCATGATCGTCGCCTTCCGCTGGCTTCTGCGGCTGTTTATCGGGCTTGTTGCCCTTGGGCTGCTGACGTTGGTCATCCTGTACTATTTCCTGTCTCGCTCGCTGCCCGACTATACTGAGGATTTTGCCCTGAGCGGTGTCTCGCAGCCCGTCGAGATCGTGCGGAACAATGCGAACGTGCCGCATATCTTCGGGGGCACGGACGAGGATGTCTATTTCGCCCTGGGCTTCGTTCATGCGCAGGAAAGGTTGTGGCAGATGACACAGCTTCGGCGAACCGCACAGGGCCGGTTGTCCGAGATCTTTGGTCAGCGCACGGTCCGCATCGATGAGATCATGCGGCGTTTCGACATCTACGGTCTTGCGGTGCAATCTCTGGCCGCACAGGACGAACCAACGCGGCGCGCTCTGAAAGCCTATGCTGACGGCGTCAACGCCTGGATCGGACAGGTCAACACTGGGGCGCGCGGCCGTGGCGCGCCGGAATTCTTCCTGTTCGAGCCAGAGATCGCTGTCTGGCAACCCGCCGATTCCATCGCGATTCTCAAGCTGATGGCCGTGCAGTTGGCGACACATATGGGCGCTGAAGTGCTGCGCGGGCGCGTCTCGCTTACGCTCTCGGACGCTCGGCTGAAGGATTTGTTACCTGATCCTACAGGCCAGGCGATCGCGGCCTTGCCCGACTATGCCAGTCTTGTGCCCGGCATCATGTCCGGACGCGCACCTGTCCGGGTCGCATCCGACCCGCTTTCGCCCTTTCCTGACCGTGCATTGGGCGGCGCTTCGAACGCCTGGGCCGCCGCACCGTCACGGTCCGCATCGGGGGGCACGCTGCTTGCCAACGACCCACACCTTGGATTTTCCGCCCCGACATTGTGGTATCTTGCGCGGCTCGAACTGGCGTCGGGCGGCGTGATCGGGGCGACGATCCCTGGCGTTCCGGCCGTTCTCTTGGGGCGATCCGAGGCGGTTGGATGGGGTTTGACTTCGGCCTACCTCGACGATCAGGACGTGCATATCGAACGCCTGAACCCTGATCGGCCAGGCGAATATCTGACGCCAGATGGCTGGAAGGCGTTCGAGACCCGCCGCTCGATCCTGACGGTTAAGGATGCGCCGCCTGTCACGCTGACGCTGCGTTGGTCCGAGAACGGGCCGGTCTTGCCCGGATCGCATTTCGATCTGGACCAGATCACACCGCCCGGACATGTCGCCTCGCTGTCGTGGACCGCCCTTTCGTCCACCGACACGACCATGACAGCGGCGATTCGCATGATGCAGGCCGGATCGGTGGCGGATGGTCTGGCCGCAGGCGCATTGTTCGTGGCCCCCGCGCAGAACCTGATGCTGGCCGACCGCAACGGAATCGCGATGCAGGTGATCGGCGCGATGCCCCGGCGCGATCCGCGCAACCAGAGCCAGGGACGGCTGCCGACGCAGGGCTGGTTGCCAGAGAACCGATGGCAGGGCATGTTTCCCTATGCCGCGAACCCGCGCTTCATCAACCCGGCGACCGGCATTCTGGGAAACACGAACAATCGCACCGTCGATGCAGCCTTTCCCGAACATGTCAGCTTTGACTGGGGCGATACCGAGCGGATCCAGCGGTGGCTGCGCCTGATGCAGACGCGCGAGGTCCACACCCGCGACAGCTTCATCGAAGCGCAACTCGACACCGTGTCCAATGCGGCCCGCACCCTTTTGCCGCTTATCGGTGCCGATCTGTGGTTCACTGGCGAAGCGGCGCCCGAAGGCACCCCCGAGCAACGACGCCAACAGGCGCTCGAGATGCTGGCGGCCTGGAACGGCGAGATGAACGAGCATCTGCCAGAACCGCTGATCTACTCCGCCTGGCTGCGCGCCCTCCAGGATCGTCTGATCCGCGACGAAATCGGCCCCTTGGCAGATGAGTTCCGGCATATCGAGCCGGTCTTCATCGAACGGGTCTACCGGGACACGGACGGGGCCGGCGTCTGGTGCGACATCCTTCAATCCTCACCCGTCGAGACCTGCACCGACCTTGCCCGGATCGCCCTTGACGACGCGTTGCTCGGATTGACCGAGCGCTATGGCCCGAACATCGAAAGCTGGCGCTGGGGGGATGCGCATCAGGCCAGGCACGATCACCCGGTGCTGGGCGGTGTCGCGGTGCTGCGTCATCTGGTGAACATCCGGCAATCGACCAGCGGCGATGATCACACATTGCTGCGTGGCGTGACCAGCGGCGAGGATCCAGATCCGTTCATGAATGTGCATGGTGCGGGGTATCGTGGAGTGTACGATTTCGCTGATCCGGATTCCTCGGTCTTTGTGACCTCGACCGGGCAATCCGGCCATCCGCTGAGCCGTCACTACGAGGATCTGGGGGAGTTGTGGCGGCGGGGAGAATACACCCCGATGTCGCTCGATCCTGCGCTGGCCCGAGCCGCCGCAGTTGGCATCACCCGGATCAGTCCGCCATGATCCTGATCACGCCCAACCTCGTTCTGCGACGCGCCCGGATGGGCGATCTTGAGGATTTGCACGCCTGCTTTTCCCAACCGGCCGCAATGCGATACTGGTCGCGGCCCGAACATGAAACGATCGAAGAAACCCGCGAGTTTCTGGCGAGTATGGTCAAAGCCCCAGCGGATAGCGACGATTTTGTTGTGGAACACCAGGGCCGCGTGATCGGAAAGGCTGGCGCCTGGCACCTGCCCGAGATCGGGTTTCTGCTTCATCCCCAGTTCTGGCATCGCGGGTTTGCGCGTGAAGCGCTTGACGCCATCATTCCCCATCTTTTTGCAACCCATCCAATCGAGGCGCTCACGGCCGAGGCCGATCCGCGCAATGCTGCCTCGATCTCATTGCTTCAACGGCTTGGCTTTGCCGAGACTCACCGGGCCGCGCGCACGATGCAATGGCGTGACGAATGGTGTGACAGCATCTACTTCGCGCTACCTCGCTCGGATTGGTCAGGCTGGGCGCGCGCATGACGGGATTGCGCGATCTGGCTGACCTGTTGCGCGGCATGTCGCCGGTCCTGCATCCGGGGCGTTTCGTGTTCGCGACGACGACCGACGCGGAACTCGCCCGTCGGGCAGAGGCCCAGATGATGTTCGTCGAGGAGGAAGGCATCACCCTGATCCTTGATCCCGACGCCGCTGCAGCGCTTGGATTGCAAGCGGTTTTCCCCTGTCGGATGATCACATTGAACGTCACTTCGGCGCTTGAAGCCGTCGGATTCATCGCGGCGGTGTCTGCCGAACTGACGCGATTGGGGATCGGGGCCAACCCCGTTGCCGGCTATTTTCATGACCACCTCTTTATCGCCGAGGATCAGGCGGAAGAAGCGTTGGCTGCACTGTTTGCACTTGCAGCAAAAAGCCCGGAGTGAAGGGGTTTCCCCTCTTGACGTTTGCTACGAGCGCCTTCACTCAAGCAACAAAATTACAAAAGCCATGCCGGAGGCAGACAGATCATGACCGAGGGGTTCAACGACTGGATCGGCCGCACCGAACAGGCCACGGCGACTGTAACCCTGCACCACGCTCGCCAGTTGGCGGCAACGCTGGACATGGATGATGCGACCTGTGCGGCTGCGGGGCTGATGGAAGGCGGGTTTCTACCGCCGCTCTGGCATTGGCTTGGCTGGACGCCGGATGCCCCGATGTCGGGACTTGGAAGCGATGGGCATCCGTTGCGGGGCGGGTTCCTGCCACCGGTCCCGTTGGAACGCCGGATGTGGGCCGGCGGTCGGTTGACCTTCCACGCCCCGGCAAGGATCGGCGTCGCGATGCACCGCACTTCGGAGATTGTGAAGATCAGCGAAAAGACCGGGGCGACGGGCCGGATGGTGTTTGTCACCGTTCGCCATGAAGTGGCATCTGACGGCACCGCTGTGCTGAGCGAAGAGCAGGATATCGTCTATGTGGCGATGCCCGACCGGTTCACGCCACCGCCGCCTGTCGCTGCCCCCGATGCGCCGCTTTGGCAAGATGCCATCCCGATCGACACGGTGCGGCTGTTCCGTTTTTCCGCTGTCACCTTCAATGCACATCGGATCCATTTCGATCTGGACTACGCCGAGCGCGTCGAAAAATACCCCGGCCTGGTTGTCCACGGCCCGCTCCAGGCGATCCTGCTGATGGAGGCCGCACGACGGCGGCGGGACGGCGCCATGCCGCGCAGCTATCGCTTTCGCGGCGTGCGACCACTGTTCCACTTTGACAAGCTGTGTCTGACGGGTCTTGCGGAAAAGGATGGCGCCCAAGCACTTTGCACGGTTACGGGCGACAATCTGGTGTGCATGCAAGCTGAGATTGGCTGGTAGCCGGGAGGGGACTGCGATGGGTGGTATTCTGCACGGGATGCGGATCGTCGAAAGCTCGGCCTTTGTGGCCGTGCCGTTGGCCGGAATGACACTTGCACAGCTGGGGGCGGACGTGATCCGCGTCGACCGGTTGCAGGGGGGCCTCGATGCCCACCGCTGGCCGGTAACGGATGCGGGACAAAGCCTGTTCTGGGCCGGGCTGAACAAGGGCAAACGCTCGCTCGCTGTTGATCTGGCCCGCCCCGAGGGACAAGAAATCGTGGCAGCGCTTGTGACCGCGCCCGGCCCTGACGCGGGCATGTTCCTGACCAACCTGCGATCGAAAGGGGCGCTGGACTATCCGGCGCTTTCCGCGCGCCGCGCAGACGTCATCATGGTGTCGCTGACAGGCACCCGACGGGGCGAACCGGCGGTGGATTACACCGTCAACCCGAGCCTTGGATTTCCAATGGCCACGGGGCCGGAAGGGTCGAGCGAGCCCGTGGCACATGTGCTTCCCGCATGGGACTGCATCGCGGGTCAGGTCGTGGTGAACAGCCTGCTGGCTGCGGAACGCCACAGGCTGCGCACTGGGGCGGGCCAAGTGGCCGAGGTTGCGCTAAAGGACGTGGCCGCCGCGATGATGGGGCATCTGGGGATCGTCGGCGAAGTGGTGGAGAATGGCGTCGATCGCCCGAAGTACGGCAACGCGCTGTATGGTGCCTATGGCAAGGACTTCCTGACGGCTGACGGACGGCGGGTGATGGTGATCGGCCTGACCGACCGGCAGTGGAAGGGCCTGGTCCGAACCCTTGGGATGGAAGACTCGATTGCAGCCCTCGCCCAGACATCTGGTCTTGACCTGACGCTTGAAGGCGACAGGTTCCATGCACGTGCCGCGATCACGGCGCTTTTTACACCGTGGTTCGCAGGGCGAACGTTGGCCGAAATAGGACCGCTGTTCGACAAGGCCGGCCTGACCTGGTCTGTATTCCGCAGCTTTGCCGACGCTGTTCGGGACGATCCCGACCTGTCCGAGGACAATCCGATGATCAAGGTGATCGACCAGCCGGGGATCGGGCCGCTGCCGGTATCTGGCAGTGCCGTCGCCTTTGGCGCGTTTCCCAGACAGGATCCGGTTGCCGCGCCGGTGCTGGGTCAGCACAGCGAAGAGGTGCTGGCCGATGTGCTGGGGCTGGGCGCGGGCCAGATCGGCGCGCTGATGGATGCTGGGATTGTCCGAGGTGCGTAGGGGTTGAGCCGCGTCCAATGAGCCCCGGGGCCGGACTTGGCTGGGGCAGCGGACGCCGGCTCAAAACGCCGACACATTACAGCGCCCGGTAGCGCTTTTCCTGTCGCGCCGTCCAGCGAACGCGGATCCGGATGCCGGCCTTGCCCTGCTTTTCTGAAAGCACGACGCCCTCTTCATGCAGCCAGGCCCGGCGGCGGCCATCTTCGAAGCGCAGACGCAACTCGCGTTCGGTCGTCTCTTCCTTGAAAGCCTCGGACATGGCGTCGAGCAGGTGCGGCACCCCTTCTCCGGTCAGTGCGGATAACGCGAAGATCGAGGGGCTGCGCGCGGCCTGCACCAGGAGCGCCTGGCGTGCCGCAGGTTCCACGAGGTCAAGTTTGTTCCAGATCTCGTACTGCGGCGTCGCGTCCCGCACGCCCAGACTGGTCAGGATCTCGGCGACATCTGCCGCCTGCTGATCCGACTCGGGGTGCGAGATATCGCGCACGTGCAGGATCAGATCCGCCTCCAGCACCTCTTCAAGTGTGGCACGAAATGCAGCGACCAGTTGCGGCGGCAGATCCGAAATGAAACCAACGGTATCCGACAGGATGACCTTTTGGCCAGACGGCAGCGCCACCCCCCGCATGGTGGGATCAAGCGTTGCAAAGAGCATGTCCTTGGCCAGGACCTGGGCCCCGGTCATCCGATTGAACAGAGTGCTTTTGCCGGCGTTGGTATACCCCACCAGCGCAATCACCGGAAAGGGAACCTTGCGGCGCGCGGCCCGGTGCAATTCGCGCGTGCGCACGACCCGGTCGAGTTGGCGGCGAAGACGGATCACCTGATCGTCGATTGCACGACGGTCGGCCTCGATCTGCGTCTCGCCAGGGCCACCGACAAAACCGAACCCGCCCCGTTGCCGCTCGAGGTGCGTCCAGGCGCGCACGAGCCGGGTGCGCTGATAGCTGAGGGCCGCCAGTTCCACCTGCAGCACACCTTCGCGGGTACGCGCGCGATCGGCAAAGATCTCGAGGATCAGCCCGGTTCGATCCAGCAGCTTGACACCCCAGGCCTTTTCAAGATTGCGCTGTTGCACCGGGCTGACCGGTCCGTCAACCAGAACAAGCTCAACCTCCAGATCCTGCAGTTTTGCCTTGAGATCGTCCAGCTTGCCGGTCCCGAACAGCAATCCCGGGTGCGCCCTCGGCACGCGGACGATCTCGGACCCGACGACATCAATCTCGGGCAAGGCAGCCGCCAGCGCCACCGCCTCGGCCAGCCCAAGCTCGGGCGGACGACGCGCGCGATCTGCCTTCATATCGGGATGCAGCACGTACGCGCGGGTGGCAACCGCACGTCGGTCGTGCGGATCGCGTGCCGTGGCACGCAGCGCGTCGTCTTCTACAGCGTCGAACGGATCAGAGATCAGTCTTCACCCTCATAAAGATTGATGGGCGCGCCTGGCATGATCGTGGAAATCGCATGCTTGTAGACAAGCTGTGACTGACCATCACGGCGGAGAAGCACGCAAAAATTGTCAAACCAGGTGATCACACCTTGCAACTTTACCCCGTTGATCAGGAAAATCGTAACCGGAACCTTGGCCTTCCGGACATGGTTGAGAAACGCATCCTGCAAATTCTGTTTATCGGCAGCCATCGGATTTTTTACCCTTGTTCTTGTCGTGTTCTTTTCGTTGTCGTCCGTCCCTCCCCTGCGGCCGGTAACACGCAAAGGCTGTAAACAAGTATGATGCGTGTCCTGCAGAGATTCCAGACCAAAAAACAGATGTTTACTGGGGCTTGCCTAGCGGCGCCAGCTATCGGGCGCGAGGAGCGCCAGAATTGCCAGCGTCTCCAGCCTGCCCAGAACCATAGCGCCCGCCAGAATGACCTTGGCGACCGGTCGCAAAACATCATAGCTGAGCGCCACGTCCGAAGCGACCCCAGCCAATGGCCCTGTCGTCGACAATGCGGCAATGGTCAGCACCATAGCCGGCTCGAATGTCAACCCGGTCAGTGTCAGGGCTGCCATGACGATCGCGATAGACATCGCGAACAGCATGAAGAAGATCCAGGCGACGTAGGCGCCTTCGCCGCGCAACCGACGCGCGGCCGCGCCGTCCCCCCCAACCGAGTTGGGATGGATCATCCGCTCAAGCTCGCGTTCGCCATGCCGGAACAACGCGTAAACGCGCAACAACTTTACGCCGCCCGCCGTCGTCGCCACTCCGCCCCCGATCAGCGCCAAGCCCAGCAGCAGCAGTCCTGATGATCCAGCGCCCGCCCAGCTGCGCGCCGCAGCCCAGTCTTGCGAGACATAGCCCGTGGTCGTCAGGAACGACAGCGTGGTGAAGATTGATCCCCAAACAGCCTGCCCCGCCGATTGCAGCGTCTGGACCTGATCCTCGACATAGGTTCCGGTCCAATGTTGCAGGAACTGGATAAGGGGCAGAATCGCCAGACACGCGAGCGCCATCTGAACTTCGGCATCACGATGGAGGGGCCCATGGCCGCCACCGATCGTCTGCCTATGGAAGGCGCGGCGCGTGACCGCAAAAATGAAGAACAGGAAGATCAGCATTTCGCCGGTGCGGGCGGAAGTGCCGGCGTGCACCCCGGAGACTGGCGATATGCCGCTGGTCGACAGGGTTCCCATGGCATGACATAGCGCCACAAGCCCGCTTTCCCCGGCCATCAGCAGCAACACCCAGAGCACCAACGTCAGGCCGCCGTAGATCGGGAAAATTTCCAGCGCATAGCGATGAAGTCGCTCGGAGGGGTTGGCGACACGGGTGATCTGAGAGGCGCCGCTGCCGCCCCGCCCCATCGCACCTTCGGAAATCACCTCGAACCCGCCAAGATTGATCGGTGCCAGCACCGAGATCGCCGTCAACACAACAAAGAACCCGCCCAGCCAGCCGACGAGAGCCCGCCACAGATGCAGCGATGGCGCCAGTCGTGCAGGATCGTCATAGACTGTCGCACCCGTCGTGGTGAAGGCGGACACCATCTCGAACCAGGCGTTCAGAAAGGGTGTTCCCGGTAAACCCTGATGCACCGGCAACGCAAGAACCACGGGAAGGATCAAATAGGCCATCGCCACGGCGGTCAGTTGGCTGCGGGCGGCATTGCGCGGATGATGGTTTGACGTCGCGATCCCGATCATCGCCGTCAATGTGAACAGCAGTACACCAGAGTAAAGAAAGCTGCGCGCGACGTGAAGATCGCGCAGAACAAACGCATGGGCGGCGGGCAACAGCATCGCAATTGCCCCGAGGCCTAGCAGGACCACCAGAAACGGCAAATCGAACAACCGCCGCATGGTCGATCAGAAGAAGTCGATGGAGACCTGCAACAGGCGCTCCACCTCGGGCACGTCACCTGCCATCGCAAACAACGCGATCACGTCGCCTTCATCTATCCGCAGCCCCCCCGAAGGCTTGAGCACCTTGTCCCCGCGCAGGATCGCCCCGACGAGTACTCCTTCCGGAAACTCGATGTCCCGGATCATCCGCCCCGAGATTGGCGACGTCGACAGAACCTGCGCCTCGATCACCTCGGCCTCGGCATCGCCAATCGAATAGATCGCCCGCACCCGGCCGTGCCGGACATGGCGTAGAATCGACGAAACCGTGGTGGCGCGTGGGTTGATGTAGGCGTCGATATCGAGCGGCCCCATCAGTGGGACAAGCGTAGGATCGTTCACCAGTGCGATGGCCATCGGACACCCGGCCGACTTTGCGCGAACCGACACAAGCAAATTGGTCTTGTCGTCATCCGTCACGACCAATACGGCGTCGGCCCGATCGATGTTCGCTTCCATCAGGATATCTATGTCCATTCCGTCGCCGTTCAGCACGATGGTCCGGCTCAGCCTGTCGGCGGCGTATTCAGCCCGCGCACGATCCCGCTCGATGACCTTGACGCGCACGCGATCGGTGCGCGCCTCCAGTGCATGAGCCACGGCCAGCCCAACGTTTCCGCCGCCTACGATCACCACGCGTTCCTGCTTTTTTGTTGTCTTTCCAAATATTTCAAGCGTGCGATTAACATCTTCCGTGACCGAGAAGACATAAATCTGATCGTCAGGGAAAAGCTGATCCGCAGGGTCGGGCGCAAACAAGCGATCAGCACGCCTTACGCCCACCACGATCGCGCGGAGCGTCGAGAACAGATCGGACAACTGTCGCAAAGGCGTGCTCAGGACGGGGCAATCCTCGTCAAGCGCAATGCCCAGCAGTTGCGCCTTTCCTCCCATGAAGCTTTCCGTATCGAAGGCCGCCGGGGCCGCAAGCCGTTGCAGTGCGGCCTCGGCCACTTCGCGTTCGGGGCTGATGACGACATCAATGGGCAGGTTCTTGCTTTGAAAGATGTCGCTGTACGCGGGGTCGAGATAGTTCTGTGCCCGCAGCCTTGCAATCTTGCGTGGGACGCCAAAAACCGCGTGTGCAATCTCGCACGTCACCATGTTCACTTCGTCGGAATGGGTCGCGGCGATCAGCATGTCAGCATCGCGGCACCCCGCCCGTTCCAGCACGTCCGGATACGACGCAAAGCCTGCAACCCCTTGAACATCAAGCGTGTCAGTCGCCCTTCGAACCAGCTCGGCATTGCTGTCAACGACTGTCACATCGTTCTTTTCGCCCGAAAGGTGGCGGGCAATCTGCCAGCCGACCTGCCCCGCCCCGCAGATGATGACCTTCATGCCTCTGATCCTTTTGGGCCGTGGCCCCTGACATGGCAGAACCGACCGGCACGGTCAATCCAAGGGCCAACCCGTCAGCTGTCGTCGTCAGCCTCGTCTTCTTCTTCCAGATGGGCGATTCGCGCCCCGGATTTGGAGGTTGTGACGACGCCGAGCGATTTGAGTTTGCGATGCAGGGCCGAGCGCTCCATCCCGACAAAGCTGGCTGTGCGGCTGATGTTGCCGCCAAAGCGATTGATCTGGGTCAACAGATACTCGCGCTCGAACAGCTCGCGGGCATCGCGCAACGGCAGCGTTGCAAGCGCGCCGCCCAACACGATGCGCCCTTCGCCTTCGGTCGTCTCGTCACGCCCCGGCAACTCTCGCGCCTCGATCGGCCCTGAGTTTTCGCCAAGAATAAGAACGCGTTCCATGACGTTCCGCAACTGTCGCACGTTGCCCGGCCAGTGCATTGTCTGCAACATCGCCTCGGCTTCCGGGGTAAGTTCGCGTAGCGGCAAGCCCTGGCTGCGATGAAACATCGCGATGAAGTGACGCGCGAGTTCGGGAATGTCTTCGCGCCGATCCTCCAGCGGGGGAACAGCGATGGGCACGACGTTCAATCGGTCGAACAGTTCTTGGCGGAACCGTCCGGCCCCAATCTCGGTCTTCAGGTCGCGCGTGGTCGACGATATGACCCGCAGATCGACACGCACCTTGTCGGTGCCGCCGGCGCGGGCGAACTGCTGTTCCACCAACACCCGCAAGATCTTCGACTGCGTGCCAAGGGGCATGTCCGCTACCTCGTCAAAATAGACGACGCCGCCATGCGCCTGTTCCAGCAACCCCTGCTCGACACCGCGATCCGGACTTTCACGGCCGAACAGCACCTCTTCCATGCGCTCCGGCTCGATTGTGGCAGAAGAGACAGAGACAAATGGCGAGCCCGCGCGGTTCGACTGTGCGTGGATGAAGCGCGCCGCCATCTCTTTGCCAGATCCGGCTGGTCCGGTCAGCATCACCCGGCCATTGGACTTTGTCACTTTCTCAAGTTGTGCCTTCAGAGCCTTGAAAGAAGTTGAACTTCCCAGCATTTCGGCTGCGGTCACTTCCCTGCGGCGCAGATCGCTGTTCTCTCGGCGCAGCCGCGATGTTTCCATCGCCCGAGCCACGACGACCATCAACTGATCAATGTTGAACGGCTTCTCGATGAAGTCATAGGCACCCTGCTTGATCGCCGCGACGGCAATCTCGATATTGCCATGCCCTGAAATGATCACGACGGGCACATCAGGATTGGAGCGCCGGACCGTCTTGAGGATATCGATCCCATCCATCCGGCTGTCCTTCAACCAGATATCGAGGATCATCAGCGCCGGAGCCTCGGCATTGATTTCGGCCATACAGGCATCCGAATTGCCTGCAAGACGCACCGTATACCCTTCATCTCGAAGGATATCTCCGATCAGTTCCCGGATATCGCGCTCATCGTCCACAATCAGAATGTTTGTCATCTCAACCCGCTCTCCCAGCCCTCAATGGCCTGCGCCCCGCCCCCGACCGCGCGTCGAACGCGACCCGAGGGGCAACCTGATTTCAGCCACGGCCCCCGCATGGGTCTGGCCCGCAAACGTTTCGGCGTCATCCAGCGTCAGCGTACCGCCATGTTCCTCGATGATCTTCTTGACGATGGGCAAGCCGAGACCTGTCCCCTTTTCGCGCGTCGTGACATACGGCTCGAACAGACGCGTGCGATCCGCAGGCAAGCCGATGCCATTGTCCGAAATGCGGATCACGGCTGCGTCAGGCTGAACTTCAAGTGCTATGTGGACCTGAGGCACATGGTCAATTGGCGCGCCTTTTTCCTGCAAACTTTCAATCGCTTCCCCGGCGTTCTTGATCAAGTTCGTCAGCGCCTGTGACAGCATTGTGGCATCGAGATCAAGCAAAAGAGTCCCTTCCGGCAGATGCGAGGTCAATGTCACACCAGGCAGTCCGCTTTCCTGCAGAATGATCGCGTCGCGCACGATCCGGATCAGGTCTTCCTCGCGCCGATCGGGTTCCGGCATTCGGGCGAACTTCGAGAACTCGTCTACAATGCGACGCAGATCGCCGGTCTGGCGTACGATTACGTCGGTGTATTGATCAAGGTCGGCTGCCGCCTCTTCGCTGACCAACGGACGAAACTTGCGCTTGATCCGTTCGGCTGAGAGTTGGATCGGCGTCAACGGGTTCTTTATCTCATGCGCGATCCGGCGCGCGACATCCCCCCAGGCGGCCATCCGCTGGGCGCTGACAAGATCGGTAACGTCGTCAAAGGCCACGACATAGCCCTCAGCCTCGCCTGCGGCGTTCCGACGCTCACTCATGCGCACCAGAAGGCTCTCCAGCTTGCCTCGGCGCGTCAGGCGAACTTCTTCCTGCACCGCCGCGCCATCATTCTGGCGCAGGCGCTCAAACAGCGGGGCAAACTCGGGCACCGCCAACGACAACGGCACATCGGGACGGGCCCCATCCAGATCCAGCAGGCGCGACGCGGCGCGATTGATGAAGTCGACCTCGCCGCCCGCGTCGAGACCGATCACCCCAGCCGTCACATTCGACAGCACGGAGTCAAATAGCCGTCGGCGGCTTTCGGTGCGCTCGTGCCCCTCGACCAGCGCCTCGCGCTGCCCCTTCAGTTGCCGGGTCATCTGGTTGAACAGGCGGCCCAGCATCGCGATTTCGTCGTCTCCCTCTTCCTCGGGAACCTGCACGTCCAGATCGCCCCCTCCAACCCGTTGCGCAGCACCTGCAAGGCGCCCCACGGGTCGCGACAAACGCTCGGCAAACCACAGGCCAAGCCAGATCGCTGCAAGGATAAGGATGATCGCAAAGCCAAGGTAAAGAAGACCAAATTCGAACAGAAGCCGGCCGCGCTCACTCTCAAGTTGATGATAGAGGCGCACCGTCTCTTCCGTTTCGTCCAGCAGACCCAAGAGCGACCCATCGACCGTGCGCGTGACTTGCAGCAGGCGGTCCGCATAGGCATCGAGCCGGATCAGAGCGCGAAACTCGTTGTTCGCCCAGTCTTCGATAACGACGGTCTCACCAGCATTCGCACGGTCGATCAAGTCAGGCGCGGGTTGCTCGAAATAGAAAAGATACGAGTTTTCGCCGCGCGCACGGATCGTGCCGGTGCTGTCGATGACATAGGCCTCTCGCAACCCTCGTTGGATCTGGCTCTGTGCCTGGCTCAGCAACTGACGTAGATCACCATCATCAATGAAAACATTGGCTTGTCGTGCAAGGTTCAAGTAGCCGGCCAAAGCCTCGGTATCTTGCGTCAGATCGCGCCGGTGCTCGCCCCGATAGGCTTCGGCCGCTGTCAGCGAGGATCCGACGACCTCGCGCACCCTGTCCGAAAACCAGCCTTCAAGACCCACGTTCACGGTCAAGACCGCAAAGACCGCCACGAGGACCGTCGGAACCAGCGCGACCAGCGCAAAGACGCCCGTAAGGCGCAAGTGCAGCCGCGATCCTGCCGATCTGGCGCGACGCGCCGCGATCATCTGGGCCACCCGGGCCAGGACCAGCGCGGCCACGACCAGCACATAGATCAGATCCGCCAGCAGCACGATCCGCAGCGCGGGCGAACTAGCCCCCTGGTTCAACGGGCCGAGCGCAAGAAAGGTCGCGGCCGCAAGAAGCGGGCCCAGAATGACCAATCCAAAGGTGCCCCAAGTTTGAACACGCCGCTGCCTGCGCAGCCGGTTCAGTCGGAGCCAGGTATCACCTCGCGCCGTGCGTTGCACGAACATTGCCCTTCATTTCGGGTCGCCTCACGACCCCACCGCCAGATCTGGTGGCCTTCTGATGGCTGACGCCATCGTGCCACGCTTTCTGTGGCGGTTTTACATCAGCTTGCGCCGACGTGTCACGCGAATATCAAGGTCAGTGATCTTCTTGCGCAAGGTATTGCGATTGATCCCCAAAAGATCGGCACATTTTGCCTGGTTTCCAGCAGTTGCATCGAGCGCAATCTCGATCAACGGCAGTTCGACCTCGCGCAGGATGCGCTGATACACGCCGGCAGGTGGCAAGGCGCCGCCGTGCAGATCGAAGTATCGCTTCAGATGTTTGGCAACGCTGGCCGACAGCTTTTCACTCTCGCCGCCCCCCTTCAACGGCTCCAATGCAGGTTGACTGCCCAGCACCGCCTCTACCTCGGCCCGGGTGATTTCGGCCTCTCCCGAGGTCACCATGAGACGGCGCAGAGTGTTCTCCAGTTGGCGGACATTTCCCGGCCAGGAATAGGCGCGCACCAGGTCACGCGCTTCGGGGGCAAGTCGGCGCTGCGCCTGGAACTCGCGCTCGCTTCTGGCAAGGAAATGCTCGGCCAGCAATGGAATGTCATCGACCCGCTCACGCAATGCCGGAACGTGCAGCGTCACGCCCCCCAATCGGTAGAACAGATCCTGGCGGAACGCACCCGAGTCCATCCGAGCCGAAAGGTCGGCCTGAGACGTGGCCATGATGCGTGGCGCCTGATCCCCAAGCGTATCCAGCATGCGAACGATCCGGGCCTGCGCATCATCGTCATAGTCCGCCACCTCGTCGAATACGAGGCTGCCGCCACGCACCTTGGCAAGCAGGGTGGCCGGGCCATCGACCCCGGCCAGATCACCAGCCTGCGCGACGACGAAAGGCAGAGTACGGCGATCCGAAAAGTCATGGATCGCGCGGGCGATCAGGGATTTTCCGGTTCCGGATTCGCCCGTCACCAGCACCGCGAGATCGGTGTTCATCACGCGCGCGACCAGACGGTAGAGCGATTGCATCGCAGGCGTGCGACCGACCAACGGCAGATCATCGCCCGCTTCGCGCGGCTCTACCTTGCGCGCGACGCTGCGCCGCTTCTGGTCCAGCGCGCGGGCCGATCGCTTCATCAGGTCGGGCAGGTCAAAGGGTTTGGGCAGGTAGTCGTAGGCATCCGCTTCGGCTGCCTGGATCGCCGTCATGATGGTGTTTTGTGCCGAAATCACGATGACAGGCAAGCCGGGGCGCAACTTGCCGATCCGCGGCAGCGCCTCAAGCCCGTTGCCATCCGGCATGATCACATCGGAAATGACCAGATCGCCCTTTCCCTCTTCGACCCAGCGCATCAGCGTCATCATGCTGGAGGTGGCATGAACCTTGCACCCCGCGCGCGTCAGAGCCTGAGTCAGAACCGTTCGGATCGTGCGGTCGTCGTCTGCTACAAGTACCGTGCCATCCATCGTGGTTCTCCTTTTTAGTCCGCCGTCTCGGTTCTGTTCTTTGGCGCGACAGGCAAGGAAACACGGAACACCGTGCGCCCGGGAACCGTATCCACCGAAATCCATCCGCCGTGATCAGCAATGATCTTGCTGACCAGCGCCAAGCCAAGGCCGGTCCCGTTCTCGCGTCCGCTGACAAAGGGCTCGAAGATGTCGGCCGCAATTTCGGGCGGAATCCCTGGCCCATCGTCGATCACCTCGATCTGCAAGGGCACGGCACGACCGGGGCCGTCCTTGCGGCGCAGGCGCAACGACAAGTCGTAGAAGGTGCGCAGCCGGATCGTTCCACCTTTGTTGCCTGCCGCTTCGGCCGCATTCTTGATCAGGTTCAGGAACACTTGCATCAACTGATCCGAATCGGCCCATGTCGCTGGAAGCGAAGGGTCGTAGTCCTCGACGATGGTCATTTGCGCAGCAAAACCCACCAGGGCGGATTTGCGCGCCCGATCAAGCGCATCGTGAATATTGACGGCGCGCAACTCTGGCGGCCGAAGGTTTCCGAACTGTTCGACCTGCTCCAGCAACTTCACGATCCGGCGAGTTTCCTCGACGATCAGGTCGGTCATTTCACGGTCTTCCGCGCCTAGGCCCATCGACAACAGCTGCGCGGCCCCAGTGATGCCGGCCAGCGGGTTCTTGATCTCGTGCGCCAGCATTTCGGCCATGCCGATGGCCGAGCGCGCCGAGGTCTTGACCTGCATCGACCGGCCCAACCTGTCGGCGATGTCGCGCGGCGAAATGAGCAGCAAGATGATGTCGGCGTTGTCGTGCATCGGGGCAATCTGGATGTTGCATTGTACCGGCGGACGTTCACCCGAAGTCACATCCACGTCGTTGATGAACAGGGGCGACTGGTTTGCCCGCGCACGTGCCATCGCTTCATCCATCGGCGCGTCAATGTGCAACCGGTCAAAGGCGGGAATGCCAACCAGTGACCGGGCCGAGGCGTTCAGAAAGGTCTCGGCTGCGGGATTCACTTCCAGCAACCGCCCCGACAGGTCGATCAGGAAAGACGGAACCGGAAGCGACGCCCAGATTACCCCCGGTACGGGATAGGGTGGGCGATAGGTATTCATGCGGCCACCCGTTCAGTGGTGGCGAAGGCCCGACGCAGTGCGGCGATCACGATCGCCGGACTGTCGCCCCGCACCACCGGTCCGCGGTGCGAGGCAAGACCCGCCGCGTCGAGATACCAGCCAAGATGTTTGCGCGCGACCTTCAGGCCAAGCTCGATTCCGTAGAACCCCAACATTGCCTCGTAGTGCTCTATCACCAGATCGCCAAGCGCCGCTCCCTGCGGGATGACCGGAGGCGGAGTGCCGTAAAGCCTTGCCGCGATCTGGGCCAGCCGCCACGGCGCACCCTGCGCGCCGCGTCCGATCATCACGCCATCGGCCCCCGAAAGACGCAGCGCCTCGGCGGCCGAGGCGCCATCCACTATATCGCCATTCGCGATCACCGGGATGCCGACCGCCGCCTTGATTGGCCGGATGCCAGCCCAGTCAGCGCGGCCTGTGTAGAACTGACAGCGGGTTCGGCCATGGATCGTGACCATCCGGACACCAGCATTTTCGGCCCGCCGTGCCAGATCGGCTGCGTTCTTCAAGCCGTCGTCCCACCCAAGTCGCGTCTTCAGCGTGACCGGCACCGCCACAGCCGCAACGACCGCTTCGATCAGGCGCAGCGCATGATCCAGATCCTTCATCAACGCCGAACCTGAATAGCCGGTCGTGACCTTCTTGGCGGGACAGCCCATGTTTATGTCGATCAGACGCGCCCCCTGCCCTTCGACATAGCGTGCCGCCTCGGCCATCCAGTAGGGCTCGCGGCCTGCAAGCTGCACGGCGGTGGCGGCCTGATCAAACCCGAGTTCTGCGCGCGCACGGGCAAGGGGGCGTGCCTGAACAACGTCCTGACTGGCCACCATCTCGCTAACAACCAGCCCCGCGCCAAAGGACGCGACCAGCCTGCGGAACGGCAGATCGGTGATCCCGGCCAGCGGCGCAAGCAGCACCGGGGCATCTATCCGTGTTTCCGAGGTTGATGTTGCCAGAAGAATGGACAACTGATTAATCCTTGTGCGTCACGAAGGAACTAGCCCGCGCCCGTCGGGAATACAATCAGACGGACCGAACCAATGAACTATACCCCCGCATATGCCCAATTTTTAAGCGCCCGTGCCGCAAGCTTTCGCCGGATTGCCACATCCCGACCCATCGCCTAGACAGATGACGCATGGAGATGGAGGCAAGATGACAGTCGCGGCGATCATCGTTGCAGCCGGGCGCGGCGTGCGCGCCGGGGGCGATTTGCCGAAGCAGTGGCAGATGCTGAAGGATCGCCCCGTTCTGTGGCATACCGTTTCCGCCTTTGTCGGCGCCGTCGACCATATCCTGCTGGTGCTGCACCCCGATGACCTTGCGCTTGCCGAAACCTGGTTGCCTGGGGTCGATTTCGTGGCCGGAGGCGCCAGGCGTGATGTTTCCGTGCGCAATGCGCTTGAGGCGCTGGCGGGTTCCGGGATCGACCGCGTGCTTATCCATGACGGTGCGCGGCCACTGGTGGACAAGACCCTGATCGCGCGCATGATCGTGGCCCTGGATGCGAACGATGGCGCCGCCCCCGCGATTCCAGTCACGGATGCCCTCTGGCATGGTCAGGACGGCCGAGTGATCGGGACCGCCGACCGCACCGGTCTCTGGCGCGCGCAGACACCGCAAGCTTTCCGCTTCGACGCAATTCTGGCCGCACATCGGGCCCACCCCGGCGGGTCCGCCGACGATGTCGAGGTCGCTCGGGCCGTCGGCATCGAAGTTGCCATCATCGAGGGCGACGAGACCAATCTGAAATTGACCTTCGCAGGCGACATGGCGCGGGCAGAAAGCATTCTAAGGGAACGTGGCATGGACATTCGCACCGGCAATGGCTTTGACGTGCATGCCTTCGGCCCAGGGGATCACGTCTGGCTGTGCGGCGTGAAGGTGCCGCATGATCATGCCTTGGTCGGCCACTCCGATGCCGATGTCGGGATGCATGCCCTGACGGATGCGATCTATGGCGCGCTTGCCGAAGGCGACATCGGGCAGCACTTTCCGCCGAGCGACCCACAGTGGAAAGGCGCACAAAGTGCGGTCTTTCTGCGTCATGCAACAGACCGCGTGGCGACGCGAGGATTTCGCCTGACGCATGTCGACATTACCCTGGTGTGTGAACGGCCCAAGATCGGGCCGCATGCCGACGCGATGCGAGCTGCACTTGCCGCGATCCTCGGGGTGGGCGCAGACCGCGTCAGCATCAAGGCCACGACGTCGGAAAGGTTGGGTTTCACCGGGCGTGAAGAAGGTATCGCCGCGTTGGCGACCGCTACGCTGGTGTCGGCATGAGCCGCCGTGTGGCAACCGTGTTCGGTCTTGGCCTGTTGCGGCCCGCGCCCGGAACCTGGGGATCGGCCGCAGCGGTGCTGGCGGGCGTCACGCTGGACAGGTATCTCGGGTTTCCTGCACTGCTTGTTGCCACGTTGGCTGTTACCGCTTTGGGTTTCTGGGCCTGCGCGCGTGAATTGTCGGGACGCCCCGGCGAGGATCCGCAGGAATTCGTGATCGACGAGGTGGCGGGTCAGTGGGTCGCGCTTCTGTTCCCCTCGGCCGCATTCTGGTGGCGTGGCTTCGAAGGCTGGATGCCCTATCCGGGCTGGGTTGCGGCCTTTCTGTTCTTCCGCCTGTTCGACATCTGGAAACCCTGGCTCGTCGGTCGGGCGGACCGTAGGGACGATGCCGCAGGGGTGATGCTGGACGACCTGTGGGCCGGACTTTTCGCTGGCATTGCAGTCGTGATCGCAGCCGGGATCGCGCATGGAGTGCTGATGTGACCCTGGCGGCGGTTCTTCTGGCGCGGGCGCGCGACAAGGGTGCGATCATCGCGACGGCGGAAAGCTGTACGGGTGGTCTGATCGCCGGCGCCATCACCGATATCGCCGGATCGTCCGACGTGTTCGATCGTGGCTTCGTGACCTATTCCAATGCCGCCAAACGGCAGATGCTTGGCGTTCAGGACCGGACACTCGACCTGCATGGAGCAGTCAGCGAGGCCGTTGCGCAAGAGATGGCCGAGGGCGCGCTTGCCCGCTCGGATGCGAGCCTGGCAGTCAGCGTGACCGGCATTGCCGGCCCCGGCGGATCAGAATCCAAGCCCGAAGGGCGGGTCTGTTTCGGGCTGGCGAGAACCGGGCAACCGACGGCCACGCAAACAGTCGAATTCGGACCACTTGGCCGCGCAGCCGTGCGCCACGCCACGGTCGATCACGCGCTGAACCTGATGATCGAAGCGCTGCGCTGAAGCACGAGGGCATCCGCCCGCTGTTCGGATCAGGCGGCTCCCTGACCGTGGAGGGCCGCAGCACGGCGCTCGAAAGCCCGGACGACTCGTTGCATCGCATCATTGAATACCATGCCGATGATTCCTTGCAGGATCGCGTTGCGAAACTCGAAATCCACAAAGAACTCCACCTCGGACTTGCCATCGGCAAGCTCACGAAACACCCAGAAGGATTTCATATGCCGAAACGGCCCCTCCAGATACTCGGTTTCGATGCGCCTTGCTTCAGGCCACAGCGTCACACGGCTTGCGAACTTTTCGCGAAATACCTTGAACGAGATTACCAGATCCGCCTCCATCACCTCGCCACCGCCCGCGATCGGATAGCGCCGGTTGATCCGTGCCGCAGCATTCCACGGCAAGAACTCGGGGTAACGCGCCACATCCGCGACCAGATCGTACATCTGCTGGGCGCTATATGGCAGGATCTTGGTTTCGTGATGTGTCGGCATCCACGGGGTATCCACTGGGCGTGACTTGGGCCGGCGTTTTCGTTAAACGGGCCGGGGAAATCAAGGGGCCGCCATGCCGCACAGACCATATGTGATCGATCCGTTGATCTCGGCCAAGTCGATTGCGGCCCGAATCGAAACCCTCGCCCGCGAAATCACCAGTCATTTCAAAGGCACCGACAAGCTGATCGTGGTTGGCCTTTTGCGCGGCTCTTTCGTGTTCATCGCCGATCTGGTGCGCGAAATCGATCTGCCGATCGAGGTCGATTTTCTCGAAGCCTCGTCCTATGGCGATGCGATGCAGTCCTCACGCGAGGTGCGTATCCTGAAGGATCTGAGGGGAGAGATCGCCGGGCGGGATGTGCTGGTCGTCGAGGATATCGTTGATACCGGCTTTACGCTGCATCACGTCGTGAACCTGCTGCGCTCGCGCGAGCCGGCCCGGCTTGAAGTCTGCGCCCTGCTCGACAAGCCGTCGCGGCGCGAGGCGCCGATCCGCGCGACCTGGACCGGGTTCGAAATCCCGGACGAATTCGTGGTGGGGTATGGCATCGACTTTGCACAGCGCAATCGCAACCTGCCTTATATCGGCAAGGTTCGCTTTACGACGGACGCCGCGTGACCTGGCTCTTGCGCATGGCACGCTGGGCCCGGCATCCGCCTTCGCCCGGGCGGGTCAGGCTGGTTCTGGGTGTCATAGCGGTGTGTCTGGTGCTGGCCGGGATCGAGGCAATCTGGGGCTGGCCGCAATGGCTGACCGTCAACAGCGGCGGGCGCGGGTTGCGCCCCTAGCGAGCTATTGGGGGATGGCACGGAGTGGACCATGGGCTAGACTTGCACCGGACCATATCGGAGGCCGCCGATGACCCGTCTGTTTCGCTTTGCCCTGCTCCTTCTCGTGGTCGCTGTCCCGACGTTCTGGATCCTGACCAAGCCGCACACCGTCGATCCACGGCTGGTCGAAGGCCTGAGTGGCGATCCGACGCGCGGCGAGAGGGTTTTTCTGGCCGGGGGTTGCGGCGCCTGCCACATGGCCCCGGGCGCCAAGGACGAGGCGCAGCGACTTCTGGTGGGTGGGCAGGCCTTCCCCTCGCCCTTCGGCACCTTCCTTGCGCCCAACATCTCGAACCACCCCGACCAGGGCATCGGGCTGTGGACCGTCCTTGATCTTGCCAATGCGATGCATCATGGGGTCGGGCGCGCGGGCGAGCATCTCTATCCCGCTTTTCCCTACACGTCCTACATCCGCACGACGCTGCAGGACGTGGCCGACCTGCGCGCCTATCTGGCCACCCTGCCGGCCGACGCGACCCCAAGCCAACCACATCGGTTGGGCTTTCCTTTCAACATCCGGCTGTCGCTGGGCATCTGGAAGTGGCTCTATCTGTCGGACGCCGCGATCCTTGATGGCCCCCTGACACCCGAGCAGGACCGGGGGCGCTATCTTGTCGAGGCTTTGGGTCATTGCGGCGAGTGTCACACGCCACGCGGCAGGCTTGGCGCGCTTGACACGTCCCGTTGGCTGGCCGGTGCCCCCGACCCGTCAGGCCAGGGCACCATCCCGAACATTACGCCCGGCAAACTGAAGTGGAGCGAGGCAGAGATCATCGACTACCTCACCACCGGATTCACGCCAGAGTATGACAGTGTAGGAGGCCACATGGCGCATGTCGTCGAGAACCTGTCGCGCCTGCCCGAAGCCGACCGGGCGGCGATCGCGGCCTATCTGAAAGCCGTTCCGCCGATCGACTGAGCGACGATTGACAAGTCTGCCGACCGCGCGCCACATCGCGCGGCGCCACCGGGGGGATGGAATGAGTACCGAGTCGACGGCACCTGCTGCGTCCGCAGGTCATACGGCCGAGGCGACAGTTCTGCCAATCATCGCGGCGGTCGCCTTTTGCCACATGCTGAACGACCTGATGCAGTCGTTGATCCCGGCGATCTACCCGGTTCTGAAAACACAACTCGCGCTGAGCTTCAGCCAGATTGGCCTGATCACGTTTGTTTTTCAGGGCACCGCCTCACTTCTGCAACCGCTGGTCGGGATCTACACGGATCGCAGACCCCTGCCCTACTCGCTGGTTTTCGGTATGGGACTGACGCTGTGCGGTCTGGTGCTGCTTGCCCGCGCGCCGAGTTTTCCGGTAGTGCTGGCGGCGGTCGCGCTGATCGGAATGGGCTCGTCTGTTTTCCACCCCGAAAGCAGCCGGATTGCGCGGCTTGCGGCGGGCCGCCGTCCGGGGTTTGCCCAATCAGTCTTTCAAGTGGGTGGCAATGCCGGGTCCGCCCTGGGCCCCCTGCTGGCTGCGTTTATCGTCGTGCCGTTTGGCCAGATCAGCATCGAATGGTTCGCAGGCGCCGCGCTGGTGGGCATGGCTGTTCTGGCTGTTGTCGGGCGGTGGTATCGGATCGAGGGCCTGTCACGGATGCACGCGGCACGCGGTCGCGCCAAGGCCGATGCTCTGCCCCGGCGGCGAGTGATCATCGCAATCGTCGTGCTGATCGCGCTGACTTTCTCGAAATTCGTCTACATGGCGGCCTATTCGACCTATTTCACCTTTTACCTGATTGAACGATTTGATGTCGGCGTCCAGCAGGCGCAGCTTTACCTGTTCATTTTTCTGGCAGCCGTTGCCCTTGGCACAATCATCGGCGGCCCGATCGGCGATCGGATCGGACGCAAGCGGGTAATCTGGGTGTCCATTCTCGGGGTCTTTCCGTTGGCAGTCCTGATCCCCTTTGTCGGACTTGGGTTGACAATCGCACTGGCTGCGCTGGCCGGGCTCGTCATGGCCTCGGCGTTTCCGGCGATCATCGTCTATGCGCAGGATCTGATCCCGTCGAAGGTGGGCCTTGTCGCCGGGCTGTTCTTTGGCCTGGCCTTCGGGCTTGGCGGGCTCGGCGCGGCGGCAATCGGCCTGATTGCGGATGCCACCTCGATCACCCATGTTTTCTGGCTTTGCTCGTTCCTGCCGCTAATCGGTCTGCTCGCGGTTTTCTTGCCGGATGTAAGGCGGATCTAGTCCGGACAGCCCCGTGTAGGGCGGGAAGTGGCAGGTGCTTCGCACGCCCGGCCCCCCGCGAGGTACTTCGGCCAAAAGGAAGCCCTCGAACGGCTCCTCCTGCCGCTCCAATCCACCATTGCAGGTTGGGTGTCGGTCGGGGACGGCGTGGCCGAAGGACCAGTTGTCAGAAAACTGACTGCCGTCTGATTACTGGGAGCAAACGGTGAATACCCTTGGGGGGCGGGCGCCCGCTTGCCGATGAGATCATGGACGACCGAGCCGCGCCTGGCGCGCCGCGCGCAGCCGGGCGAAGTCATCGCCCGCATGGTAGGAGGAGCGCGTCAGCGGCGTTGCCGAGACCATGAGAAAACCCTTGCCGTAGGCCGCCGCCTCGTAAGAACTGAACTCATCGGGCGTCACAAAACGATCGACGCGGTGGTGCTTGGGGGTCGGTTGCAGGTATTGCCCGACTGTCAGGAAATCGACATCCGCCGCGCGCATGTCATCCATCACCTGCAACACCGATTGCCGGTCCTCGCCCAATCCCACCATGATGCCGGACTTGGTGAACATCGAAGGATCAAGTTCTTTCACACGCTGCAACAAACGCAGCGAATGGAAGTAGCGCGCGCCCGGTCGGACCTCGGGGTATAGGCCGGGGACAGTTTCGAGGTTGTGATTGAACACGTCGGGCCGCGCCTCGACGACCCGTTCCAGAACCGAAGGCGCACACTTCAGGAAATCGGGCGTCAGGATTTCAATCGTGGTGTCGGGCGCCCGGTGACGGATGGCGCGAATGGTCTGCGCAAAGTGTTCTGCCCCGCCATCCTCCAGATCGTCGCGGTCCACGCTGGTGACCACAACGTGTTTGAGGCCAAGTTGAGCAACGGCATGGGCGACCCGGCCCGGTTCAAAGACATCGAGGGTGGACGGCTTGCCTGTCGCGACGTTGCAGAACGTGCAGCCGCGCGTGCATATCTCGCCCATGATCATCATCGTGGCGTGGCCCTGAGACCAGCATTCCCCCACGTTCGGACACCCGGCCTCTTCGCACACGGTCACCAGCTTTTGCGACCGGATGATGTCACGTGTGGTTTTGTAGCCCTGCGAGGTTGGTGCCTTCACGCGTATCCAGGCAGGCTTTGCAGGCTGGGGATTGTCGCTGCGATGCGCCTTTTCCGGGTGGCGCCCTTCGGGAAGTTTCAGGTCGCGCAATAGAAAATCCCCGCTGACAAACTGACAACTTACAAATAGATACTTTCCTGCCAAAGGGCAACCAGACGCGACAGCGCGACTGACACAACAATCCAGACGATGCGTGGGCGAGGCACTCACCCGTCGTTCCCAAATCGAAGGTTCGTTATTCATGATGAAGAAATTGTTCGCAGAGGCGCTAGGAACCCTAATCCTGGTGCTCTTCGGCTGTGGCTCCGCGGTGATCGCGGGCGAGTCGATTGGTTACACCGGCATCTCTCTGGCTTTCGGTTTGGCCATCGTTGCAGCGGCCTATGGCCTTGGTGCGATTTCGGGCGCTCATCTTAACCCGGCTGTCTCGCTTGGTATGGTCGCCGCCGGACGCATGCCGGTCAGCGATTTTGTTGGCTATGCCATTGCGCAGATCATCGGTGCAATCGTAGGTGCCGGGCTGCTTCTGATGATCGCAAGCGGGACCGCGTCCTATGTTCCGGGCAGCCTTGGCCAGAATGGTTTTGGGCCAGGCTATCTGGGTGAATATGGCGTATCGGCCGCGCTCGTGTTCGAGTTTGTGATGACCTTCATCTTTGTGACGGTGATCCTGGGTGCCACCGCATCGGGTGCGCCCGGCGCCATGGCCGGGCTTGCGATCGGGTTGACGCTGGCCGCCATTCACCTTGTAGGGATCGATGTCACGGGCGTATCCGTAAATCCTGCCCGTTCGATCGGGCCAGCTGTTTTTGTCGGCGGCGAGGCACTCGCGGATCTTTGGGTGTTCATCCTGGCCCCGCTCGCGGGTGGTGCTCTGGCCGGAGCACTCCATGCAGCAGGTCTGACCCGCGCCGACGACTGATGCTGGTGGGGCGCCGGAAGGCGCCCCATCCGATCACCCTAGAAGCGGCCCTGCGCCACCATAGGTCTCATCATAGTGACGCTTGAGCCGCTGCAGCGCGATGCGCAGCACGATCTTGCCCGATCGCGCCGACCACCCCATGCGCTTCTCGGCCGTCTCCAATCCTTCCAGGAAACAACAGCAGCGCAGAGCCATGTCCCCCAATCCGGGGCCAAGATCGCGCAGCGCGGCCGCGACCCGGTCGCGCGCCGCGCGTGGCCCCTCGGCCTGACCGGCCTGGGGGCGGAACCCGCCACGATCGCCCGCTGTCAGGAACCGATCCCAATTCTGGGCAACGCGAGGTCCCATCTGCGCCATCTCAAAGTCTTCGCGCAGCCGTTCGGCCGCCTCGACCAGATCCGCTTCGAGAAAAGGCTTGCCGTCCTTGTCTCGCCGCCGTCCCATCGCCGTGACCGGACTTTCAGACGCATTGTACCGGATGCGGCGTGTGCCATCGGCCTCATCCACCTCGCGCTCGGACCAATCGCGATGCTGCTCGCCAAAGGGTGTGGCCGCTTCCGCCATACCGCGCGCTTCGGTCTCGGCAAAGCGCTTGAGCGCCGCGCGTCCCGGTCCGGTGATCGTATAGCTTGCAACCCGCCCTGGCTTGCGGCAGACGTTCCAGTCTTTCAGCGCGAAGGCCTGGGCCACTGACCGCTCGACCACGCCTGTCCTCGCAGTGCGGCCATCGGGAAAGGCGCGCAGCACAATGGCTTTTGGCATGTCTGGCGCAATCGCGAGCATGGCACCGGGTTCAGACAGCCGGCGCAAGATGCGTCTCGCCTCACGGGCAAGCGTCGCATCATCCATGACAAGCGTCTGGGCGCGGATCGGGGCTGACATGAGGGGTGTATCCTTTCCTGATGGGTCGATGTCGCGGCCACAATGGGTCTGGCCGAGGGCGGACAGCGCCTCATCCACCAACAGGTCGTCGCGGCGGCTCTCGTAGCGCCGCACCTGCCGCATCACGGTTGAGGCGGCGCACCCCTTGCGCCGCGCGAGCGCACGCAGCGACAACCCGGTTTCCGTGTGATCGAGGTAATGCCTTACTGCTTCTGGCAACCAGTCTGGATGATGTTCATCTGTTCTCTGGGTCGGTGTCATTCGCGGGATCCACGGTTCTTCCGGCCGGTTCGATCTGGTTTTCTCATGGACAATAACAACCTCTGGTTGTGTTTCTTACCTGTGAGTTAACTCTGCAAGAGATGCCATAATTGTTTCCAAAACCTAAACTAATTTGAAAACTCCGCGCGCCATCCGCAACAGGTGCGCAACGCAGGGTTGCAATGGGTCACTGTCAACGGATCAATCAAGGAGATCCGCCATGACAGACCTTCGTCGCGTGCTTTCAAGGCTGCAACGCCCACGTTTGTTGATCCGAGCGGCCCGTCACGGCCAAACTGATTACCGCCGCGATCGCGATCTGCGGCGTCTTCTGGGCGCGCCAAGAGTTTCGACACCCCAAGTCACGGTTCCACAATTGCTGGCAGAAGAAGCGCATCTGGAAACAATACGACGGGCTGGGGGCATCACTTACAGCGTGACCCGCCACATAGAGGTGCTGATCGCGCTCATGGCCGAGGCAAGCCTGCTTGCGCGTGAATGTTCCGCCTGACCCAGGTTGCGGGCCGCCAAACTCGGCGGTCCGCAACAGGCCTTGCACGCCATCAGATCAAACGAAGGCGTCGGGGACAGCGGCTTTCTTGCGCGCCACATAGTCGTGCAGCGCTTCGGCGGTCCCGGCATCCAGCGGCGGCGCCTGATAGTCGCCCAGCATCTTGGCCACGCGTTCGGCAGCCAGCGTCTCGGTATCCCGTGCGCCTTCCTCGTCCCAGGTCTCGAACGGCTTGTAATCGAACAGGTCGCTGCGCCAGAATGCCGACTTGAAGTTCGCCTGCGTGTGGGCGCACCCCAGATAGTGCCCACCCGGACCCACTTCGCGGATCGCGGCCATGCCTTGCCCCTTCTCGTCCATGATGATGCCCTTCGCCAGATGGTGCAGCGTGCCCAATTGGTCAGCATCCATCACGAACTTCTCATAGGACGACACGAGGCCCCCTTCCAGCCAGCCACACGCATGCAGCATGAAGTTCACGCCAGCCAGCAGCGCCATGTTCAGGCTGTTTGCGCTTTCGTACGCGGCCTGCGCGTCGGGCAGTTTCGATCCGCAAAACGCCCCGCCCGAGCGGTAGGGCAAACCAAGCCGACGCGCCAGTTGCCCGGCGCCGTAAGTGATATGTGCAGCCTCTGGCGTTCCGAAGGTGGGCGCACCCGAATTCATGTCGATCGATGTCACGAAGGCGCCAAAAATCACCGGCGCACCCGCGCGGATCAGTTGGCTGTAGGCCACTCCTGCCAAAACCTCTGCTAGGACCTGCGTCAGCGTGCCGGCAACTGTCACCGGCGCCATCGCGCCCCCCACGATGAACGGACTGATGATTGCCGCTTGCCCCGCGCGCGCATAAACCTCGAGCGCGCCCATCATGGTGGAATCGAACGTCAGCGGACTGTTGATATTGATCAGGCTGGTCATCACCGTGTTCTGCGCGACAAAGTCGCGTCCGAACAGGATCTCGCACATCTCGACCGAGTCCTGTGCACGCACCGGTTCCGTGACAGACCCCATGAAGGGCTTGTCACTCAACTCCATATGCGCAAGCAGCATGTCGAGATGGCGTTTGTTGACTGCGATGTCAGTCGGCTCGCAAACTGTGCCACCTGAATGGTGCAGCCATTTAGACATGTATCCCAGCTTCACGAAATTGCGGAAATCCGCGATCGTCGCATACCGCCGCCCCCCCGCCTGATCGCGGACGAAGGGAGGGCCGTAGACTGGCGCCAGCACCAGATTGCGGCCACCAACCTCCACGTTGCGCGCCGGATTGCGCGCGCATTGCGTGAAGGTCTTCGGGGCCGTCGCACAAAGCTTGCGCGCCAATCCACGCGGAATGTGAACCCGCTCTCCCACAACCGTTGCGCCTGCCGCCCGCCACAAAGCAAGAGCCGCCGGGTTGTCTACAAAGTTCACTCCGATCTCTTCCAGCACCGCTTCGGCGTTATGCTCGATGATCTCGATCGCTTCGTCGTTCAGGATCTCGAAGTTCGGGATGTTGCGTTGAATATAGCCGGCCACGTCAAAGCTGACCGCTGTCCGCTCTGCCCGACGTGCCGATCCGCCACCGCCGCGCGCCCTCCGTCCAGCCATCGCTACATCGCTCATTGCGTGATCCTCCGCTGCTGGGCACCTTATGCCTTCAATTCCGCGGGCCCCTTTCCTCGAAATCGTCGCCTGCGGGGCAAAACCGACATTGGTTGATGCCGCCGAAGACCGGACTTTCGAGCCCTGCTCTTCTTCTGTTCACAAGTATCCTCCGGGGGTGCGGGGGTGGAAAACCCCCGCTCCACCACCGCCACGCGCACCCCGCCCCCTTGCGAAGCCCGACGGATGCAAATATCCCGCGATCATGACCAAGCATGATCGCCTTCTCATCATCGACTTCGGCAGCCAGGTGACGCAACTGATCGCCCGCCGGCTGCGCGAATTGAATGTCTACTGCGAGATTCATCCATTTCAGAAGGTGACCGAGGACTTTCTGCGGGACTTTGCACCAAAGGCCATCATCTTGTCTGGTGGTCCAGCTTCGGTCTTTGCCGAAGGCGCACCGATGCCGCCCAAGGCCGCGTTCAACCTTGGCGTGCCAGTGCTGGGGATATGCTACGGTCAGCAAGTGATGATGCACCTGCTTGGCGGCCGTGTCGAACGGGGTCAAGGCACGGCCGAGTTCGGCCGCGCCTTCGTCACCTCCACGGCCGAGCGCTTGCCACTGCTCGACGGCTGGTTCGAGGATGGGCGCGAGCAGGTCTGGATGAGTCATGGCGATCACGTCTCGCAGATCGCGCCAGGCTTTCGTGTCTATGGCACCTCGCCCCATGCGCCCTTCGCGATCACCGCCGATCCAGATCGGCAATTCTACGCCGTTCAGTTCCACCCCGAGGTGCATCACACCCCGCGCGGCGCGAAGCTCTACGAAAACTTCGTTCGACTTGCAGGATTCACCGGCGACTGGACGATGGGGGCCTACCGCGAGGATGCCATTGCCCGCATCCGGGCGCAGGTCGGCAACGAGAAGGTGATTTGCGGTCTGTCGGGCGGGGTCGACAGCTCCGTTGCTGCCGTACTGATCCACGAGGCAATTGGTGAGCAGTTGACCTGCGTCTTCGTCGATCACGGTCTCTTGCGTCAGGGCGAGGCTGAACAAGTCGTCACCATGTTCCGCGACCATTACAATATGCCGTTGATCCATGCCGATGAGTCGGATCTGTTTCTGGGTGCACTCGAGGGGGTCAGCGACCCCGAGGTGAAACGCAAGACAATCGGTCGCCTTTTCATCGAGGTCTTCGAGAAACACGCGAAATCGGTGGGCGGGGCCAAGTTTCTTGCCCAAGGCACGCTCTATCCCGACGTGATCGAAAGCGTCAGCTTCTCGGGCGGGCCATCGGTCACGATAAAAAGCCACCACAACGTCGGCGGCCTCCCCGAGAAAATGGGCATGACGCTTGTCGAGCCCTTGCGCGAGCTTTTCAAGGACGAGGTGCGCGCGCTCGGGCGTGAGCTGGGCCTGCCGCCCAGTTTCATCGGCCGCCATCCCTTCCCCGGCCCCGGCCTGGCGATCCGTTGCCCCGGCGAGATCACGCGCGAGAAACTGGCGATCTTGCGTCAGGCAGATGCCGTGTTCATCGACCAGATCCGCCAGCACGGGCTGTATGACGAGATATGGCAGGCCTTTGTTGCGCTCCTCCCGGTCAGGACGGTTGGCGTCATGGGCGACGGGCGGACCTACGATTACGCCTGTGCCTTGCGCGCCGTGACCAGTGTCGATGGCATGACTGCAGACTACTATCCTTTCACGCACGACTTCCTAGGCGAAACCGCAACCCGCATCATCAACGAGGTACGCGGCATAAACCGTGTGACCTACGACATCACCTCGAAGCCGCCCGGCACAATCGAGTGGGAATGATCCGGCTTTCCGGTCGCCTGTTTTGTTGCGACGAACGGGAAGCGCGGCTGGTGAGCCAGCACTTGGCCGAACACATCCGCCTCAGTCGGGCAGAACCGGGCTGTCTGGCATTCGAGGTCACACCCCAGGACAACGGGCGCATCTGGCTGGTCGAGGAGTGTTTTGCCGACAAGCGCGCTTTTGAGGCCCATCAGGCGCGCACTGGCGCCTCAACCTGGGGCCGCGCGACAGCCGGAATACGTCGAGAGTACCGTACATTCGGCGATGATCCCGATCTGTCTGCGCCTCCATAGGGGATCTCTCGGGTTGCGTCTTTAGATGAGGGCCCGCGACATTGCTGCGCACGACAGAGTTTTGCCGATCTGCTCAGCGATGTGAAGATTGACGCATTGGTCTTCGTTCGACATACGAGGATAAAAGATCGCGCGGCCGGTAAGAGCCGTACAACCAGGAAGAGATCAGGGGAGGCGACATGAGTACCCTTTTGGGTCTGTCAGACGTCATCGACAGAATTAACGAGCGAATCGGCAAGGCGATGGGGTTGCTAATTCTGTTGGCGATCCTGGTGAGCGCCGGGAACGCGATCATCCGCAAGGTTTTCAGCATCTCGTCGAATGCCTGGCTCGAACTGCAGTGGTATCTTTTCGGCGCGGCATTCATGCTGGCGGCAGCCAACACGTTGCGGCAGAACGAACATATCCGGATCGACATCCTCTACGGCGCGCTATCGCGCCGCACCCAGCACTGGATTGACCTGCTCGGGCATATCTTCTTTCTGATGCCCTTTGTTGTGCTGATGTCCTGGATGATGGTGCCCTATGCCCTGCGGGCCTTCTACCAGGGCGACATTTCGACCAATGCCGGCGGGCTGATCATCTGGCCGGCCCGCGCACTCCTTGCGGGGGGGTTCATCCTGCTCAGTTTCCAGGGCATCTCCGAGATCATCAAGAAGATCGCCGTGATGCGTGACGTGATCCCTGACCCGACCCCGTTCATCTCTGCCCATGAGATGGCCGAACTGGAAGGCGAAAGCCTTGCCAAGGAGATAGGCAAATGATGGAACTGATTGCCACCAACATGGCGCCGATCATGTTCGCCAGTCTGGTTGCCTTTCTTCTGCTGGGCTATCCGGTTGCCTTTTCGCTGGCGGCCAACGGCCTTGTGTTTTTTGCCGTCGGCGTCTGGCTCGCGCCTTTCTCGGAAAACACGATCACGCTCGACTGGCCTTTGCTCTTCACAATGCCGCAGCGTCTGTGGGGGGTGATGTCGAACGAGACGCTGTTGGCGATCCCGTTCTTCACCTTCATGGGGATCGTGCTTGAGCGGTCTGGCATGGCCGAAGACCTGCTTGACACCATCGGCCAGGTGTTTGGCCCGATCCGCGGCGGGCTTGCGTATGCGGTCATCATTGTCGGCGCGTTGCTGGCGGCCACCACTGGCGTCGTCGCAGCTTCGGTCATCGCAATGGGCCTGATCTCTTTGCCGATCATGCTGCGCTACGGCTATGATCGGCGCGTGGCGTCAGGGGTCATTGCGGCCTCTGGCACTCTGGCGCAGATCATCCCGCCAAGCCTGGTGCTTATCGTGCTGGCCGACCAGCTCGGCCGGTCGGTCGGCGACATGTACAAGGGCGCGTTGATCCCAGGCCTCGTTCTGACCTCCTTCTACATGCTCTATGTGTTCAGTGTTTCGGTACTGCGGCCACAGTGGGTCCCGGCGCTGCCAGCCGAGGCGCGCACATTGGGCAACGGTTTCCTGTCGCTTCTGGTGGGACTGGCAGCCGTGATGGGAATTGGCTACGGAGCCCATTTGTGGCTGGCGCCGACGCAAGGGGCCAACGCGGACGTCTTGGGCGCAGCCGTCGGCATCTGCGTCATCTACATCTATGCTCTGGTCGACAAGTCACTTGGCATCAACACCATGTCGCGCCTTGCGCAGCAGGTGATCATGGTGCTGATCCCGCCGCTGGCGTTGATCTTTCTTGTGCTCGGCACAATCTTCCTTGGCATTGCCACGCCGACGGAAGGTGGCGCGATGGGTGCAGTTGGCTCGATCCTGCTGGCGGCCATCAAGGGCCGTTTGAATTTTGGCGTTGTGAACCAGGCACTCGCGTCCACCGTGCGGCTCTCGTCCTTCGTGATGTTCATCCTGATTGGCGCGCGGATGTTCTCGCTGTCGTTCTACGGGGTGAACGGCCACGTCTGGGTCGAACATCTGCTGGTCTCGGTGCCAGGCGGGCAGACGGGCTTTCTGGTCTTTGTCTCGTTCCTGGTTTTTGTGCTGGCCTTCTTCCTCGACTTCTTCGAGTTGGCCTTCATCATCGTGCCGCTGCTGGTTGCCCCAGCCGAGGCGCTCGGGATCGACCTGATCTGGTTCGGGATCATCCTTGGCGTCAACATGCAAACCTCGTTCATGCATCCGCCTTTCGGCTTCGCGCTGTTCTACCTGCGATCGGTGGCACCCCGACAGCGATATACCGACAAGGTGACCAACAAGGTGATGGATCCGGTGACGACGGCCCAGATCTACTGGGGAGCGGTGCCCTTCGTGATCATCCAGATCGTGATGATCGCCATTACTATCTCGTTCCCGCAGATGGTAATGCACTACAAAGGGCCGGCTGTGGACGCAACGGATGTGCAGATCATTCTGCCCACGATGCCCGCCTTGCAGCAACCCGCAGGCACTGGCGGCGCAGTGCTAGGCGTACCTCAGCTAGGCGCGCCACAGCTTGGAGCGCCACAACTTGGAGCGCCCGTGATCGCGCCACCGGGCTCTGACAACTGACGATGCAATCAGACATGAAAACGGCCCCGGAGATCTCTCTCCGGGGCCGTTTTACTTTGGTCAGTCAGGCGTTCAGAGCTTGCCGGCCTGCTGCTGCACCATCATGAAGGTGTCGTAGTTGTATTCGGCAATCTGAGCCCAGAGATAGGCATCCCGCTTGAACGCGGTCTGGCTGTCGTGGATCTTCTTGAACGCCGCATTGGTGGTCCCGATTTCGGCATAGGTGGCCTGCGCCGCATCGAATGTCGCTGACAGGACGTCTTGTGGGAACGGGCGCAGTTGTGCGCCATTCGCCACTAGGGACTTGAGCGCGGTCGGGTTCTTCCAATCGTAGCTTGCCATCATGTTCGAGTTTGCTGCCTCGCAAGCTGCCCGCACGATAGCCTGATAGTTGGCCGGCAACTCGTTCCACTTGGCGATGTTGAACATTGTCGACAGGGTCGGGCCACCTTCCCACCAGCCCGGATAGTAGTAGTAGGGCGCGACCTTGTAGAAGCCGAGCTTCTCGTCGTCATAGGGCCCAACCCATTCTGCGGCGTCGATGGTGCCCTTTTCCAGTGAAGGATAGATGTCACCACCGGCGATCTGCTGCGGCACGACGCCCACCTTCTCGATGATCTTGCCGGCGAACCCGCCGATCCGCATCTTCAGGCCCTTGAGATCGGCAACCGAGTTGATTTCCTTGCGATACCAGCCGCCCATCTGCACACCGGTATTTCCGCAGGGCAGGTAATAGAGGTTCTGGGTAGCGAAGAATTCGTTCAGCAGGTCGATCCCACCGCCGTAGTAAAGCCAGGCATTCATCTGGCGATAGTTCATACCAAACGGAACCGTCGTTCCCAAGGCATAGGTCGGATCCTTGCCCCAGAAGTAATACGAGGCGGTGTGGCAGGCCTCTACCGTGCCCGAAGAAACCGCGTCGGCAGCCTCAAGGCCAGGCACCAGTTCGCCCGCGGGAAACACCTGCAGCGTGAAATTGCCATCGGTCGCGTCCGAGACATGTTGCGCCATCGTCTCTGCCGCGCCAAAAATGGTGTCGAGCGACTTGGGAAATGACGATGTTACACGCCAGGTGATTTTTGGCATGGCCTGCGCCAGCGCTGGCGCAGCCAACGCAGACGCGGCGACAGCCGCGGCACCGCCAACGGTGGCCTTGGTCAGAAATGAACGACGATCCATGCACTACTCCCTTGAGATGGATACCCATTTTGGCACGCCAGATGGATGCTCCCCCCATACCGGCAAATGCTGCGGAACCGTTGCATGGCGGCCCCCGCCCTGTCCAGCAATTCGCGCATTTGCCGTAACGCCACCCCTGGGATCACTGGACAATTGCTGCGGGCCGCGAGAAGACGAGCCATCAGATCCAAGGGCCCACCCTGCCCCAGAGCTACCGCCCTTTGGCCGCTGCCTTCTGGATGAGCGGCTCCATCCTGTCTCTTTCGATCATGGCCGTCGCAGGGCGCGCCGTCGCACCCGTGCTTGATACGTTCGAGGTGATGACCTGGCGCTCGATCGTCGGGCTGGGGCTCGTGCTGGCCGTCGCCGGCGCAATGGGAAAACTGGGCGAGGTGCGCTGCGACCGGCTTGGGACGCATCTCGTTCGCAACGTCTTTCACTTCACGGGGCAGAACCTGTGGTTCTGGTCACTGTCAGTGATCCCTCTGGCGCAGGTCTTCGCGCTCGAGTTCACATCGCCGATCTGGGTCATCCTGATGGCGCCGCTGCTGCTCGGAGAGCCGATCACCCGCCGGCGCCTTGGCGCCGCGGCGCTCGGTTTCGCCGGGATTCTGATCGTGGCCCGTCCGGACCTTGGGCACTTGAGCCCTGGCGTGATCGCGGCGGCAGCCTCGGCTATTGGATTTGCCGGCTCGGCAATCTTCACCAAGCGCCTGACGCGGCATGAGGGGATCGTGTCGATCCTGTTCTGGCTGACGGTAATGCAGGCGGTTTTCGGCATCGCCGGATCTGGGCTCGATGGCACCATCACCTTGCCAACGACTGCCGTCGCGCCTTGGCTCGGGTTGATCGGCGTGGCAGGTGTTCTGGCGCATCTGTGCCTCACGAAAGCCTTGACGTTGGCACCCGCAACGGTTGTGATACCGATGGATTTCGTACGTCTGCCAGCCATCGCCATCGTGGGAATGACGTTTTATGCCGAACCACTCGATCCCTACGTTGTGCTTGGCGCGGCCGTCATCCTTGGCGCCAACTGGCTCAACATCAGTGGCGAGGCGCGCGCGATCCGACAATCGATCCCCAAGCCGTAACGTCACAAAGGCGTTACGTGGGGTCACAGATTGACCGAACAGATGCCCAAATCTTAGAGCAAAAACGAGACACCGCCAAAGGGCGGGGATGGGGAGGACGCAGATTGAACAGAATGACATGGGCTCTCAATGCGGTGGGGGCGATCGCCGTAACAACTGGCGCGGCCTCGGCGGGGGCAATCGACCGCAGCACGCAATCGATCTCGATGATCTTCGAGACCGGCAACTATGTCGAACTGACCTTTGGCTATCTCACGCCGGACGTAAGCGGAACCGAGGTGCCAGCGCTCGGCGGTCAGTCCTCTGACAACATGTATGGAGACTATTCCACCGGGTCGCTGTCCTTCAAGACGGCAATCAACGAGAATGTCGACATCGGCTTCATCATCGACAAGCCGTTCGGTGCCGATACGTCTTATCCGCTTGGCACGGGCTACTTCGCGCAAGGCACCACGGCGGACCTCGACACGACGGCCTACACGGCACTTCTCAAGTATCGCTTTCAGAACAACTTCAGCCTGATTGGCGGCATCCGCTATCAGACACTGGCAGCAGACGCCTTCATCCCGTTCCTCACGCCCGCACCCGGGTTCAGTGCGCCCTACCGTGTCGTGGGCAGCGAGGACGGCGGATGGGGCTATGTTCTTGGTGCCGCGTGGGAAAAACCCGAGATCGCCGCCCGCGTTTCGCTGACCTACAACTCTGCCATCGACTATGAGCTGCCGACGACCGAAACCTCAGTCTTCGGATCTGTAGACTCGACCACCAAGACCAGCACCCCGCAGTCGGTCAACTTCGAGTTTCAGACAGGCATCGCGAAGGATACCCTGTTGTTCGGCGGAATCCGCTGGGTGGAGTGGAGCGATTTCGTGGTCAGCCCGCCCAGCTATGCGGCGCTCGCAGGTGGTCAGGATCTGATCTTCTATGAAGGCGATGTCGCCACCTACACCCTCGGCATCGGGTACCGCTTCAACGAAGTGTGGTCGGGGGCGGTCACCTATGTCCACGACGATCCGATCGGCGGCTACTCGTTGAACCTTGGCCCGGTCGATGGCTATGACTCGATCGCGCTGGCCGCATCCTACACCAATGGCGCGATCAAGGTGACGGGCGTCGTGCGCTACTTTGCTTTGGGGGATACCCAGACCCGGCTTGGTGCGCTGGCCCCCGCGACCAACTTCGAGGACAACGACGCCATCGGCGTTGGCCTGCGCATCGGCTACTCGTTCTGATCCCACGCTCGCCGAATGATCCAGACCCCGTGCCGCCAAGGCGCGGGGTTTTTCGTTGCCAAGGGACAACCCTTTTCGCCCAACAGAAGATTTCGCGTGAAATCCCTACTCGCCAGCGGTACGAAACGCTCGCAAGTCAGGAAAGTGCGGTCATGATCTATCCAACAGCGGCAGACTGGTACGCGGCTGACCGCCGGCGGGTATTGCTGTTTGGCATGTCTGGCCTCGGCAAGACCTATCTGGCCAACATGCTGCGCGACCAGGCGCTTTGGTTCCACTACTCGATCGATTACCGCATAGGCACCCGCTATATGGGCGAGTTTATCGCTGACAATTTCAAGCGCGAAGCAATGAAGGTGCCGCTGCTGCGCGAACTGCTGATGACTGACTCGGTCTACATCGCGTCAAACATCACGTTCGACAATCTTGCACCGCTTTCGACCTACCTCGGCAAACCTGGCAATCCAGCGCGGGGTGGCGTGCCTTTTGAAGAATACCTGCGCCGACAGGCCCAACATCGCGAGGCGGAAATCGCAGCTTTGCTCGATACTCCACGCTTCATCGAGCGCGCCTATGATCTGTACGGTTACACCAGTTTTGTCTGCGATTCCGGTGGATCCATCTGTGAGGTGGTCAATCCCGAGAATCCCGAGGATCCCGTCCTGAGCGCGCTGTCCCAGAACCTGCTTCTCGTCTGGCTGCAAGGGTCCGACGCCCACCGTGCGGAACTGATCCGCCGCTTCGACCGGGCGCCAAAGCCGATCTATTATCAACCCGATTTCCTGCGCATTGTCTGGGACGACTACCTGCGGCAGCAGAACCTGCCCGAAAGCCAAGTCGATCCCGACGCGTTCCTGCGCTTTGCCTATGCACGCCTGCTCGATCATCGCCAACCGCGCTATGCTGCGATGGCGCGCTGGGGCGTCACGGTAACCGCGGAAGAAGCCGCCGAGGTTCGCGATGCCGAAGGGTTTACCCACCTTATCGCCCGGGCCCTTGAGCGCCACGCGCAGGGCGCATAAGACAGTCGCCTTGCCGCCGGAGACGACCGATGCCCATCACCCTGCCCGCCACCTTGCCCGCCTTCGACGTTCTGCGGAACGAAGGCGTGATGGTGATGTCGCCCGAACGCGCGGCGCGGCAGGACATCCGGCCACTGAAGATCGGCCTGCTCAACCTGATGCCGAAGAAGATCCAGACGGAAAATCAGTTTGCCCGGCTGATCGGGGCCACCCCCTTGCAGATCGACCTGCATCTGATCCGCATGTCCGAACATCAGACACGGAACACCGCTGCTGCGCATATGGAGACGTTCTACCGTCCCTTTCAGAAGGTGAAGGCCGAAAAGTTCGACGGCCTCATTATCACCGGCGCCCCGATCGAACACCTGCCGTTCGAGAAGGTCACCTACTGGGACGAGCTTTGCGAGGTGATGGACTGGACGCAAACCCATGTCCACTCCACCTTCGGCGTCTGCTGGGGCGGGATGGCGATGCTCAAGCATTTTCACGGGGTCGAGAAACACATGCTGCCACACAAGGCGTTCGGCTGCTTTCGTCACCAGACAATTGCCCACGGCTCACCCTTCCTGCGTGGATTCTCTGACGATTTCATCATCCCCGTCAGCCGCTGGACCGAAGTCCGGCAGGCCGAAGTTGATGCGGCGCCGGGTCTTGTGACCCTGCTAGCCTCCAACGAAGTTGGTCCCTGCCTGATCGAGGATGCCGCACATCGCGCGCTCTACATCTTCAACCACTTCGAATATGACAGTGATACGCTGAAGCAAGAGTATGATCGCGACGTGGCAAATGGCACGCCCATCAACGTGCCCGCCAACTACTATCCCGATGACGATCCCGCGAGGCCCCCCCTCAATCGCTGGAGAAGCCACGCGCACCTTCTATATGGCAACTGGATTAATGAGATCTATCAGTCAACGCCATATGAAATCAGCGAAATTGGCAACTAGCCTTGTTCTGTCCGCCCTTGTCCTTGCTGGTTGTGCCGCAGCCATAGACAGGCGCGCCACCGCGCGTGAGGCGGCGGCAGAGGCGGCTTACCCTCCGACAGGTCACCTTATTGCCGTTCAGGGTCGCACGGTTCACGCCGTTGTCTCGGGCAGTGGCCCCGATGTGGTCCTGATCCACGGTGCCAGCGGCAACACGCGCGACTTCACCTTCGATCTTGTTCGGCGGCTCGAGGATCGCTACCGCGTCATCGTGTTCGATCGCCCCGGCCTGGGTTGGTCCGACAGTGCCGGCGACGCAGGCGTCAGCCCGCTGGTTCAGGCCGACATTCTGCGCGCGGCCGCCGCAACGCTTGGCGTGCGCCGCCCTGTCGTTCTCGGTCACAGCTATGGCGGTGCTGTCGCGATGGCCTGGGGGCTGCGCGATCCAGGCGACACAGGTGCTCTGGTCATCCTGGCCGGGGCGACGATGCCGTGGCCCGGTGATCTGGGAGGCTGGTATGCGCTGACGTCCAGCCGTGTCGGACGGGCCACCGTGGTGCCGCTGGTCACGGCCTTTGCACCCACCTCGCGCGCAGAAGATACCATCGCCGGCATCTTTGCCCCCGATCCCGTGCCGCTTGGCTACACCCAGCATGTCGGCGCGGGCCTTACCTTGCGGCGCGACACGCTCGCCATGAACGCGCGTCAGGTGAACGGTCTGCGCCCGTATGTCGTTCTGATGTCGCAGAACTATCCCAGCCTCGATCTGCCAGTCGAGATCCTGCACGGCACCGCCGACACGATCGTGCCTGCCCGCATCCATGCCGAACCCCTTAGCCGTGTCTTGCCCGATGCCCGCCTTACTCTGCTACCCGGCGTTGGCCACATGCCGCACCATGCGACACCCGACGCCGTCACCGCAGCCGTCGATCGCGCCGCTGCCCGCGCCGGATTGCGCTAGGCGCCCCGATCGCCATACTGGCGGGTGAAAACAAGGGGGGATTGGCCATGCAGCTGCCTTTCGACGGCGCCATCAGCAGATACTTCAAGCATGATGCGCCCACCGAGATCCGGCGCGCGATCGAAAAAGCCGACAAGGACGACATTCTTTCGCCGACCTATCCCTACCGCGAAGAGATGAAGAAGAAAGACTATGAAGCGCAAATGGACGCGCTTCAGATCCAGCTTGCCCGGATGCAGGCAGACATGCGCCAGACCGGCAAGAAGCTGGTGGTGGTGTTTGAAGGGCGCGATGCCGCCGGCAAGGGCGGCACGATCAACCGGGTGCGCGAGAACCTGAATCCCCGTTACGCTACCGTGGTGGCGCTACCGAAACCCTCGGAACGTGAGTCCGGGCAATGGTATTTTCAACGCTATGCGGATTGGCTGCCCGCGGCTGGCGAGATCATCCTGTTTGACCGCAGTTGGTACAACCGTGGCATTGTCGAGCATGTCTTCGGCTTTTGCACCCCGGCGCAACGCGAGCACTTCTTTCATCAGCTGCCGTTCTTTGAAGGCATCATCATCGACGAAGGCATCGTTTTCCTCAAGATCTGGCTCAGCGTCGGACACGCGGAACAACTCAAGCGAATGCTCGCTCGGGAAGCCGACCCGCTTAAGCAATGGAAGCTCAGTCAGATCGACATTGACGGTCTAAGCAGATGGCAGGCCTATTCAGATGCGATCCGCGAAACACTGGAACGCTCGCATCGCCCCGCTACACCCTGGTCGGTAATCAGGTCCGACGACAAGGCCCGCGCCCGCATCGCCGCAGTCCAGACGATCCTTGGCGCCGTCCCGTTCAAGGGCAAAGACATGGACAAGATCGGCACGCCTGACCCATTGATCTGCGCAGGGCCAGACCTTCTGGATGTCTAAACGCGGATACCACCACGGCAATCTCCGCCAGGCCCTGGTCGAGGCGGCGCTTGCGCTGATCGAAGAAAAAGGCCCCCAGGGCTTTACCCTGTCTGAAGCGGCAAAGGCCGCCGATGTCACCCCGGCCGCAGTCTACCGTCACTTTGCGGGGCGCGAGGATCTGATCGCAGAGGCAGCCCGGCAGGGATATGAGATCTTTGCGGCACTGATGGACTATGCCTATGACAATGGCCGGCCATCAGCGCTCGCGGCCTTTGAGGCGACAGGCCGCGCCTACCTCGCCTTTGCACGCAAGTATCCCGGTCACTACCAGGCGATGTTCGAAAGTGGTTTGTCGGTGAACAGCCATCCCGATCTTGCCCTCGCGGCCAGTCGCGCCAGAGCCGTGTTGGAAAAAGCGGCAGCCGCTTTGTCCGCGCATATCCCGCCAGAAAGACGGCCGCCGGCGGCGATGTTCAGCGCCCACATCTGGGCGATGAGCCATGGCGTTGTCGAACTGTTCGCACGCGGCGCCCCTGGCGCCCGCAGCCCGTTCCCCCCCGAAGATCTGCTTGAGGCGGGCATCGGCATCTATTTGCGCGGCCTCGGCCTGCTGCCCCCCGACCCCTGAGCGGATCGGGCCATCCTACCCCTTGCCGCTGCCCTCCAATCCATCACATACTTCGATCGGAATGTGATTTGGAGACTCCTATGCGGGTTATCATCGTGGGCGGCGTCGCCGCTGGGGCATCGACGGCGGCCCGTTTGCGCCGCCTCGACGAACAGGCCGAGATTATCATTTTGGAGCGCGATCCCTACGTATCCTTTGCGGGTTGCGGTATGCCCTACCACATCGGTGGCGCCATCACGGACCGCGATGCACTTCTGGTCCAGACACCAGAGAGTCTTGCCATCAACCTGGCGCTCGATGTGCGGGTAAACCATGAGGTACTGTCGATCGACCGTGCAAAACGGCAGATCGAGATTCACGATATCGGACGGGGAACTGTCACGCCCCTGGAATATGATTGGTTGGTGATCTGCGCCGGGGCGACACCTATCCTGCCACCTATTTCGGGGATCGACCATCCGCGCGTCCACGCGTTGCGCAACATCCCCGACATGGATGCGATCATTGCGGATCTCAAGGATGGCGCACGGCGTGGGCTGGTTATTGGCGGCAGCTACATCGGCCTGGAACTCGCAGAGGCGTTCCGCGAACGCGGCCTTGAGACAGTTGTCGTCGAGATGGCCGATCGCCTTATGCCTTGGCTTGATCCCGAGATGACACGGATCCTCCACTATCACGTTGTGGAACATGGGGTAGATGTACGTCTCGGTACAGCGGTCACCGCAATCACCGAGGCGGATAGCGCACTTTGCGTCGAACTTTCCGACGGCACCACAATCGCGACCGACATCGTGACGCTCGCAACCGGCGTGCGCCCGATCTCGGACCTTGCTGTACGGTCGGGCCTTGCCATCGGGCCGCGGGGCGGGATCGTTGTCAATGCGCAGATGCAAACCTCGGATCCCTTTATCCTGGCAGCGGGCGATGTCGTGGAAACGGCCCATCTGGTGACGGGCGAGCCTGTCTTGTCCATGCTCGCGGGTCCTGCGAACCGGCAAGGCCGGATCGCAGCCGATACGATTCATGCATTGTCAACCGACGCAGCGCCAAGTGCCGCCTATCGCGGGACGCAAGGCACAGGAATCGTCAAGGTTTTCGACATGACCGCAGGCGGGACCGGCTTGACCGAAACACAACTGGTGGCGGCCGGGATCGCTTTTCACAAGGTTCACCTCGTCCCGAACAGCCGCTCAGGCTACTACCCAGGCGCGCGACCAATGCTGATGAAGGTCCTCTTTGCCCCCGGTGACGGCCGTCTACTGGGTGCACAGATCGTTGGCTGGGATGGAGTCGACAAACGCCTTGACGTGTTGGCGGTTGCGCTGCGTGCGGGCCTTGGCGTGCTGGATCTCGAGCATCTGGAGCTGGCCTACGCACCGCCCTATTCCCCCGCAAAGGACGCGGTGAACATGGCCGGTTTTCTGGGCTCCAACCTTCTTCGTGGCCAGATCGCCCTATGGTACGCCGAGGACTATCCGGACGTCGCCGAACGCGGCACGATCCTGGACGTTCGTTCAGATGTTGAATGGCAGCGCTGGCACATTCCCGAGGCGGTCCACATCCCTCTGGCCGACCTGCGTCGGCGGCTGGGTGAACTGCCACGCGATCGCCCCGTATTCACACTCTGCCGGTCCGGATTTCGCAGCTATCTCGCCTCGACTTTGCTCCGGCACAATGGCTTTGACTCGCCATTCCTGTCAGGTGGCATGCTGACCTTTCATTCCTGGCATCGGACGCCTCTGGAACTGGGCGATGGAGGGCTACCGGTCATAAGTCATGCCGAAGATATTCTTGCCGCCCGGCCAGGCGGTGTCGATCTGCTTTAAACGCCGCGCCTAACGGAAGAGAACCAGCGCGCCTGGACTCCAGGCGACGCGCGTGCGTGTTCCGATGTCCAGCACCGGGCGGCCAAAAAGGTTCCGCATTGACAGGCGCACCGGCGCCTCGACCCCGTCAAGCTTGACGTCGTAGTAGGTCATGTCGCCGTAATACACGACCTCTTCGATCGTGCCGGGCGTCTCGCGATCGGTCGCGCTTTGGCCTTCATAGAGGATCGTCAGCGTTTCTGGACGGAAACCGACACTCACCCCGCCACCCGAGGCCGCCCCCGGCGCCTGCCCGGGCTTGATCGGGCAGCGCCCCAGGCCTGCAACCTCCACGTCATAACCCTCTGGGCCGTCTGATAGCACCGTTGCCGGCAAGAAGTTCATCGTCCCGATGAAATCCGCGACCTGACGCGATTTCGGCAGGCGGTACAGTGTTTCCGGTTCGTCCAACTGGACAATCTGGCCCTCGAACATCACGGCAATCCGGTCACTCATCACCAGCGCCTCCTCCTGGTCATGAGTGACCAGGATAAAGGTGATGCCCACCTGGCGTTGCAGTTTGATCAGCTCAACCTGCATCTGCTCGCGCATCTTCTTGTCCAGCGCCGACAGAGGTTCGTCCAGCAGCAGCACCTTCGGCTTCAGGATCAGGGCCCGCGCCAAGGCCACGCGCTGCCGCTGGCCGCCTGACAGGGCATGTGCGGCACGCTTGCCGAACCCCTTCAGGTTCACCATCTCCAACGCGTCGCCGACACGTCGGCCCATTTCGTCCTTCGACAGACCCTCGCGGCGCAGGCCGAAGCCTACGTTCTCTTCCACCGTCAGGTGCGGAAAGATCGCGTAGGATTGGAACACCATATTGGTCGGCCGCTTGTTGGCCGGGATCTGCGCCGCATCCTTGCCATCGATCAGGACGGCGCCGGACGAAATATCTTCAAACCCTGCAATGGTTCTCAACAGCGTGGTCTTGCCACACCCCGAAGGCCCCAGCAGCGAAAAGAACTCGCCCGAGTGAATGGTCGCGCTGATCCCGCGCAGCGCGTGATAGTCGCCATAGTATTTCTGGACATCCCGAAACTCGATCATGGTGGGTTTCACAGTCACAGGAAGCCTCCGGTATCTTTTCCACCCGATCGCGCAACACCGCGCCGGCGGAAGAATTCAGCGATAGACAGCAACACGATCGACAGCAGCACCAGGATCGTGCCAAGCGCCATGATGGCAGGAACCTTGGCTGGAAAACGGAACTGGCCAAAGATGTAGACCGACAACGTGGTCTGGTTGCCGCCCAGAAAGAACGCGATGATGAACTCGTCCAGTGAAATCGTGAACGAGATCAACAGCGATGAGATGATGCCCGGCATCACCAAGGGCAGGATGATCAGCCGAAAGGTCGAGAACGCTGTCTCGCCAAGGTCATAGGCCGCCTCTTCCAGCGACCGGTCCAGCGATTGAAAGGCCGATGTGAGGATTGCCACCGCGAACGGCGTGCAGATCAGAACGTGTCCGAGGATGATCGTGAAGATCGACAGGTCAACGCCAAGGCTCAGCAACACGACCAGAAGGGACATTGCCACGATCATCTCGGGCAGCACCAGAGGCAACATGATCAGGCCCAGCAGGCCGGCTTTCGCGGGGAACTTGAAGCGGGTCGAGGCACGAGCCGCGAAAATGCCCAGCGCCGTGGCGATGATCGCCGTGGAAAGCCCGACGATCAGGCTGTTGCGCGCGGCATTCCACAACTGCTGATCGGCCCACATCTCGCCAAACCACTTGGTCGTGAAGCCCGACAGGGGAAAGGCGATCACCGAACTGTCATTGAACGCAAAAAGCGGCAGCAGGATAATCGGCGCGTAGAGGAACACCAGATACGCGATCGCATAGATCTTGAGGCCGGAAAACTTCATCGGTTCGCCCCCAGGAAGCGGCGGTTCAACAAAACGAAGCCCAGGCTGATCAGTGCAACGATCATCATTGCCGTGACTGCGATGGCGGATCCGAGAGGCTTGTTGTCACGCACAAGCATCAGCACCTCGATCAGGTTTGCAATCATCGGGATCTTGCCACCACCAATCAGGTTCGGTGTCACATAATCCCCGATCGTCGGGATGAAGACGATCAGCACCGCCGCGATCACCCCCGGCATCGACAAGGGCAACGTGACGCGAAGAAACGTCCGGAACCGCGACTCGCCAAGATCCTGTCCTGCTTCGAGGAAGGATCGGTCGATCTTCTCCAGAACCACAAAGATCGGCAATATCGCGAAGGGCGCGTAGGCATGGGCCAGTGTCAGCACCATCGCGCCCACGTTGTAGTTGATCCATTGCAGGGGTTCATCGATGATCCCAAGGCCCAGCAGCCCGGAATTGACCACGCCATTATAGCCCAGGATCACTTTCCACAGGAACACGCGGATAAGGTAGCTCGTCCAGAACGGAATCGTGATCAGGAACAGCCAGAGCGACTTCTTTGACTGCGGGACATTGAAGCTGACGAAATAGGCGACAGGATAGGCCAGCAGAACTGTCACGATGGTCACCGCCAGCGACACCCCCAGCGAGCGCAACATGACGACCCGGTAGATCCTGTTGGTCCAGACTTCGATATAGTTTTCAAGCGAGAACTCTCGGACGATCTCGAGATAGCCGTCCTTGAAGAAACTGTAGAGCACCACAGTCGCCAGCGGTGCAGCCAGCAGAAGGATCGCGTATAGCGCAGTCGGGCTGATCAACATCAGACCGCTGCTTGCTTCTGACCGGCCGAGCCGGTGCAGAATCCCCTCAGATTTCATCATGCCCCCTGACGGACCCGTCTTTTGAACTTTTGTCGCACATGCGTGGCAGCGAGAAAAGGGGCACGCACAGCTTATGATCAAATCATGTCAGGGAAACGGCCGACGCCCGCAAGAGCATCGGCCAATGCCTCAGCGGATCACCGCCTCGACCATGATCGCCCTCTTTTTAAGCTCGGCATAAAGTGCTGGCAGGACGCGGGTATGGCTTACGGCCCGCGCGAGTGCGTCTGACAGGCGGTTCTCATCAGTCAGCGCCTCGGTCACGCGCCAGACCATGCGGCGCGCCACACCGTCGTCATAGACGATCTCCGTCCCGCCCATGCGATTCTTGCGGATACCAAGGAAAACGCTCCCCCCGTGGGGGGCGTGAAATGCAAACGGTCCCATTTAGGGTCCCTTTCTTTGTGCTCGACGGGACAACGATACGCAACCGCCTCAACCGGTCAACACAACTCCCTGGACCATATCAACAAAACGCCATGATGAGTCCGCGCTGCAACAGCGGCAGGATCGCGCTCAGACGCTCAACTCTTGTGGTGGAGCGGCCAGCAGACGCGCCAAGGCAGCAATACCTGCCTCAAACCGGGCGCGCGGCAAGTTCCCGGCGATTGCGAGACGCACCGCATTTGGGGCTCGCCCGTGACTCAGCGCATAGGTATCGGCGGTTCGCACCAGAACACCCTCAGCCTCGGCGCGACGCGCAAAGCCCGAGGCGCGCCACCCCTTCGGCATCCGGAGCCAGACGAAGGGCAATCCCGGCTGCCAAGACACATGATAGGCCCCCAGCATATTGACAACCATCTGCAGCCGCGGCGCCAGTTCAGCGGCCACATCAGCCCGAATCCTCTCGGCCGCACCGCTGGTCAGCAACTCCAGGCACAGATCCGATACCGGACGCGCCAGCGCGAAAAACGTGTGCTGCGCTGTCAGCCGGCCGGACTCTCCTTGCCCAGAGGGGCAGACGATGTAACCGAACCGCAGCGCAGCCGATACAGATTTCGACAGGCTTCCCACATACCAGGTGCGCTCGGGCGCAAGTGCCCGCATCTGCGGCACATCGCTGTCGGCAACCGAATAACAGTCGTCTTCGAGGATCTTCAGGTCGTAGCGTCGCACGATGGCAGCTATTTCGGCACGCCGTGCCGGACCCATGCGCACTGCCGTGGGGTTCTGGCCCTGTGGCGTCAGACACAACACCTGAGCGTTTGCATGCGCCCGACATGCCGCCTCGAGCGCATCGGGACGCACACCTTCGTCGTCCATCTCCAGCCCGATCGCCTCGGCGCGCATCAACGTTGCGGCGTGGCGGATCCCCGGATACGCCAGATCCTCCAGCAGGATCACCGGCCGATCGCCCCTCAGACAAGTCTGGAACACCAGACCGATGGCGTTCTGCCCCCCGTTGACCAGCACCACATCATCGGTCGCGACGGGGCCCATCACCCGATCCGACACCCAATCGACGACTGCCGCGCGCAATGGCGCCTCGGCTTGCTGGCTGGGATAGCTCAGCCAATCCGGGCCCATCCGATCAGCCATTCTCCGCAAGGCACGCGCGAATGCGGCGCCCTGGCCCACGTCCGGCAATTCTGGCGCTCGCAGATCGACCATCTGAGTGTCCGGTGCAATGTAAAGCGCGGGCCGCGCAACCGGCCGGCCACCGCGAGCAGCCACAAAAGTGCCGCGACCAACTTCGCCAGAGAGCAACCCCTCTTGTGTGGCAATCTGATAGGCCCGCGCCACCGTGCCCGGCGTCATCGACAGTCGCCAGGCGAGATCGCGCACCGTTGGCAACCGCGCCCCCTCTGCCAGATCGCCGCCGCGAATGGCCTCACGCAACGCCCGGGTCAGGGACTGATACTTTGGTCCGGGAAAGCGACTCAGGTCAGGACACCAAATTGTATCGGTCACAAGTTTACCTCTTTTCTCGCTTTGGCTGATTTTGTATCATCACAATACTAAATGAAGCATATTGTATCAATACAAAAGGCATACCATGTCTATCCGTTCCACGTTTCAGACCCCAGCCCTCGTGGCGCTTGGAGGGATTGTACGCTGGGCCCTGCCTGTGTCGCTGATCGGTGTGGCGGTAGGCTGGCGCGTTCGGACCCGCACGCGCCATGACTTGGCCCTGCTCGACGCTCGATTGCTGCGCGACATCGGCCTGACCACGCGAGACGCCTCGCACGAGGTGCAAAAGCCCTTCTGGCGCCCCTGATCGCGCCAGTTCCTGACCGATTCCCTGATCGGTACCCCAGACTGGGCCGGGCACGTTCCCGGCCCATTTTTAGTTTGCAGAGACGACGGCGTCTTCGATCAGCGGCGCAATTGTTCGGGCAACCATTCTGGCCCCCTCGACAGACATGTGATCGTCATCGAAGTAGTAAGACGTTCCATCACGCCCGGCCACACACCCCCGGGCGTCGCAGAACAAGGGCGTCGTTTCCACGAACGTAACGCGGGGATCAATGCGATCCCGCATCACTCGATCAAATGTGGACCGGCGCGTTTCCCAGCCTTGCAGCGACGATCCCGGCAATCGTGCGGTTCCGGCCGCCTCGGAAAGGCGAATGATCTTGTGGACATCTGCCGGCAGTTCTGGAACCTGCATCGCATAGATGACCGTCTTGCGCTGCGCGAGTTGGGTCAGGATGGTGGCCAACGCCGTTGCAATCGATTTGTCCTTTTCCGCCGATTGCCCAGTGATCGCGGCCGTGATCCGATAACTTACGACGACATGCGTGATCGCCCGATCTGCCAGCAAGGATGCAAGGGCCTCTCGTGTCCATTTTGCGCAGGCCGTCGAAAACGGAGGGTCGACATATACCGGGTCACAACCGGAAAAGCTCAACTGCTTGACGCCAAACCTGCGAGGGCGGAGTTCCAAAGCCAGGCCATAGGCCAGCTCGACGGCATGGCTGTTCCCAAAAACGGCAACCCTGGGTCTTAGATCAAAGAAGACACAGGCATCATCCGGCGGCAGGTAGTGCCACCCAACAGTGTGGCAGCGGTCGCGATAGGGGCTGGCGACCGCTGTCTGCAAATAGCTTCCTGCCATCGGTGAAAGTGTCATCCGTGCAGGAAAGCCCTGCCCTGCCACGACGATCGCCCCAAGCCTGATCAGGCAGGCTGAGGCCGCAGCCGCCGCCCCGAACAGCGCGTGTTGGCGCGGCAGAAGGGGCGCTTTGCCACGAAACGGTTGCTCGACATAGCGCCAGCTCAACCAGGCAAGCCCGAAAGTCAGGGCACATAATAGCGCCATCACCTCGGCCGGGGGCGCGCCGATCATCCGCAGTCGGGCAAAGGCGAACAGTGGCTGGTGCCAAAGATAGGCCGAATAGCTCAGCAGCCCGATCGCCACGGCCGGCCCCCACCCAAGGATCCGGCCCACCCAGGTGTGTGGCGTCGCGTGCAGCACGATCAGCACGGTTCCCAGAACCGGCATAACCGCATACCGCCCCGGAAACGGCGTCTCTTCGCTCAGCACCAGGACCGAGGCCAGGATCATCGCCAAACCAGCCAGCGCAAGCCAGCCACGCCCCGGCCCCCGCGACTCACGCAGATGCAGCGCACACAGCGCGCCCGCCAGCAACTCCCACGCCCGCGTCGGCAGCAGGTAGAAGTTCGGCATTGGCCTCGAGCCTGAGGCCCAGTCGCTCAGCGCAAGGCTTGCCACCGCCACCGCGGCCGTCAGCCAGAAAAACCGCCGCGGGCCAAGGCGCCAGGCCAGCAGCACAACCAGCGGGAAGAACAGATAGAACTGCTCCTCAACGCCAAGGCTCCAGGTATGCAGCAACGGTTTTTCTTCAGAAGCAGCCGCGAAGTAATCGCTTTCGCGCCAGAACAGGATATTCGAGGCGAACAGCATGACCGCGATCACGCTCTGACCGAAATCCGTCAATTGTTCAGGTAGCATCCAAGCCCAGGCGAACGGAAGGCAACACAGGATCACCAGGATGAGTGCCGGCAGGATCCGCCGCGCCCGCCGCTCGTAGAAGCGCCGGATTGAAAACCGCCCCTGCTCCACATCGGCAACGATGATGCCGGTGATCAGATAGCCCGAGATCACGAAGAACACATCTACGCCGACGAACCCGCCCGGAACCCAGACAAGCCCCGCATGAAACAGGATCACCGAAACCACCGCCACAGCGCGAAGCCCGTCAATCTCGGGCCGGTACGTCAAACCCTGCATGTGCAACTCGAGTGCGCTTCCCCTCAGAGGGGTAAGCACAGGTCACAATGCAATCCTTAATTGTTCGTTAAGGTTAATCGCGATCGGGCGACTTCGCAGTCACTCCCGCCCGCAAATATGAAAAGTGCGGCCGAAGCCGCACTTTCCCAACCGGATCGTCCAGACCGTCAGCGCTTGGAGAACTGGAAGCTCTTGCGGGCCTTGGCCTTACCGTATTTCTTGCGTTCCACCACGCGGCTGTCACGGGTCAGAAAGCCCGCCGCCTTGAGTGCCCCGCGCAGCGACGGCTCATAAAGCTGCAGGGCTTTCGAGATACCGTGCTTCACGGCACCGGCCTGCCCCGAAAGTCCGCCGCCAGCGACAGTTGCATGCACGTCGAACTGGCCGTCAACACCAGCCACTGTGAAGGGCTGGCGCAGGATCATCTGCAGCACCGGGCGCGCAAAATACTCGGGCATGGTCTTGCCGTTCACCGTGACCTTGCCGGAGCCGGCCTTGATCCAGACACGAGCGATCGCGTTCTTGCGTTTGCCGGTCGCGTAGGCCCGGCCCTGCGCATCGCGCATCGGTTCGCGCGGTGCCGCCACTTGAACCACGGGGGCCGCGTCGGAGACGACCGATTTCAGATCGTCAAGGGATTTGATGTCAGCCATGATCAGGCGCTCCGGGTGTTCTTCGGGTTCATCGACCGCAGGTCGAGAACGGTGGGCTGCTGCGCCTCGTGCGGGTGCTCTGCCCCGGCATAGACGCGAAGGTTCGTCATCTGCTGGCGGCCCAGACGGTTGCGGGTGATCATCCGCTCCACCGCCTTCTCGACCACGCGCTCGGGATGAGCGCCATCCAGCACCTGTCCTGCGGTACGGAACTTGATCCCACCCGGATAGCCAGTATGCCAGTAATAGCGCTTGTCGGCACGCTTGTTGCCGGTCATCTGGATCTTGTCGGCATTGATGACGATCACATTGTCGCCCATGTCCATGTGCGGCGTGAAGGTCGGCTTGTTCTTGCCGCGCAGGATATTCGCGACAATCGTTGCAAGACGGCCCAGAACGATGCCCTCGGCATCAATCAGGATCCACTTCTTGTCGATATCCGCCGGTGTTGCGGTAAAGGTTTTCATGGTTCTGCTCTCGTGAAGGGAACAGGGGCGTTGCCCCCGAAATCTCGGATGGCGGTGTATCTCGCAAGCAAGCCAAGCAGTCAACCCCAAATACAAACAATTACCATACCAAAAACAGATGCTTAGATACGCGGTATTATTTTACCCCAATTCGCCAAGATCAGCGCAGGATCGGCGGGCGGTTCGGATCGCTGCCGGGGGCGGCAGGTGCGACTGGCTCGGGCCCTGCAGGCTGCGGCAGGTCAAAGCGCAGCGCACAGCGCGCCATCGCGGCCAGCACCGAGTCCTGCTGGCCCGGAAAGGCCACGTCCATCTCGCCCGCCTCGATCCCCGAAAAGGTCAACGCCTCCCCCACCGCGCGCGCCAGCGCCGCTTCAACTCCAGGCACTGCCCCGACAAAGGCCAGCATGTGCCCCCGTCGCCCATCGGCGTACTGGACCCCTGCCAGCAAGGCGGCCGCAGCCAACCCCTCGGCGCGTGCCAGTTTGGCGTCCAGCGCCACAACCAGCGACTCGGGCAAGTCGCCGGGCGCATGGAAGGAAACCGGGTGCGCTTCGACCTCAACCGGGCCCTGCGCCAGCGTGGCAGCCAGCCAATCGACCGCATCTGCCGGGATCAGAAAGGACGAGGCAGCAACCCCCATGTTCAACCCGATCCCGATCCCCTGCCCCGCCAATTGCGTCGCGATCACCCGCCCCGGCAATGCGGCGTAGGGCGCAGGGGCGCCTGCGAACTCCGCCAGCCGGTCCTCCAGATCAAACGCCAGTACCACCGGTCCGTCAGCCAGATCGAAAACGCGCGGCAGCACCGCCCCGCCCTCTGCCTCGGACTCCAGCAGCACGAACATCTCGCCATCCGCAAAGCGCTCGTAGAACCGCAACCGCAAAGCGTCGTCCGCCGGCCGGGCCTCCATCGCCGCAAAGGCATCGTCAAGACGGGTCATCGGGTTGCCTGTTCCTTCTGCGCGGTCCAGCGCCACTGGCGCTATCTGGACCTCAGTTAACCGAACGCGCCGCAATCCTGAACCCCTGCAAGCGCGACAGTTTGGCCCCATTCCGAAAAACCCCTTTCCAGAGACACCCCGTTCACGTCTCGCGCTCCAGTTCCGCCCGCACGGCCGCGCGCAACTCCGGCAGCAACTCTGCCTCGAACCAGGGGTTGCGCCGCAACCAGGCCGTATTGCGCCAGGACGGATGCGGCAGCGGAAACACCCGCGGGGCGTGCGCCCGCCAGCCTGCAACGGTTGCCGTCACCTCTGCACGCGTCCCCAGATGCCAACGCTGCGCAGTTCCGCCCACCAGCAAGGACAATCGAACGTCGGGCAGCGCCGCCATGACCCGCGTACGCCAGGTTTCTGCACAGACAGGTGGCGGCGGCAGATCAGCTCCTTTGGCGTCATAGCCCGGAAAGCAGAACGCCATCGGCACTATCGCCACCTTTGCACGATCGTAGAACTCTGCCTCGGTCACACCCATCCAGGATCGCAATCGCACTCCGCTCGGATCACAAAAGGGCACACCCGCCGCATGCACCCGCGCTCCGGGCGCCTGTCCCACCACAAGAAGGCGCGCCGACGGCTGGAACCACACGACAGGCCGCGGCTCATGGGCTGTGGCTGTCGCCGCGAACCGATCCACGCAGCGCCGACACGCCCTGATCTCGTTACCAAGACGCTGCGCGTCCGTCATTGCGTCTCTCCGTGCTGTGGAGCGTTGCCAAACACAGAACGCAAGATCATTGTCACCCGCCCCTGTCTTCAGACATAATGCCGCCCAGAAGGCGTGCTAGGGCGTTTTCTTAAGACGAACCCCGTAAACGGGGCAAAGAGGCATGGCAGAAATCGGCATCAGGTCATGTCATGCGTACAAGACCCGCGACACGAGGCACGGGAATGATCGAGTTTGAGAATGTCAGCAAGTCCTTCTGGACCGGAAAGACGCGCAAGGTGATCCTTGATCGCGCCTCGTTCCGCGTCGAACTTGGCAACTCCCTCGGCATCCTGGCGCCAAATGGCACCGGCAAGACGACGCTGATCAACATGATGGCCGGCCTCGAAAAGCCGGACGAAGGCCGGGTGACACGCGCTGCGCGCATTTCGTTCCCGTTGGGCTTCATGGGCGGCGTCGTCACCAAGCACACCGGCACCGAGAACGCCCGTTACATCGCACGTCTTTACGGGCTCGATCCGGATTATGTCGAAGGGTTCTGTCGCTGGCTTTGCGATATCGAGGAATACTTCGACATGCCGGTCGGCACATATTCCTCAGGCATGCGGGCGCGGTTTTCTTTCGCACTGATGCTGGCGCTCGAATTCGACATCTACCTGATCGATGAAGGCATGCCGGCCACAACGGATGTCGCCTTCAACCGAAAGGCCGGTGGCATCCTGCGCGACCGCTTGAAGAACGCAACTGTCGTCGTGGTATCGCATCAGGCCGAAACGCTGGAGAAATTCTGCCGTACAGCGGGCGTGCTGAAAAACGGTCAACTCTACATGTTCGACTCCCTCGAAGAAGCGAAGCGCCTTTATGACTACCAAACCTAAAGCCACCCGGTTCCGGATCCGCAGGCAGGATCTTCCTGCCCCCGATGCAACCGGCCCGACCATGGCCACAGGCGTCTCTGACGGTTTCGGTCAAGCGCCCTTCCCGACCGCAGTTGCCGGCCGGATTGCGACCGCCGCAGAGGCCGGCCTTGAAACCGAGATCGAGAAGATCCGCCGCGAAGGCCTGACGGGCCGACAATTGCGCCTCGCGCGCCGCGTGGCGCAAAAGCACAACCTGCCCGCCACCTCGGATTTTGACGCAGTGCGCCTGCTGCGCAAGGCCGGGATCGACCCGTTCCAACGGTCCAGCATGCTCGAGCTTGTCACCTCGGACGGCGTCGCCGACGCGGCGGCGGCCTCGCGCGCGCTGAGCGTTCCCGATGACGGCCAGCGCCTGCCGCAAACCGTCAAGGCGCCGCCGCTACCTTCACCCGAAAAGCGGGCCGAGGTCAGCCATGCCGCTGATATCCTGCGGATCCAGGCCGATATCCTGCGCCGCCGCCGTCGCAAGGCGATCGCGCTTGCGATCCGTCTTGCGGTCTTCGTATTGCTGCCGACGCTGGTTGCCGGCTGGTACTACTTCATGGTGGCGACGCCGCTCTACGCCACCAATTCCGAAATGGTCATCCAGCAGGCCGATGGCGCCGTCACCGCAGGCGGCCCGCCCGGCCTTGGATCCATGCTCGGCGGCGCGCTCGAGGCGAACAAGGACTCCGTCGCGGTTCAGGGCTACCTGCAATCGCGCGATGCGATGAACCGGCTCGATGCCGAACACGGATTTCGGGCGCATTTCTCCAGCCCTGCCATCGATCCGCTAATTCGGCTCGCCCCCGATGCCACGAACGAGGCTGTCTACAAGGTCTACCAGGACAACGTGAAGATCTCCTACGACCCGACCGAGGGCTTGATCAAGATGGAGGTGATCGCCGCCGATCCGGCAACCTCGGCCCGCTTCAGCCGCGCCCTGATCGGCTATGCCGAGGAACAGATCGACCGCCTGACCCAACGCAAGCGCGAGGATCAGATGCGCGACGCCCGGTCCAGCTACGAGGATGCCGAGGCCAAGATGCTGGCCGCACAGCGCCGTGTGGTCGAATTGCAGCAAAGCTATCAGGTCATGTCGTCCGAGGTCGAGGTCGGCCTTCTCACCCAGCAGATTGGCGCGCTCGAAACCCAGTTGACCCAGGAACGACTTTCGCTCGAACAGATGCGTGCAAACGAAACGCCAAACATCGCCCGCATGACGCCGGTCGAACGCCGCATCGCCACGCTCGAAGACGAAATCGCCAGACTTCGCGCCCGGATGACCGACGCCGGCCAGGAGGGGCTGTCACTCGCCGAGGTTCAAAGCGAATTACTGATCGCCCAGGCCGATGTCCAAACACGCCAGTTGATGCTGGCCACCACGCTGCAACAACTCGAAACAGCACGGATCGAGGCCAACCGGCAGGTCCGCTATCTCTCGCTCTCGGTCAGTCCGGTCGAACCGGACGAGCCCGCCTATCCGCGGGCATTCGAGAATACGCTGGTGACGATGCTGATCTTTGCAGGCATATACCTCATGATTTCTATGACCGCCGCAATCCTGCGCGAACAGGTCACTGCCTGAGGGACGCCATGAAAGACGTAGTGATCGGCGGCCTGACCGTCGGCAACGACCGCCCGCTTCTTGTCATCGCGGGGCCGTGCCAACTGGAAAGTCTGGATCATGCCCAGATGATCGCCGGCGTGCTGGCCGAGGCCTGTGCGCGCGCAGGGGCGCAGCTTGTGTTCAAGGCCAGCTACGACAAGGCAAACCGGACCTCGCTCGCGGGTCGTCGCGGCCTGGGGATCGACGCCGGACTCAAGGTGCTCGAAGGGGTCCGTCAAATGGGGATGCCGGTGCTGACCGACGTGCACGATGCCGACCAGGCGCGAACGGCGGCAGCGGTTGTGGATGTCATCCAGATCCCTGCGTTTCTTTGCCGTCAGACCGACCTCTTGCTCGCGGCCGGCGAAACCGGCGCCGTGGTAAACATCAAGAAGGGGCAGTTCCTTGCGCCCTGGGACATGGCGCATGTCGCCGAAAAGGTCGCCTCGACAGGCAACAGCCGGATCCTGCTGACCGAACGCGGCGTCAGCTTTGGCTACAACACCCTTGTCGCCGACATGCGCGCACTACCGACGATGGCGCGCACCGGATACCCGGTCATCATGGATGCCACCCATTCGGTGCAGCAACCCGGCGGCCAGGGCACCACATCGGGCGGCCAGCGTGAATTTGCCCCGGTGATGGCGCGATGCGCCGTCAGCATCGGCATCGCCGGTGTCTTCATCGAAACCCATCAGGCGCCCGACACCGCCCCCTCCGATGGACCAAACATGATCCCGCTCGCCGGGATGCCTGCCCTGATCGACAGCCTGATGGCCTTCGACCGGCTTGCCAAAGCCAACCCCCTCCGCGTCTGACGGTTCTCGCCGCACTTCTTCTGTTCACAAATATCCCACGGGGGTCCGGGGGTGTGAAACCCCCGGCGCCCGCCGCTGCAGACCACCCTCAGTGCGTCAGCGGATGCTCCAGTTCGATGTCGGCCAGCGCCTGCCCCTCGAAGGCCGCCTCGAAGGCAACCAGGCGCTTGCGGATCGACAACAGCTCGATGATGGTGGTCCACGAATTCACCAGATACTGGAATGAGCTGGATACCTGCCCAAAGGCCGTCAGTATCTGCTGCAGGATCCCAAAAGTAATCTGCCCCGCCGCGATCGTGGGGATCAGGATCAGATAGGCAAAGATGTTGTCGGCCTGGATGTACAGGCTGCGGAACACGTTGAAATACGCATAGTGGAAGTACAGTCGGAAGTAGTTTCGACGCACCTGCAGGAAAAGCTCGCGCGTCGTCATGGGCTGCGCCCGTCCCGGGTCGTCCTCGCCATAGACCAGTTCCTTGCGATAGGCCGCCTCGACCCGCTGGTTGCGAAAGTTCAGCCCCGGCAACTTGATCCCGGCGATCGCCAGCAGCAGCGTCCCGAAGAACGACCAGAAGATCGACGCCCACAGCAACGGCTGCGCGATCACCCCGACAACCGGCAACTCCGACACATGCACCGACAGTGCAGCCAGAACCGGCAAGAAGGCGAACAGCGTCATGACCGCATCGACCACCGAAACTCCCAGATCCTCCATGATCGTGGCAAAGCGCATCGTGTCTTCCTGCACACGTTGTGAGGCGCCCTCGATGGTGCGCACTTCGGGCCAGCGGCTCATGTAGTAGTCGTTCATCGCCTGCCGCCAACGAAAGATGTAATGGCTGACGAAAAAGCGGGTCGCGACAAACAGCGCGATCCAGACAAAGGCAATCTGCGCAAAGATCAGGATCAGCCCGTACAGTTGCGCCGCCGTCACGTTCCCCGATCCCGACAAGGCCGTCTGGACAGCGTCGAAGAACGGACCGCGCCAGTTGTTGATGGCAACGGAAACCTGCACGCTGAAGTAGGTCGAGAACAGGATCGCGGCGGTGCCTATGATCGACCACAACTGGTAGGGATGGGGCGACAACCAGATCCAGGCGCCCGCGAAAACCACCAGAAACGCGCCGCAAAACAGGTAGAACCACTGGAACTGCGGCGTCACGAAATGGCCAAGCCCCAGTACCGGCGGGGCGGTTGGATCTTGCGGCACAAACCCCAGCGATGCGCCCAGGCCCTGCCCCGGTCCATACCAAAGCACGACGGCCAAGGTGACCCAGAGGACCACCGAAATCAGAAACAGCTTCGGACGCGGAAAGAAGGATTGGAACACCGACGATACCCCTTGCCAGACAGGCTTGCCGCCCTTGTAGCCAATGCGACCGCCAGCGCCACAGCAGATTTTCGTGAGGAGCGGGACGTGACCGGGATGTCGCCGATGACACACGCGTCATGCGACCGGGTTGCACCAGCCGTCTATCCCGCCGGCACCTGCGGCAGGCGCCCCGCACCACACGATCAGGCCACTTGCCCCGCAGCCCAGCCCGAGGACCAGGCCCATTGGAAATTGTACCCTCCCAGCCAGCCCGTCACATCCACGACCTCACCCACGAAGTAGAGGCCGGGAACCCCCTTGGCCTCCATCGTGCGGGCGTCGAGATCATCTGTCTCCACGCCTCCCAGCGTCACTTCGGCGGTGCGGTAGCCTTCGCTCCCCACTGGCCGCAAGGACCAGCGATGCACAGCCTGCACTGCCCGCCCAAGCGCCGCATTGGACTGATCGGCCATGCTTCCCGTCAGTCGCGCCTCTGCCTCGACGAAGCGTGCCAGCCGCTCGGGCATCAGGCGCCCGAGAACGGTTCGCGGCGCGCTCCGGCCCTCGGTCTGGCGTGCGGCTTTCAGGACGGCAGCAGCGTCTGATCCCCGCGCCAGATCCAGTGTGATCGCCTCGCCCTCGTGCCAGTAGTTTGAGATCTGCAGCACTGCCGGCCCAGACAGGCCGCGATGGGTGAACAACACCGCCTCGTCAAAGGCGGTGCGACCCGCCGCAACCCGCCCCGCCACCGCCACGCCGGCCAGCGGCCGCAGCCGCACCAGGTCCTGTTCGGCGAAGGTCAGCGGCACCAGCCCCGGCCGCGTCGCGGTCACGCGCAACCCGAACTGTTCGGCCAGCCGATAGCCAAACCCTGTTGCTCCCATCTTCGGGATCGACTTGCCGCCAGTCGCGACGACCACAGACGACGCCCGAACCGGCCCGCGCGCGCTTTCCAGCACGAAACCCCCTGCCACGCGTCGCAGATCGCCAGGCGCGCAGCCCAACCAGACCGTCACCCCCGCCCGGCCCATGTCGGCGCGCAGCATCGCGATGATCTCGGTCGCTGAACCGTCGCAGAACAACTGCCCCAGCGTCTTCTCGTGCCACGCAATTCCCGCAGCCTCGACCCGCGCAAGAAAATCCCACTGCGTGAACCGCTTCAATGCCGATAGGGCAAACCGCGGATTACGCGACAGGAATCGCTCCGGCGCGATCCCCAGATTGGTAAAGTTGCACCGTCCCCCGCCCGAGATCCGGATCTTTTCGCCCACCGCCCCGGCATGGTCGATCAGCAGCACGCGCCGCCCCCGGCGCCCCGCCTCGATCGCGCACATCATGCCCGCGGCGCCCGCGCCAATAACAACGACATCGACTGTTTCCATGTCCGCCTAGCTATCGCGCGGGCCCGCCAACAGCAACGGCCCGGCTGCGCGATTTGCCTCTTGCGGCGCTCGGGGGCCTTCGCTAAACAGCCGCGCAGTTGGGGCGTCGCCAAGTGGTAAGGCAGCGGTTTTTGGTACCGCCATTCCCAGGTTCGAATCCTGGCGCCCCAGCCAAATCATCAACCCGGATGCTAGGCACATTGCTCAAAAGGCGTGCAGCCCAAGCAGTTTGGTAAGGGCGTTGGGCGGATTGCCCCAACTAGTGCCCCACGAGTGGCGGTGGTATGGTACCTTGGATCAATTTGGGACTCGCAGGTCGGCGAACCATTGTCGCAATAGACGTCAGGTCAGTTCGAAGACTGGCAACTTCTTCAGGCTCTCGACGAGCAAAGATCCAGCAAGCGAGACCAAGAAAAGCATCAGATAGTAGGGCGGAAACCGGCATCACCACCCTGCAGAACCCGGCCCCTAGGGTAAGTCATTGCGTGCTTTCGCTCCGCCGCAAGGGCATCTCCATTGAGACGCTGATCGAGAAGCACGAGGGGCCACTCCCCGGCATCCACGGCGGAGAACACGCGCGTCACGACAAAGAAAAGCCACAAACACAGTAAAAGACGACGCAGAAAAGCCATAAAAACATGGCGAAAAATGGACACTCGTAAAGCTTAAGGAAGTTTCTCTAAAGCTCAAAATGGAGTGGACCCCATGAAACGTATGACTTTAGCTTCCGGTTTTGCCCTTGTTTGTGGGTTGGCAGCAGCAGTTCCCGTGAGTGCGGCGACGGACCTGTCCTTCTCGGGTCTATCTGGTGCGGAATACGATACGGCGGGTGTATATGTGATCGGCCAGATCAACTTCACCGGCACCGACGACGATGGTGGTGGCCTCGACAGTGTCTTGTTCCAGCTTTTTGACGATGGGCTCGTGAAGTTCGAAGATACCTATTCTCTGCTGATTGGATCGAGCGGATCATTCCTATTCCAAGCGTTCTTCCCCGGGTTGGTGGCGACCGGCGCCCCTGGAGTAGGCCTGGTCCTGTCAGACATTCCAAACGGCTCCTTTGATGTGGTCATCGACCCTTTCATAGTGCCGCGCTACGCTGATCCCAGCGAGTGTGAGAAAGACTGCGGGCCGGTCGCCCCAGTACCACTTCCCGGTGCGATGCCATTGCTAGTTGCCGGGATCGGCAGCATTGCCGCACTACGTCGCCGCCGTCGCATGCCAAACTAAGCCATCTTCTGGCAGCAGGAAAACCCTGCTGCCTGATTGCGGCCACTGGCAGTGCTTGTTCATGCTAATAACGTAATCTAGGGCATAGGCATACTGGATACGTATGGACATGCGTACTCCTTCCGGGGACTTCGCCCCAACTGCTGAGAGTTTCTGGATTTTCTGATTGGTTTCTTAGTCTTGCTGGGGTTCTGGAGATCCCAGACGCTCAACCACACGAACAATCTGGTCGAGTTCTGGCTCGCCGTACTCACCCGCGAGCGGCCCCGTCAGGGCCTTCCCCGTTACGCAGTCTTCGAGCACATCCTCGATGCGGAAGTGGTGCTCTGGCACGTCATCGAAAGCCCCGATGACCACCACGTCTCCGGGTCTCAGCTTCTTCTGGCCGGTCATGTCGGGTCTCCCCAGATGAGCGCGACCGTGATCACCACGATCCACTGTATGAGGGGATGGAGGCGGCCCAGCACCCAGACCACCGCTACGGAGGCCAGGTACTTGGGCAATAAAAAAACTCCCGCCAGAAGGCCGAGGCTGCGCAGGTAGGTCATGATAAGCTCCTGTATCTGCTTCTTTATTTAGATACGGGAGGTTGCACGATTTCCGCCTACTCAATGGCTCCACCGTGCTTGGCGATCTGCTTGCTGCGATAGAAGTTTACTTTCGTGGAAGAAACCTACGAAATGAGATCAGTGGTGAGCAGCTTAACGCGGGATCATGGTTGTAATGTCTTTCCGTATCTGTCTGCTCATCGCTGCACTTGGACTTGCGACTACACCTACCTCGGCGCAGGAACTGAGCGACCAGCCCGTACAGCAGAGTGTCGATGGCAACGAACAAGGGGCCGACCAAAATGAAGCCGCGCCGCCGGGTTTTCCTGTTCGTATAGTGCAAGGACCAGCACAGTCCGAGAGTGCCAAACGGGAGCAGCGCGAAGCAGAGCAGCGTGAAATAAACGACCTCAAGGCGCAGCAGCTTTCTGCTGAGTCCACTCGGAAAGCTTATTACGTTGGCGTTGCACAGGCCGTACTTGCTGCCGTTGGCGCAATCGGCCTAGTCTACAGCCTTTTTCTAAACAGAACGGCGACGAAAGCAGCTGTTGATGCGGTCGCGATTAGCAGGTCCGTGGGTCAAAAGCAGGTCAGGGCGTATGTTGGGCTCAAAGTTGAAGCGTTGGGGAAGATGGACGACTTTGTACTGGGGAAGTCCCCAACACTAAAGGCGTTTGTCAAGAACAGCGGAGCGAGCCCAGCGTTCGATATGACTTACTGGGGTCTCCTCATGGTTGATGCCAGTGACGACATAGCGATCTTGCACGACGCTAATCTGCCTCCAGAAGACTGGACGCGGAGTATACTCCCTCCATCCGGAGAAATTGGGATTGTGATTAAGGCAAACTTCCAGATTGATTCTGATCTCTTGAGCGGTGCACGTGGACTCCAGCCCGACCGGTACGTCTACGCCGTCGGCCAAGTTCGATACCGTGACGTGTTTAACGTCTGGCACTTCGCCAACTTCTCTTTCAGAAGAACTCCCTTCGCGGTGGACGAGCAACAGAGAACGGGATGGCGGTGGACCCTGACCAAGAAGGGCAATGAAGCCGATTAGTATCACCCACCATCGCTCAAGCATTTATCTTGGTTGACCTATCGCCCCAACCGTTGCCCCACGCGCCCAGGTTCTTGCAGCAAGCTGGTACCGCCATTCCCAGGTTCGAATCCTGGCGCCCCAGCCAAGCATTTTTTCCTGTGCAGCAATTGGTTGAATGGACCGCTCCGGAGTCCGGAGCAACGCGACCGATCTCGCTGACCTGCCGGGACACTACTCAAGAATATCTACAGAGGCCAGACGATGAGCAGCAGTGGCATGCTGATGACGACCACCAGCACCTCCAACGGCAGGCCCAGCTTCCAGTAATCACCAAAGCGGAACCCACCGGGCCCCAGGATCAGGGTGTTGTTCTGGTGGCCGATCGGGGTCAGGAAAGCGCAGGAGGCACCTATGGCAACTGCCATCAGAAAGCTGTCCGGGTTGACCCCCAGCGTTGCGGCAATACCGATCGCAACAGGGCACAAGACTGCCGCCGTCGCCGCGTTGTTCATCACGTCTGACAAGAACATCGTGGTTATCAGAACAACCGCCAGCGCGGCAACGGCGTTGCCCTGCGCGATGGTTTCGACCAGAAGCCGCGCCAGAAAATCCGCAGCACCCGTGGTCTGCATCGCCCCCGCAACCGGGATCAGCGCGCCAAGCACCACGATCACCGGCCATTCGATCGAGGTATAGATCCGTCGCAACGGCACCGTGCGCATCACCATCGAGGCCAGCACCCCCAAGGCGAAGGCCGGCGCGGGCGGCAGCAGCCCCAGCGCCACGATGCCGATCGCCCCCAGCATGATCGCACCAGCAAGAATGGCCAAGCGTTTGTCGGGAATACGCAGTTCGCGTTCTCCCAGCGGAACGCAGCCCGTGTCGTTGACAAACTCGGTCAAGACATCCGCCGGGCCCTGCATCAGCAGCAGATCGCCGGATTTCAGCTTGAGCTTTCGTAACCGCGCCCGTGGCGGTTGTCCTTCGCGCGCAACCGCCAGCAGATTGAGGCCATAGCGCGTGCGTAGCCGCAAGTCGCTGGCCGACCGCCCGACAATGCTCGAACCTGGCAGGACAGCCAGTTCGCGCAAAACGATTTCCTCGCCCCAGTCGGGGCTTGCGCGATCATCGTTCGCGGTCGGGTTGTCGATCTTTTCGGACTTTGCAGAATTGGCAGGGGGGGGCGTGGCCGAGATGTCGTCTTTTGTGGAGAAACCCTGCTCCTCCAATTTGATGCCGAAAGCGCCCAGAGCTTCGGCCAGCGCCCCGACATCTGCCTCCAGCGCCAGGACATCGCCAGGACGGATATGCAGGCCGCCATGCGGCGCGGTCATGCGCACCTCGTTGCGCACAACGCCGACGATCTGTGCCCCGGTATCTTCTATTTCCCGCTCGAAAGCGCGCAAGGTCAGGCCAATGGCCTTGCTCTTGTCTGGCACGCGCACTTCGGTCAGGTAGCTGCCGGGATCAAAGCCCTCCCCCGCCGCGGATTTGCGCGCAGGGACCAGCCGCCAGCCGACAAGGGCGACAAACAAGACCCCGACAACAGCAACAGCCACACCGACCGGGGCAAAATCGAACAACGAGAACGGGCCCTGGCCCGCCTCCACCCTGAAATCCGAGACGATCAGGTTCGGCGGTGTGCCGATCAGCGTCGTCATACCCCCCAGAATAGTGCCGAAAGCAACCGGCATCAGCACCTGCCCCGGCGCCAGATCGAGCCGCCCCGCAAGTTGCACCGCAACCGGCATGAGCAATGCCATGGCCCCGACATTGTTCATCACCCCGGAAAGCGCCGCGGCCACGCCCATCAGTGCCGCCATGCTTGCAGCGCGCCCAGCCGTGCGGGGCAGGATCGCGCGCGCCAGCCAATCAACGGCGCCAGTGCTCTGCAAGCCCTGGCTCAGCACCAGAACGCAGGCCACCGTGACAACTGCGGGTTGCCCAAAGCCTGCAAATGCCTCGGCGGCCGGAACCAACCCCGCAATCACGCTGGCCAGCAATGCCGCCAGAGCGACCACGTCATAGCGAAAGCGCCCCCAAACGAAGAGGGCCAACGTAACCGAAAGAATGACAAGGATCATGGACTGCGGGACGGTCATGGTTGCGATCTTTCGACTGCGGCTGATCTGACATGATCAGACCGGCGTTGCCGGTTCAACAGCGCGCTTCAGTCACGAGATGACTGACAAGCGACAGGGCCCAGCTTTGAACTCCTTGCACGGCGATCGAAGCCGGTAGGCTTTTTATGCCGGTCGCGCGGGTGGGCGCTGGTATTGGCTTTGGTCGGCTGCCCCTCGTCATGCTGGCGGGTGCAACGCACGTTATCCCGCAAGAGATGCGACCTACCTCACATCCCATGCCCAGCCTCGGGTCACTCAACACCTCTTGGCTAGGCGTCGAGTTCCGCATCCCAATAGAGAAAATCCAGCCAACTATCGTGCAGATGGTTGGGCGGAAACCTGCGACCTTGGTTCTGCATCTCTTCCGCCGACGGCTGGCGCGGGGGGCGTTGCAGGCGCAGCCCCGATTGCTTCAGTGTTTTCGAACCCTTGCGCAGGTTGCAGGGGGAACACGCCGCCACCACATTTTCCCAACTCGTGATCCCCCCGCGCGAGCGCGGCACCACATGATCGAAGGTCAGATCGCCGCGCGCGCCGCAGTACTGGCAACAGAACTGGTCGCGCAGAAAAAGATTGAAGCGCGTGAATGCCACGCGCTTCTGGGGTCGAACATATTCCTTCAGCACCACGACCGAGGGTATTCGCACCTCCGCCCGCTGGCTTCGCACGACATGATCGTATTCCGCCACGATCGACACCCGGTCCAGGTAGGCCGCCTTCACCGCTTCCTGCCAGGGCCAGAGCGACAGCGGATAGTAAGACAGCGGCCGGTAATCGGCATTCAGAACAAGTGCCGGATAGTGCCGCAAGGCGGCCGGATCCCGCACGAAGGTTGTCCTGAAGTCACCGTCCATGATTGCGCCGCTCCGTCCTGATCCCACCTGCCTGCCGCGGCTCCAGGGCGACGTTGCCCGCTACGGCGTGAGGAAACTATATATGGCGTATCCCCCCTGACAAGTCCCGCGATGTGTAGTGGTGTCGCAGGGGTGGCCTTTGCAGGCAGAGGTAGCGCGGATGGGTAACATCGGCATGACGGATCACCCCGGCAGCCGCTCCTTCAGAAAGGCCAGCGCGACCGACAGCCCGTCCGGCGCGATGCCATGCCCGGTGCCCTTCATCACGTGGCCGTAGGTCTCGAACCCCGCCTTCACCAGCGCGTCGCCAGCCAGCGCCATATCCTCGAACGGCACCATCTGATCCTGATCGCCATGCAGCAGCAGCACCGGTGGCTTCACGATCGCCTCGCGTGCCAGCCGTTCAGGCACCAGCAACCGCCCCGAGAAGGCGACAAGCGCCGCCACAGCGACCGGCCGGCGCGGCGCCACGTGCAGGCTGATCATCGAGCCCTGGCTGAACCCGACCAGCGCCATCGCTCCCGGCTCCAGTCCCTCCTCCGCCAGCCGCGCATCGAGAAAGGCATTCAGATCGCGGGCCGAGGCGGCAAGCCCCGCCGCTGCCTCCGCCTCGCTCGATCCGTCCAGCCAGGGGATCGGAAACCACTGATAGCCGAAGGGGTTTCCGGCGCAGGGCTCGGGCGCATCGGGGGCGACAAAGACCGTGTCCGGAAGATGCGGCGCCAGCGGGTCGGCCAGCCCCAGCAGATCGGCGCCATCCGCCCCATAGCCATGCACGAAAACGACCAGGCTCTTCGCCCGACCCGATCGCGCCGCGCGGCGCCCGAACTTCAAGTCCCGCGTCATCGACTGCCCTCCCGTTCCCTGATGACGCGGTAATAGGCCCACAAAAGCCGCGCCGCAACGCCACGCCACGGCGACCAACCTTCGGCCATCGCGCGGAACATCCTTTCCGACGGCCGCGCCTCCAGCGCGAACAGATCGCGCGCCGCTTCCTGCAAGGCCAGGTCGCCTGGTGCGAACACATCCGCCCGCCCCAGCGAGAACATCGCGTAGATCTCGGCGGTCCAGGGGCCGATCCCCGGCAAAGCCACCAGGGTGGCGATCACCTCGGCATCCGGCGCCACGCGCAAAGCGTCAAAATCCAGATCCGCCAGCGCAAGCGCGCGCGCATAGCGCATCTTCTGGCGCGACAGGCCCACGGCCCGCAGTTCGTCATCCCCTGCCTCCGCCAGCGCAGCCGCTTCAGTCAGGCCGGCCTCCGTCATCCGCCCCCAGATCGCGGTGGCCGAGGCCACGCTGACCTGCTGGCTGACGATCGCATCAAGCAGCGCTGCAAATCCGTCCGGCCTGCGCCGCAGCG
>JBGSQL010000011.1:0-2430 GCA_041738105.1 Rhodobacter sp. | reverse complement strand
TGGGCCGCCTGCTCGATCAGCCAGACACGGGCACCGGCGCGGCCTGCGGCCAGCGCCGCCTCCAGCCCCGCGATCCCGCCACCGATCACCAGCACGTCGCAAAAGGCATAGGCCTGCTCATAGCGATCGGCATCGCGATCCTTCGGCGCCCGGCCCAGGCCCGCCGACTGGCGGATGATCGGTTCGAACACATGCTTCCAGAACGACCGCGGATGCATGAAGGTCTTGTAATAGAAACCCGCCGGCAGGAACCGGGCGACCGAATTGTTCAGCACGCCCACGTCGTACTCCAGGCTGGGCCAGTGGTTCTGGCTGGTCGCCGTCAGACCATCGAACAATTCGGTCGTCGTGGCGCGCTGGTTCGGCTCCAGCCGCGCGCCCTCGCCCAGGTTCACCAGCGCATTCGGCTCTTCCGGGCCGGACCCCACGATGCCGCGCGGGCGATGATACTTGAAGCTGCGCCCGACCAGCATCTGATCGTTGGCCAGCAGCGCCGAGGCCAGCGTGTCACCGGCAAACCCGGTCAACCGGCGGCCGTTGAAGGTAAACTCGCATGTCGCCGACCTGTCGATCAGGCGGCCGCTGCGCGCCAGACGGGTGCTCATCGGTCGCCCTCCCACTCGGGCCGTCGGGCCTTGATCGCATCAACGATGTGCTGCGGCGGCGCCGAGACCTGCGCCGGATAGGTGCCGAACACCTCGAGCGTCGCAGTACAGCGGGCGGCAAGAAACCACTTGCCGCAGCCGTAGGCATGGCGCCAGCGCTCGAAATGCACGCCCTTGGGGTTCTTGCGGGCGAACATGTAGGCCTCGAACTCGTCATCGCTGGAGCCGGGGCCGAAGCGTTTAAGATGCGCCTCATACCCCGGGGTGAGTTCGGTTTCATCGGCCATCACGCCGCAATAGGGGCAGGTGAGGGTCAGCATGGCAGGGCCTCTCGCAGGTGGCGGCGCCGGGGGCGCTGCCCCCGGACCCCCGGGATATTTGAGAACAGAAGAAGATCAGTAGAGCTGATACACCGACGTCGTGCGGACCACCTGATCGGACAGGCCGCCGACCCAGACCGCGTGGACAAGGCCGGCAAGGACCAGTTGCAGCGCCGCGCCGCACAGGAAGCCCGCGACTTTCGCGCGGTGGCGGCGGATCCAGGCGCGATCTGGCAATCGGGACAGCAAGGCGTGCATCGGGCGGGCTCCGCGCGGGTGTGCCACTGGAGTACGCCATGGCGCGCCGGGGTCAAGCGGCGGTTGGGGGGCTGGGTACGGATCGGCATCAATGCGCCACCCCCGCCGCCACGCTTTCGTCGATGAAGCGGCCTTCGCGGAAGCGTTCCATGCCGAATTCGGCGGCCAGCGGGCCGGGCGTGCCCTTGGCCATCAGGTCGGCCATCGCCCAGCCCGATCCGGGGATCGCCTTGAACCCGCCGGTGCCCCAGCCGCAGTTGATGAAGCAGTTGCCCAGCGGCGTGCGCGACAGGATCGGCGAGCGGTCGCCAGTCATGTCGACGATGCCGCCCCACTGGCGCAGCATCTTGAGGCGCGAGATCATCGGGAAGGTCTCGACCAGGGCGCGCAGCGTTTCCTCGATGTGGTGGAAGCTGCCGCGCTGGGTGTAGTTGTTGAACCCGTCAGTGCCGCCGCCGATCACCATCTCGCCCTTGTCGGACTGGCTCATGTAGCCATGCACGGTGTTGGCCATCACGACGACATCCATGCAGGGCTTGATCGGTTCGCTGACCAGGGCCTGCAGCGCCACCGCCTCGACCGGCAGGCGAAAGCCCGCCATCTCGGCCACCTGGCCCGAATGGCCGGCCACGACGATGCCCAGCTTCTTCGTGCCGATGAAACCTTTGGTCGTGTCCACACCGGTGACCTGGCCGTTCTCGGACCGCACGCCCGTCACTTCGCATTGCTGGAGGATGTCCATGCCCATTGCCGAGCAGGCGCGCGCATAGCCCCAGGCCACCGCATCGTGGCGCGCCGTGCCGCCGCGCGCCTGATAGAGCGCGCCAAGCACCGGGTAGCGCGGCCCGTCGATATTGAGGATCGGCACCAGTTCCTTCACCCGTTCGGGGCCGATGTATTCGGTCGAGACGCCTTGCAGCATGTTGGCGTGGACGGTGCGCAGATAGCCGCGCACCTCGTGCTGGGTCTGCGCCAGCATCAACAGGCCGCGCGGGCTGAACATGACGTTGTAGTTCAGCTCCTGGCTGAGCGTCTCATACAGGCTGCGGGCCTTTTCGTAGAGCGCCGCCGAGGGGTCCTGCAGGTAGTTCGAGCGGATGATGGTAGTGTTCCGGCCCGTGTTGCCGCCGCCAAGCCAGCCCTTTTCGATCACCGCGACATTGGTGATGCCGTGGTTCCTGCCCAGATAGTAGGCGGTTGCCAGCCCGTGCCCGCCCGCGCCGATGATGATCGCGTCATAGGCCGCC
>JBGSQL010000460.1:0-11193 GCA_041738105.1 Rhodobacter sp. | reverse complement strand
GGTGGTCGAGCGTCACGCAAGCCGCAAGGACGGCACGGGGCGGTTCGTGAACGACCGGATGCCGGCGCCGCGGCGAAAGGCGGTGCCCGCGCAACTGAGCCTGGATCTGTGATGGCCCGGATGCGTCGGAAAGGCGACCTGCCGGTCAAGACCTGTGTTGCGTGCGGGCGCCCTTTCACCTGGCGCAAGGCCTGGGCAAAGGTCTGGGACGAGGTGCGCTACTGCTCGGACCGATGCCGGGGCAAGAAAGGCAAGGTCGTCCTGCGGGAGAGGCCGTAAACGGGGGGCCTTCTGCCCCCCGCACCCCCCGAGGATATTTGTGAACAGAAGAAGTGGCTTTCTGTCAGGCGATTGGAGGCCGATCTTCAGGTGGAACTGCCGCCGACGGTGAGGCCGCCGATGAGCATCGTTGGCTGGCCGACACCCACCGGCACCCACTGGCCGGCCTTGCCGCAGCTGCCGATGCCGGGATCGAGGGCCATGTCGTTGCCGATCGCGCGGATCTTCTGCAACGCGGTCGGGCCATCGCCGATCAGCGTGGCGCCCTTGACCGGGGCACCGATCCGGCCGTTCTGCACGCGGTAGGCTTCGGTGCAGGAAAACACGAACTTGCCGTTGGTGATGTCAACCTGCCCGCCGCCGAAGCCGACGGCATAGATCCCGTCTTTCAGATCGGCGAGGATAGCGGCCGGATCGGCGTCGCCCGAGAGCATGTAGGTATTGGTCATCCGGGGCATCGGGATATGGGCAAAGCTTTCGCGCCGCCCGTTACCGGTCGGGGCCACGCCCATCAGGCGGGCATTCTGGCGGTCCTGCATGTAGCCGACAAGGATGCCATCCTCGATCAGCACGTTGCGGCCCGAGGGTGTGCCTTCGTCGTCAATCGAGATCGAGCCGCGCCGGTCGGGAAGGGTACCGTCGTCGAGCACGGTCACGCCGGGCGATGCGACGCGCTGGCCCAGCAGACCGGCGAAGGCCGAGGTCTTCTTGCGGTTGAAGTCGCCTTCGAGGCCGTGGCCGATCGCCTCGTGCAGCAGGATGCCCGGCCAGCCGGCGCCGAGCACCACATCCATGGTGCCGGCCGGGGCCGGGACGGCGGAGAGATTGAGGGTGGCGATTCGCAGCGCCTCACGGGCGACGCCCTGCCAGTGATCGCGCTGCATCAGCCGGGCGAGGCCGAAGCGGCCGCCGCCGCCCATGCCGCCGCTTTCGCGCCGCCCGTTCTCTTCGACGATGACCGAAATGTTCAGCCGCGCCATCGGGCGCACATCCGACAACCGCAGGCCCTCGGGACGCAGGATCTCTATCTCCTGGATCCCGGCCGAGATCGTGGCGGACACCTGGACGACGCGGGGATCGAGCGCGCGGGTATAGGCGTCGATCTCGCGCAGCAGATCGATCTTGACCGGAAAGGCGGCGTCGGCCATCGGATCGGCTTCGCCGTAGAGCCTGACATTGGTGCCCCGCGGCGGGGGCGCCATCACGCCGCCGCCGTCACCGACGGCAAGGCGCGCGGTTTCGGCGGCACGGCGGAGCGCCTTTTCCGAGATTTCGGTGGCGTGGGCGTAGCCGGCGACTTCATCGCGGACCGCACGCAGCCCGAAGCCCTCGGAGGCGTCGTAGCTGGCGGTCCGGATGCGACCATCGTCGAGCACGATCGCCTCGGACCGACTGCGTTCAAGGTAAAGCTCGCCATCGTCGGCGCCAGCCGTGGCCGCGCGCAGGATCGAAAGGGCTTTCGCTTCGTCGAGATGCGTCTCGAACGGCCGGAAGGGGGCATCGGTCATCAGGGTTTCCTTGGCAAGGCGCGATCCGGCGTCCCTTTGACGCAATCGTTTCGCTTGTCGATCTGTGTCTAATATGGTTTCAGAGACAGGCGAAACAATGGGATTCTGGTGCTTGTGGCGCCGGCGTCCGAACAGCGGTTCCAAAGCCGCGACGGGAACGGGATATGACAATGCGACTGACCTCATTTTCGGGCCTGCTGGCCGCATTCGCCACCGCCGGGGCCGCCCAGGCCCAGGAGGCGCTGGAAACCATCGGGCGTCCGGTCGACGGTCTGATGGGGTTTCAGCCGGCCGCGACGGAACTGGCGCGGGATCTGCAGGGACTGGACCACATGATTCTGGTGATCATTTCGGCGATCACGGTCTTTGTGACACTGCTGCTGGCTGTCGTGATCGTGCGCTACAACCGTCGGGCAAATGCAACGCCTGCCGCCTTCACCCACAATTCGCCGCTTGAAGTGACCTGGACAGTCGTGCCGATCCTGATCCTGGTGTTCATCGGCGCCTTCTCGTTGCCGGTGCTGTTCAAGCAGCAGGAGATCCCGGACGCCGACGTGACCATCAAGGTGACGGGCTACCAGTGGTATTGGGGCTACGAGTATGTCGACGAGGATGTGGCCTTCGAGAGCTTCCTGGTTGATGGCTCGACCAAGGTCGATGCGCTGGGGGAGGATCAGCCGATGGGCACGCCCGAGGTTCTGGATGATATCGCCATCCTGAAGCTGGAGGCGCTGGGCTACACGCGCGAGGATTTCTTGCTGGCAACTGATACTGCCGTGGTCGTTCCGGTGAACAAGACCATCGTGATGCAGGTGACGGGGGCAGACGTGATCCATTCCTGGACCATCCCGGCGTTCGGGGTGAAGCAGGATGGGGTGCCGGGCCGGATCGGGCAATTGTGGTTCAAGGCCGAGAAGGAAGGCGTGTTCTACGGCCAGTGTTCCGAATTGTGCGGCAAGAGCCACGCCTATATGCCGATCACCGTGAAAGTGGTGTCGGAAGAGGCGTATGCGCGTTGGCTGGAAGGCGCGAAGGCGGGTGCAGTGCAACTGTCGTCGCTGGCGGCGCCGGTGACCCTGGCGGCGGCCGACTGAAGCGGAAGGGGTGACGGGCGTCTTGCCCGCGCCCCGGCTGGAGACCCGGCTGGAGAGACGAATGAGCGACATCCAAACCTATGATCAGACCGCGGCCCGGACGGGCGAGGCGGGGTTCGGTGATTACGTTGCCCTGCTGAAGCCGCGGGTGATGTCGCTGGTCGTGTTCACCGCCCTTGTCGGATTGCTGGTGGCGCCGGTGCCGGTGAACCCGATGATCGGTTTTGCCTCGATCCTGTTCATCGCGCTTGGCGCCGGCGCGTCGGGTGCGCTGAACATGTGGTGGGACGCAGACATCGACGCCGTGATGCGGCGCACGCGCAAGCGCCCGGTTCCCGCTGGCGTCGTGGCGGGGGGCGAGGCGCTGGGGCTGGGGCTGGCGCTGTCGGGCATCGCGGTGGTGATGCTGGGATTGGCGTCGAACCTTTTGGCGGCCGGGCTTCTGGCGTTCACGATCTTCTTTTATGCCGTCGTGTATTCGATGTGGCTCAAGCGGTTGACGCCGCAGAACATCGTGATCGGTGGAGCGGCGGGGGCCTTTCCGCCGATGATCGGCTGGGCGGTTGCGACGGGCGGGGTCAGCCTGGAAAGCGCGCTGATGTTCGCCCTGATCTTCATGTGGACGCCGCCGCATTTCTGGGCGCTGGCGCTGTTCATGAAGGACGATTATTCCAATGCCGGCGTGCCGATGCTGACGGTGACGCATGGCCGCAAGGCGACGCGGGCGCATATCCTGGTCTATACGCTGCTGCTTGCGCCGGTGGCGATCGGGGCGGCCTTTACCTCGATCGGGGGGCCTGTCTACCTGGCCACCGCGCTGGTGCTGAATGGCGGGTTCCTGGTTGGGGCCTGGCGGATCTGGCGCCGCGACGAGGGTGCGGCCGAGGCCGATGGCTATCGGGTCGAGAAAAAGGTCTTCCGCTTTTCGCTTTACTACCTGTTCCTGCATTTCGGCGCCATTCTGGCCGAGGCGGCGTTGCGACCCTTCGGGTTGGGGGGCTGGTAGGATGTCGTTTCGCCCGGACCACGAGATCTACAAGCGCCGCCTTGGACGCAATCTGGGCGTTGGTCTTGCGCTGCTGGCGTTTGTCGTGATCGTCTTTGGCCTGACGGTCGTCAAGGTCAGGTCCGTGGGGCCGATCCAGGGGTTTGATCACACGCTGCGACCGGAACTGTTGCCGAAGGACGGGGGAAGCTGATGCGGCTCTTTCCAGGCTTGACCGGGGTGAATCGGACGGCGGCGAAGCTGGCGCTTGTGGCTTTGACGATGGTGTCGCTGTCCTTCGCCGCCGTGCCGTTTTACGACTGGTTCTGCCGGACCACCGGCTACGGTGGCACCACGGGCGTGGCCGAGGCCGGATCGGACGTGATCCTGGAGCGGACCGTGCGGATCCGCTTCGATGCCTCGACCGACCGGGGGATGCCGTGGGACTTCAAGCCGATGCAGCGCGAAATGACCTTGCGCATCGGCGAAACCGGGCTTGCCTTTTTCGAGGCGTACAACCCGACCGATCGTGTTGTCGCCGGCACGGCGAGTTACAATGTGACGCCGGATTCCGCTGGCCGCTACTTTGACAAGATCGCCTGCTTCTGCTTCGAGATGCAAGTGCTGCAACCCGGCGAGCGGGTGCAGATGCCGGTCACCTTCTTTGTCGATCCGGAGATGGTGAAGGATGCCGATGCCCGCTTCGTGCACGAGATCACCCTGTCCTATACCTTCTACGAAACTGAACTGCCCGAGGATCAGGCGGCGCTTGCCCCTGCTGAAGGCCGGGCAGTAAACTAAGACCGAACCGGCCAACCAAGGACCGGACCATACCGAGGGAACGCCGACCATGGCCCACGCGAAGAACCACGATTATCACGTCCTGCCGCCGTCGATCTGGCCCTTCATGGGCGCGGTCGGGGCTGTCATCATGCTTGTCGGATCTGTTCTGTGGATGCACGGATCCGGTCCGTGGCTTGGCCTGATCGGCCTTGTGCTGGTGCTGTACGTGATGTTTTCCTGGTGGTCGGACGTGGTGAAGGAAAGCCACGCGGGCGATCATACCCCTGTCGTGGTGATCGGCCTGCGCTATGGGTTCCTGTTGTTCATCATGTCCGAGATCATGTTCTTTTCGGCCTGGTTCTGGACCTTCTTCAAGCACGCGCTTTATCCGATGGGCCCTTACAGCCCGCTGAAAGATGGCGTCTGGCCGCCCGAGGGGATCGAAACCTTCGATCCCTGGCACCTGCCGCTGATCAACACGCTGATCCTGCTGTGTTCGGGTGCGGCGGCAACCTGGGCGCACCATGCGCTGGTGCATGAGAACAACCGCAAGGACATGTTCAACGGCCTGTTGCTGGCGATCGTGCTGGGCCTGCTGTTCACCGCCTTTCAGGCCTATGAATACAGCCATGCGGCGTTCGGCTTTGCCGGCAACATCTATGGTGCAAGCTTCTTCATGGCGACCGGCTTCCATGGCTTTCACGTGATCATCGGAACGATCTTTCTGCTGGTCTGCCTGATCCGGCTGCACTACGGACATTTCACGCCGGATCGGCATGTCGGCTTCGAGGCGGCGGCCTGGTACTGGCACTTTGTCGATGTGGTCTGGTTGTTCCTGTTCGCGTCGATCTATATCTGGGGCCAGTGACGCCGCGGCACGAGGGCGCGCGCCTGTTGCAGAAAACCGAAAGCGCGGGTCATCGTGGCGCGCGCTTTTTCATTGAAGGACGTGGTGTCGCATGACGCGCCGGATGATCGTGCCCCTGCTGTTCGGCCTTCTGGGTGCGGCCATCCTGATCGGGCTGGGCATCTGGCAGGTGCAGCGCCTTGCGTGGAAACAGGGCATCCTGGCGCAGATCGAGGCGCGGCTTGGGGATACGCCCGTGCCGCTGCCGGACGCCCCCGATCCGGTGGCTGACCGGTATCTGCCCGTTGCCGTGCAGGGCCGCTTTGTCGGGGATGAGACGTTCGTTCTGACCAGTGATCGCGAGGCGGGTCCGGGGTTTCGGGTGATCGCCGGGTTCGAGACGGACAGCGGCCGCCGCATCCTGATCGACAGGGGTTTTCTGCCCGAGGACCAAGGGCGCGTGGCGCGCGTGGGTGGCGCGCACGCGATCGTCGGAACCCTGCACTGGCCCGACGAGACCGACAGCTTTACGCCGCCGCCCGATGCCGTCCGCAACCTGTGGTTCGCCCGCGACGTGCCGGCGATGGCGCGGGCGCTGCGCACCGAAGAGGTTCTGGTCGTCGCGCGATCTCAGACCGGCGACGGGATCACGCCGCTGCCGGTCGATACGGCGGGGATTGCCAACAACCACCTGTCCTATGCCATCACCTGGTTTTCCCTTGCGGTTGTCTGGCTGGGGATGACAGTGCTGCTGCTCTGGCGTATCAGGCGTCGGACAATCTGAGGCGAGACAGAGAATGCACTATATCTCCACCCGTGGCAGCGCGCCCGTGCTTCGCTTTGACGAGGCGATGATGACCGGGCTTGCGCGGGATGGCGGTCTTTATGTGCCCGAGGTCATTCCGGTTCTGGCCCCGGACGAGATTGCGGCGCTGGCCGGGCAAAGCTACGAAGATGTGGCGTTTCAGGTCATGCATCCTTTTGTGGGTGACACATTTGGTGCGACCGAGCTGCGCCGCCTGATCGCCGCCGCCTACAGCGGGTTCGGCCACGCGGCGCGTGCGCCGCTTGTTCAGCTTGGCGCCAATCACTTCCTGCTGGAACTGTTCCATGGCCCGACGCTGGCCTTCAAGGACTTTGCCATGCAGATCATCGGGCAGCTGTTTCAGGCGGCCCTTGCGCGCAGCGGTGAACGGGTGACGATCGTGGGCGCGACCAGTGGCGACACCGGATCGGCCGCGATCGAGGCGTTCCGCGGGCTGAAGAACGTCGATGTGTTCATCCTCTATCCGCACGGGCGCGTGTCCGAGGTGCAGCGCCGGCAGATGACGACGCCCACCGAGGCAAACGTTCATGCGCTGGCGATGGATGGCGATTTTGACGATTGCCAGGCGCGCGTGAAGGACATGTTCAACGACTTTGCCTTTCGTGACGGGGTTCGGCTGGCCGGGGTGAACAGCATCAACTGGGCTCGGGTTCTGGCGCAGGTGGTTTACTATTTCACCTCGGCGGTGTCGCTTGGCGCGCCGCATCGCAAGGTCAGCTTTACCGTGCCGACCGGAAACTTCGGTGACATCTTTGCCGGCTACATCGCGCGCTGCATGGGGCTGCCGATCGACCGGCTGGTGGTGGCGACCAACCAGAACGACATCCTGCACCGGGCCTTGACGCTGGGCGACTACACGCCCGATCGCGTGCAACCCTCGATGAGCCCCTCGATGGATATTCAGGTGTCCTCGAACTTTGAGCGGGCGCTGTTCGACGCCTATGGCCGCGACGGGGCGGCCGTGGCGGCGCTGATGGCCGAACTGAAGGCGGGGGGCTTTCGCATCAGCGCAAATGCGATGGCAAGCCTGCGCGCGACCTTCGCCTCGGGCTGCTGTTCGGAAGAGCAGACGCTGGCCACGATCGGGCGTATTCATGCCCAGACGGGCGAGGTGCTTTGCCCCCACACGGCGGTGGGCGTGACGGTGGCAGAGGATCATCTGGGCGACGTGCCGATGATCACGCTTGCCACCGCGCACCCCGCCAAGTTTCCCGACGCGGTCGAGGCCGCCCTGGGGGTGCGCCCGGCGCTGCCGTCCCGGATGGCTGATCTTTTCGATCGCCCCGAACGGGTGACGCGGGTTGCCAATGATCTTCTGGCCGTAGAGGCCCTTATTCGCGAAAGGACCGGTCGTTGACCCTTCGCCTGACCACGCTTTCCAACGGTTTCCGGATCGTGACCGAGACCATGCCGGGCCTCAAGTCGGCTTCGGTCGGTGTCTGGGTTACCGCCGGCGGGCGGCACGAGCGCCCCGAACAGAACGGGATTGCGCATTTTCTGGAGCACATGGCCTTCAAGGGCACGCAGACGCGGACGGCCTTGCAGATCGCCGAACAGATCGAGGACGTGGGCGGCTACATCAACGCCTATACCAGCCGCGAGATGACGGCCTATTACGCGCGCGTCCTGCAAGACGATGTGTCGCTCGCGCTCGACGTAATCTCGGATATCGTGCTCAATCCGGTATTCGACGGCAAGGAAATCGAGGTCGAGCGCCATGTGATCCTGCAAGAGATCGGGCAGGCGCTGGATACACCCGATGACGTGATTTTCGACTGGTTGCAGGAAGCGAGCTATCCTGATCAGGCGTTCGGCCGCACGATCCTTGGCCCGGCCGAGCGCGTGTCGGCGTTCCGGCGCGATGACCTGACGCGTTTCGTCGGCGAGCACTATGGCCCGGACCAGATGATCCTGTCAGCGGCCGGTGGGGTGGATCATGACCGGATCGTGGCGGATGCGACAGCGATCTTTGGCGGCCTGAAGCCGGTCGGCAAGTCGCTGATCCAGCCGGCAGCCTTTGGCGGCGGCGAGCGCCGCGAGGTGAAAGACCTTGAACAAGCGCATTTCGCGTTGGCCTTCGAGGCGCCCGGGTATCGTTCGCCCGATGTCTACACGGCGCAGGTCTATGCGATGGCAATGGGGGGCGGCATGTCTTCGCGGCTGTTCCAGAAGATCAGGGAAGAGCGGGGGCTGTGCTATTCGATCTTCGCGCAATCGGCGGCCTACGAAGACACCGGGCAGATCACGCTTTATGCCGGCACGTCGGACGCCGAAATTGCCGAGCTGACCCGCCTGACGCTGGACGAGCTGAAGCGATCTGCCGATGACATGACCGAGGCCGAGGTGGCGCGGGCCCGCGCCCAGCTCAAGGCGGGGCTGCTGATGGGGCTGGAAAGCCCATCGGCGCGCGCCGAGCGGTCGGCGCGCATGCTGGCGATCTGGGGCCGTGTGCCGGATGTGGACGAGGCGGTGGAAAAGATCGACGCCGTTGCGCTGGAGGGCGTTCGCACCTATGCGGGCGCGCTGACACGGGCGAAATCGGCGCTGGCGCTGTATGGCCCGGTGTCGGCCGGGCCCGGCATCGAGCAGATCCGCGAGGGGTTGGCCGCCTGATGATCGGCTTTGCCCGGCGGGTCAGGATCGAGACGGAACGGATGACGTTGCGCCTGCCGCAGCACGCCGACTTTCGGGCATGGGCGATGCTTCGGCAGGAAAGCTCGGCCTTCCTTGTGCCGTGGGAGCCGCTTTGGGCGCCCGATCACCTGACGCGCCGGGCCTTTACCAACCGCGTCTATTGGGCTGGTCGCGCCACGTCGCAGGGCATCGCCTTGCCGCTGCTGCTGATCCGCCGGGGCGATGCCACGGTGCTTGGGGCCATCACGCTGGACAATATCCGGCGTGGACCCAGCCAGGCCGGGACGCTGGGCTATTGGGTTGGGGCCCCGCATGCGCGCCAGGGCTACATGCGCGAGGCGATCCGCGCGGTGGTGCATCACGCCTTCACCGTCATGGATCTGAGCCGGATCGAGGCTGCCTGCCTGCCGGAAAACGCTGCTTCGCGCGGCGTGCTGGAAAAGTGCGGCTTCAAGTATGAAGGGGTCGCGCAAAGCTATCTGCAGATTTCCGGCCGGTGGCGCAACCATGTGCTTTACGCCAACCTGCGCAGCGATCGGCGCGGGCGCACCGATGTCGGATAGCGGCACCCCACGGTTCCGTGAACACCTGTCAGGGTGACGCCCGGCAGAACCGACCTATCCTTGCGACCTGGAGGTGTGCCGATGCTGCGATTCGTCCTGCCCGCCCTGTTCGCCTTTGGTCCTGCGCTGGCGCAGGATCGCATTCCGTCGCATTGCATTGCGCTTGCCCAGGGAACGCCGGGCGTCGAGGTGGTGCAGCAGGTGTCGTTCGGTGCGCCATTGCAAGCCGATCGCGTGCGACTGACTTACGTCGATCACGCGACCTTCCTGCTGGAGACGGCGGGTGGGCTGGTGGCGGCAACAGACTATACGGGTTATCTGGGCGCGCACGAGGTCGTTCCAGACGTCGTGACGATGAACAATGCCCATTCGACGCATTGGACCTCGCGCCCCGATCCGCGCATCCCGCATGTGCTGCGCGGGTGGGGCGATGGGGTGGGTCCGGCCGATGTGAACCTCGATCTGGGCGAGATGCTGGTGCGCAACGTGACAACGGACCTGCGCGGCGCGTTTGGCGGGGGTGCGCGATCCGACGGCAACTCGATCTTCGTGTTCGAAGTGGCTGGCCTGTGCATCGGCCATCTCGGACACCTGCATCAGATCCCGAGCGCCGCGCAATATGCGATGATCGGGCGGCTGGACGTGGTGATGGTGCCGGTCGATGGCGGCTACACGATGAGCACGTCGGCGATGGCCGATGTGGTCAAGCGGCTACGCTCGTCCATCGTGGTGCCGATGCACTGGTTCTCGGGCGCGTCGCTTGAGGTGTTCCTGACCGATATGGCAGGGGCGTTTGACGTGGTGCGACCGGAAACCAGCAGTCTGGAAATCTCGTTGAACGATCTTCCGTCGCGACCCACGATCATGGTGTTGCAGCCCGAATGACGGGACAGACCGCTTGCATCGCGCCACGCCACCGTTAAGCAGGGGGCGATGGAGGCACCGATGCTGAACCCTGCGGATCCACGCTTTCTGGCGGCCCTTGCCGAGCGTTTGCCGGACCATTCGTTGCAGCCCCCGGACCCCGCTTATCTGAGCGAGCCGCGCGGGCGCTGGCACGGCAGGGGGGCGGCTGTTGCCCGGCCAAGATGCCTGGAAGACGTGGTGACGATCGTGCGCACCTGTGCCGAGGCGCGCGTGGGGATCGTTCCCTGGGGCGGGGGGACGGGGCTCGTCGGGGGGCAGGTGATGCAGGACGGGCCTGATCCCGTTATCCTGTCGCTGGACCGGATGGCGGCGCTGCGGGCGATCTATCCGGCCGAGAATGTGCTGATCGCCGAGGCCGGCATGATCCTGGCCGAGGTGCAGGACCATGCGCAGGCCGCGGGGCGGCTGTTTCCGCTGGCGCTGGCGTCCGAGGGATCGGCGCGGATCGGCGGGGTGCTGTCGACCAACGCCGGTGGGCTGAACGTGCTGCGCTATGGCAATGCGCGCGACCTTTGTCTGGGGATCGAGGCGGTGCTGCCGGATGGGTCGGTCCTGCACGGCTTGAAGCGGCTGCGCAAGGACAACACCGGGTACGACCTGCGCCATCTGCTGATCGGGGCCGAGGGCACGCTGGGCATCATTACGGCGGCCAGCCTGAAGCTGGTGCCGCGCCCAGCCGTCGAGGGCACGGCGCTACTGGTGGTGGAAAGCCCGGCTGCGGCGCTGGCGCTGCTGGCGCTGGCGCAG
>JBGSQL010000448.1:0-1642 GCA_041738105.1 Rhodobacter sp. | reverse complement strand
GCGGTGATCGTCGGCCCGGACGGGCGCGTGGTGGCACGCGCCGGGAACCGAACCCGCGAGTTGCAAGACCCGACCGCACATGCCGAAGTGCTGGCGATCCGCGCGGCGTGCGCTGCTGTCGGATCTGAGCGTCTTGCGGGCCACGATCTTTATGTGACGCTGGAGCCCTGTGCGATGTGCGCGGCCGCGATCGCCGCGGCGCGGATCGCGCGGCTTTACTATGGGGCCTCGGATCCCAAGTCTGGGGGCGTGGCCCACGGGGCGCGGGTGTTTTCGCATCCGCAGTGCCATCATGTGCCTGAGATCTATGACGGCATTGCCGCAGCAGAGGCCGAGGCCCTGCTGAAGGCTTTTTTCGCAGAGCGGCGCGGCTAGAAGCTGATCGGTTCCAGCACCTCTGGCTCGATCACCCGGATGCCGGGTGGCAGGCCACGGCGCAGCGCAGCGGCGTTCTGTTCGAGCTGCGGGAACGTCCGGTAGTGGCAGGGGATCACGGTGTGAAACGCGAAGAACCGGCGCGCGGCATAGGCGGCGCGTTCCATATCCATCGTATAGCGACCGCCGGCCGAGAGGATGCCGATGCCGGGTTTGTGCAGGTCGGCCATCCAGGCCATGTCGGCCATGATATCGGTGTCACTGGACAGGTAGATGGTTTCGCCCTCGCCTGCGATCATGAAGCCGGCTTCTGATCCGGCGGCATGCGGGCCGTCGGGGCCGGGAACCGAGGAGGAGTGGCAGGCGTTGACCAGCGTCACGCGCGCGCCGCCGAGCGAGAGGGTGCCGCCCTTGTTGAAGCCGATGGCCTCGATCCCCTCTTTCGCTTCCCACCAGGTGACGAGGTCGTAGATCCCGACGAGGGGCAGGCCGGTTTCGCGGCAGATCGCGACGGCGCTGCCGGAATGATCGCTGTGGCCGTGGGTGAGCAGGACATGGGTTGCCCCGGCGAGCGCCTCGGCGCGTCTTTGGGCGGGGAACATCGGGTTGCCGTCGAGCCAGGGGTCGATCAGCAGGACGGCCTGTTCGATCTCGATGCGGAAGCCGGAGTGCCCGAGCCAGGTGATTTTCATTTGCGATCCTCCGTTCGGTGACTAGGTCCAGTCTAGGCGCGGGGGCGGAAATGGGAATGGGCTGGTTCGAGCGGGTGGACGGCTATTGCGAGCGGGTGGGGCCCGAGTATTGGGCCGAGCCGGTGAATGCGGTCACGAACGCGGCCTTTCTGATCGCGGCGGCGGTGATGTGGCGGCGGACGGCGGGGCTGGCGCTGGGGCGCGTGATGGTGGTGATGCTGGCGGCGATCGGGGTGGGGTCATATCTGTTTCACACCCATGCGACGCGGTTGACCGGGGTGCTGGATGTGGCGCCGATCTTGGGGTTCATCCTGCTTTATGTTTACGCGGCGAGCCGGGACATGCTGGGGCTGCGGGGCTGGCAGGCGGGGTTGGCCACGCTGGGGTTCCTGCCCTATGCGGCGGCGACGGTGCCGCTGTGGGCGATGGTTCCGGGACTGGGATCCTCGGCTGGCTATGCGCCGGTTCCGGTGCTGATCCTGTTCTATGCGTGGGCTTTGCGGGTGCGGGCGCCCGAGACGGCGCGGGGGCTGGCGGCGTGGGCGGGGCTGCTGGTGCTGTCGCTGGGGTTCCGG
>JBGSQL010000427.1:0-3129 GCA_041738105.1 Rhodobacter sp. | reverse complement strand
TCGACCGCCACGGTGCCGAGGATGACGCGTGCGAGGCCCTTTGCGAGCCAGCCTTCGATCGTGGCCATGTCGCGGATACCACCGCCCAACTGGCAGGGCACCGCGACGCGGGCAAGGATCGCCTCGACCGCGGCGGCATTGACCGGCGCGCCGGCGAAGGCGCCGTTCAGATCAACGAGATGGAGCCAGGTGCAGCCTGCCGCCTGAAAGGCCGCCGCTTGTGCCGCCGGATCATCGCCGAAGACGGTCGCCGCCGACATCTCGCCGCGCAGCAGGCGCACGCATTGGCCATCTTTCAGGTCGATTGCGGGGTAGAGGATCATGGGGCGGTTCCGTCTTTGGGCGTCGCTCTTTCGCATGGCGACGGAGGCTTGCCAAGACGTCAGGTCACGCCTGCGCGTGCCCTGACGTCACGCTTGCCACGCCGGGGGGAGAATCGGCGATGATTGCGGGCAATCGAGGGAGGACCAATCATGAAACACGTCATACTTGCCGCAGCCTTCGTGCTGGGCGCCGGGGCGGCCCTTGCCGATCCGGTCGAAGGGATCTGGAAGACCAAGGCCGATGACAACGGGCATTTCGGCCATGTCGTCATCGCGCCGTGCGGGCCGGCCTATTGCGGCACGCTGGTGAAGGCCTTTGACCAAACCGGGGCCGAAATCGCCTCGCCTAACATCGGCAAGCAGATCGTGTGGGACATGCGGCCCAAGGGCGCGGGTGCCTATGGCGACGGCAAGATCTGGTCGCCGGACCGGGACAAGACCTACAAGTCGAAGATGACGCTGACTGGCAACAGCCTGGCGGTCGAGGGCTGCGTGCTGGGCATCTGCCGGGATGGCGGCACCTGGGCGAGGGTAGAGTAGGCGCCGACAGCCCTGACCGGGCGGGCGATGCCATCGGCCTGCTGCCGCTAGGGACGCCAGCGCAGGAAGTTCGCGATCAGGCGCAGGCCTGCGCGCTGGCTTTTCTCGGGGTGAAACTGGGTGCCGACGACGGTGTCGGCGCCGACGATCGCCGTGACGGGCCCGCCATAGTCGACATGGGCAAGCAGATGCGCGGGATCGGCGACGCGGAACTGGTAGGAATGGACGAAATAGGCGTGATCGCCGCTGGCGAGCCCTTCTAGAATGGGATGCGGGCGGTCGATCCGCAGATCGTTCCAGCCCATGTGCGGCACTTTCAGCGCGGGATCATCTGGGGTGATCCGCACCACCTCGCCTGCAATCCAGTCAAGACCTGCCGTTGCCTCGTATTCCAGCCCACGGGTGGCAAGCATCTGCATTCCAACGCAAATGCCCAGAAACGGGCGCCCCCGGACGCGGACAGCCTCGTCCAGCGCCTCGGACAGCCCGCCGCGTTCGCCCAGGGCCCGGCGACAGGCCGGAAAGGCCCCATCGCCGGGCAGCACGATGCGATCGGCGCGGGCCACATCTTCGGGGCGTGCCGAGACGATCACCTCGCCCGCGTCGGTTTCCCGCGCCATCCGCTGAAAGGCCTTTTCGGCAGAGTGCAGGTTGCCGCTTTCGTAATCGACAAGGACGGTCAGTGTCACAACAAGCCCTTGGTCGAGGGGATCGCACCGGCGGCGCGCGGATCGGGTTCCACCGCCTGACGCAGGGCGCGGGCGACGGCCTTGAAGGTAGCTTCGGCGATGTGGTGGCTGTTCAGCCCATGCACCAGATCGACGTGCAGCGTCACGCCGCCATTCACGGCAAAGGCCTGAAAGAACTCACGCACCAGCTCGGTGTCGAAGGTGCCAATGCGAGGCGCGGGAAAGCCGAGGTTCCACACCAGGAACGGCCGCCCGGACAGATCCAGGGCGCAGTGCACCTGGGCGTCATCCATCGGCAGGGTGCAGGCGCCATAGCGGCGGATGCCGCGCTTGTCCCCCAGCGCGCGGGCCAGTGCCTGGCCCAAGGCGATGCCGCAATCCTCGACCGTGTGGTGATCGTCGATGTGCAGATCCCCAGTCGCGCGAAGCGCGATGTCGATCATCGCATGGCGGGCCAACTGATCGAGCATGTGGTCGAAGAAACCGACGCCCGTCGCGATCGCAGCGGTGCCGGTGCCGTCGAGGTTGACCGAGGCGGTGATCGCCGTCTCAGTCGTCTTTCGCGAGATCTCTGCCTGCCGCATCTGGGCCTCCGCGCGTTTCGTTCCGGGGCCTTATAGGCAGCGGGGCGCTGCGAGGAAAGGGGTCAGGTCGCGCGCTGGCGATGCCGGCCAGCGGCCGCGGCCATCGCCAGAATGACGCCCGAGACGACCGCGATCATGCCGGCCGCGCTGACCGATCCTGACAGCCCGATCCAGAGCGGCCCGTAGCCGGCCAGAACATAGCCCGCGCAGGCCGAGATCGTTGCAAGCACGAGGCTGAGCGCCACCTGCCGTTCCAGCCGATCGGTCAATAGCCGGGCGGCGGCGGGGGGGCAGATGAGCATGGCGATGACCAGGATCGACCCCACGGCGGAAAACGCCGCGACGCAGGCCATCGCCGCAATCATGATCAGGGCGAGGGACAGGCTGCGCACCGGCATCCCGAGGGTTGCCGCAAATCCCTCGTCGAAGGTTGCAATTTTCAGTGGGCGCCAGAGCACGATCACGAAAAGCGCCACCAGCGCCGTTGTGACCGCGAGCTGGCCCAGTTCGACCGGCAGGCCTGCCAGCGCGGCGGGATCGAGCAGCGAGGCCCACCCTGTCGCATCAAGCCAGATCAGGCTTTCCAGATTGCCATAAAGCGCGTGTTCGACGTCAAGGTGCACGCCGCCGGCGCCGGCGCGTTCCAGCAGCAGCACGCCGAGCGCGAAAAGCGTGGTAAAGGTGACACCCATTGCCGCGCCGGGCTCGACCCGGCCGAGCCGGATGATAAGCTCGACCATCCCGACCGACAGCAGCGCGGCAAGGCCGGCGCCGATCATCAGCGCCAGGCCGCCCACAGATCCTGTCAACAGGAACGCCACGACGATGCCCGGCAGCACGACATGGCTGATCGCATCGCCGAGCATCGCCTGACGGCGCAGCAGCAGGAAGTTGCCGGGCAGCGCGCAGGCGATGGCCGCAAGCGTGCCGATCAGCATCGGCGGCAGGCTGAGCATGACGAACTCGACGCCCATCACGCGCCCTCAGCCAGAC
>JBGSQL010000426.1:0-8669 GCA_041738105.1 Rhodobacter sp. | reverse complement strand
CAGGCTTGCTATTTGCGTTGGCCCCTTCCCCGGCAAGTGCTGCACCAATCAGCGCGCCACCAACGCTGACCGACGTAAACAGTGGCGTCGAGAAGGTTCACTGGACCGGCTGGCGGCACTGCCACTGGCGTCACGGACATCGTTATTGTCACGGCCCGCGTCGGCATCGCTATGGGTATTATGGCTACGGTGGTCCTGGGGTTAATCTGTATTTTGGGGGCCGCCGTCATGGTCGCCGTCATGGTCGGCGTCACTAACCGACTACCTTCTGATGCTAGGCGAGAAATCGCCTAGCATCAGTAGCCTACGCGTGATTTTGTACGTTACGCATGCTCCTATGTTGAAATGGTAGTCTAATCACCATCATTCATGATCGCATCGAGAATGCTCGCCTTCGCAGCCAGAGTGGCGACAGCTCAGGTGCCGCTCGGCGTCATGCTCGGTTCTTGAAGCGCCAGCTGTCGTTGCCGGTTTCGATGATGTCGCAGTGATGCGTGAGGCGGTCGAGAAGCGCCGGCGTCATCTTGGGGTCCGTGAAGACGCTCGCCCATTCGGCGAAGGCGAGATTGGTCGTGATGATGATCGAGGTGCGCTCGTAGAGGCGGCTGATCAGGTGGAACAGGAGTTGCCCGCCGGATTGCGCGAACGGCTGATATCACCGGGGCGACCGGCATGCGGATCATCAGGGCCATCGTTGCCGGTGAGCGTGACCCCGAAGTGCTGGCCGCGTTGCGTGACATCCGCTGCCATTGGCATTGCACCTGGGCGCGTCCCTGAGGCGCTGTATTCAGGTTGCAAAGACTGACCTCGGCCCCGCTCAGTGCGGGGTTTCTTTTTGGGTCAGGCCGATTTGGGGCGCTGGGCGAGCCATTCGGCAATCGCGCTTTCGGGCCCCGCCACCGCCCGCGTGGTCAAGCGTACGGGGCGTGGGAAAGCCCCTTTTGCACTTTGGTCATATATTGTCGAGCGAGATGGTCCGGTCAGTTCTTCAACTGCGCGGCGGCGCAAATGCTTGTCGGCCATGTCGTATCCTTTCGGGATTAGTCAGGACATGGTGGAATTAACTGCTGCTATTTTGACTGGCGCAAGTCTTGAATAATATTTAATCGGTGACTGTTTTTAAGAGTCTGCGATGGTCGCGCACATCTTTGGTCATGCAATTGAAATCTCGAGTGACAAAATCTTTCCCGCTTCTTGCGCGAGATACGCCGCCCAAGCTTCCATCATCTTCCGGCGTTTGTCGAACACATCCGACCGGGCATAGGGCGCCAACAACCAACCTCAGGTTGCCGCATGCGTTCCGCCTCGACCAAAGGCTTCAAGAACACCGAGGTCGGTCCGTACGTAGCTTTGAATAGGGCGCGACGTTGCGTCCAACCCGCTTCCATAGGCGCGCCACCCTCCGCGATGGACCGACTTCCAAAGAGCGTCCAGTTGGGGGCGGCGCAAGATTGCTTCGCGCTGGGCAGTTTCGGAAAGGGGCGAGAACCGTGTCCGCACCTGGTCTTCACGGAACTGTTCGGCGAGGTGGCCATAGGTCGCCGATACAGTCCGAGTATCAGTGTGGCCAAGCTGGCGCGCGACGACACTGAGCGGGACTCCCTGCCGGACTAGATCACTCGCATAGGTGTGCCGCAGCCCGTGAAACACGAACTCGCGCGGTAATCGGGCGCGCTGAACCGCACGACGGAACAGGCTTGTGTGCTGACGCTGCCAGACCTTGCCCATGTCCGAAACGAGAAGCCGATCTGTCTGCTCCTTGCCGTCACAGCAACTGAGGAAGAACGCCATCCCTTCGTCGGGCAGAAACACGAACCGGGCCGGCCCGCGCTTGAAGGCCGCTATGTGCAGGCCGTAAACCTCTCGGCCCACATCACAAACGCGCAGGCAGGCCAGCTCACCGACGCGGCACCCCGAGTAGAGCGCTGCAAGGACCAACCGCCCAAGAGCAGGAGAGCAGTTGTCGACGAGATTTTGGCATTCTTCGCGCGAAAGGAACAGCGTCCGGGGTGCGGGCGCCACCGCAATCCGCTTTAGGCATCGCCAGGGTCGATCGGACCCGGTATTCCCGTTGTCCCAAGCGTGCTGGAAGGCCACGCGCAGAATGGTGACGAGTGAGTTGAAGACCCGCTTGCGTCGCCTCAAGGCATCGGCTGAAAGCTCCTTCGCAGCCACGCTCGAGCACGCCCGGCTGAACCCATGATGAGGTGGAGTCTCAAGGACGCGAATTGCGATGTCCTTGAGGTGCCGCGCGGAGAAGTCCTCCAAGGGAACGAACAGCAGCTCACCCGAAAGATGGAAATTGATCAGGACCATGTTGTTGTAGTGGCTGCCTGCCGACCGGGCGATACGCGACCATTCGATGTAGTCCGCCAACGCCGACCCGACCGTATAGGTTTCTCCTATTGGGCAGAAGTTCAGCGAGGTCGTGCGACCGACTGGCCCAGAGCCGTTGGCGATGCGCTGCACGCCGCCACTGGCGAACCACTCGACTGCTCTGCGGCGCGCCTCCGGGTAGGTCATTCTGTCAGGCTGGTCTGGAAGCGCCGAGCCGATGCGCTTTTGGCGGTATCGCTTACCAGATGTGAGGATGCGCGCCGTCCAAGTTGCGATGTGCGCGTTTGGTCGATAGACGCCGATGTGTCGGCACTTCGCTAGGGAATGCCAGTAGGGAGCATCCCTAAACCGGAGCTTGCTGATTTCCTCGGCGTCAGCGAAGGGACATGGTGGGACATTGTCCCAGTCCACCGGTTGCGACAGATCTACAGCATATCCAGTCATGGGGCACCTCTTGGCAGGTTAACGTCTTCTTAACCACCCGGTGGTTTTCTGGCCGCATGTCGTCGAGTTTTCTTGCGCCTTGCCTGCCGTTTCCCTGGGTCTTGGAGATCGCCCAAACTACATTTTTTACCTCAATAGTCGTGCGCGACGCACCAGAACTGAAGCGCTGCCTCTTGACCCCGGGGCTTACGGAACTTCGCCTGGTTGCACTCGCCAACGCAGACGAGGATCGGCACACCGTGATTGCCCGCGCGGATGCGACATGCCGTGAGTTGCTCCAAGTGGCACACGATCAAGAAATGGAGCATGACAACAGCTATCTCGACGTCCGACTGGGTCACTTTGATCTGGTGATTCGACTGCGCGAATGAAAGCAAGTGATGTGGTGGCAACTTGACCCCACAGCTCTGCCAGCGTCTGCAGCAAGAAATGCTGAAGGCTTGCCAGGACGTCGCTGCCCGCCACGGTCTCGTGGTAGAGGCGCAAGATCCCACCAGGGTGGACCTGCGCTGGGGTTTTGATGCCGCCTTCCGCGTGTCCATCCCTCTCCCGGATGGAACAGCTCTCGACCCGGAAAGGCTGCGCTTTGATGCTCTGGCCGAGGCGTTCGAGTTGACATCTACTGATTGCGGCCGTCAGTTCAGCACGGGGCGAGAACTGTTCAGGATCACAGGCATCGCCCCCCGCCGCACCAAGTACCCAGTTTCGGCCGAACGCATCCCGGACGGGCAAAGGTTCAAGTTCACCTCTGACCAAGTCGCTTTGCTGTTGCAGAAAGGGATGAGGGACGTGACCCCGAAGGGGCAGTGATGACGTGTTCGGCCAAACTCTCCCGGTCTGGACACAGTTGCGGCAGAGCACGGCTTGCAATGAGCGGTAACATTTGGCGACGTTCATGCGCGGCTAAGTAGTGAAAATTAGGATGACAAGCCGCACATGAACTGTGCATTTTATCATCTAAGCCAATGAAAAAATTAAATAAAATTAACTCCGGCGGCGGTATTTGGGCCAAGAAGAAACGCCAGCCGAAGGACAGGTCGAGCGTGGATCTGGGTGGACGGGCGCGCCAGGCTCCACGTGGTCAGGCGATCAGAAGCCTTCGGTGCCGCCCTGCTGCCACGGTTTCGCGAGGTTTCCAAAGCGCGTGAAGCGGCCCTCGAAGCTGAGTTCGACCGAGCCGATCGGACCATGCCGCTGCTTGCCGATGATGACCTCGGCCTTGCCGTGCACATGTTCCATGGTCTGTTGCCACTGGGCCATCTTTTCCAGCTCATGATCGCCGGGCTTTTCGCGCTCGCGGTAATATTCTTCGCGGTAGACGAACATCACGACGTCGGCGTCCTGCTCGATCGACCCGGATTCGCGCAGGTCCGAAAGTTGCGGGCGCTTGTCGTCGCGCGATTCGACCGCGCGCGAAAGCTGGGACAGGGCGACCACGGGGATGTTCAGTTCCTTGGCGATGGCCTTCAGGCCCTGGGTGATTTCGGACACCTCGTTGACCCGGTTTTCCTTGGCAGACGCAGCCTTGAGCAACTGGAGGTAGTCGACGATCAGCAGGTCGAGGCCATGGGTGCGCTTGAGCCGGCGGGCCCGAGCGGCCACCTGGCTGATCGGCAGGGCGGGTGTGTCGTCGATGTAAAGCGGGCAGGATTCGAGTGCCTTCGCGGCCTCGACAAAGCGGCGAAACTCGATCTCGGTCATGTCGCCGCGGCGGATCTGTTCGGAGGGCACTTCGGATGCTTCCGAGAGGATCCGCGCGGCAAGTTGTTCGGCGCTCATCTCGAGCGAGAAGAAGCCCACGACGCCGCCTTCAACCGCGCCTTCGCCGCCATCGGGCAGGCGACCACGCCGGTAGGCCTTGGCGATGTTGAAGGCGATGTTGGTGGCGAGCGAGGTCTTGCCCATCGACGGGCGACCGGCAAGGATCAGCAGGTCAGACGGGTGCAGGCCGCCCAGCTTCTTGTCGAGATCGACCAGGCCGGTCGAGATGCCGGCAAGCCCGCCATCCCGCTGATAGGCCGCATTCGCCACGTTGACGGCATCGGTCACGGCCTTGAGGAAGCTTTGAAATCCGCGCTCGGCGTGGCCCTGCTCGCCCAGCTTGTAAAGGCGCTGTTCCGCCTCGACGATCTGCTCGCGCGGTTCGGAGGCGACATCGACCTTGGCAGCCTTGGCCGAGATGTCGCGCCCCAGCGCCATCAACTCGCGCCGCACTGCCAGATCATAGATCATCTGGGCGTAGTCGCGTGCCGCGAAGGCCGAAATCGCGGCCCCGGCGAGGCGCGCCAGGTAGGCAGGGCCGCCCAGTTCCTTCAGCCCCGGATCGTCTTCAAGAAACGCCTTGAGCGTGACCGGCGAGGCCAGCGCATTCTTCTGGATGCGGGCGGCGGCGATCTCGAAGATGCGGGCGTGGACAGGATCGAAGAAGTGTTCCGCGCGCACCAGCGACGAGATCCGATCGTACACGTCATTGTTCGTCAGGATGACGCCCAGCAGTTGCTGTTCGGCCTCGATGTTCTGGGGAAGCGCCTCGGGTTCTGCGGCGATCGGCAGGCCCGGACGGATCGATGTCACTTCGCTCATGTCTGCTCTGTCCCTGTTGCGCCTCCGGTTGAGATCCGGTTCGGCGTCCCGGTCTGATGCGCGTTCGGGGGCGTTTTGGCAACTCTGATAACCCGGTGGATAACCCGCCCTGACAAGGGATGATAACCCGAATGCCCCCGGCGCGCTACAGGATGGTGTGGTCCTGCCCGCACACGCCACAAACCCTGCGCGATTCGTCGGGTGAGGCTGGGGGCAAGCTATGCTGCCGTGCGCCGCAGGGCACCCGAAATCGGCGGGATCATGCCGTGGTGCGGGCGGCCTGCCAGGCGCGCGGATCGTCGAGGAAAGCCTCGACTTCGGTGAGGGTGGCCGCGTCGAACGACCCGGCGGCGCGGGCTTCGGCCAGCACGTCCCACCAGGTGCAGAGGTGATGCAGCGCAACCCCGTGATCGGCAAGGCGCTGCGGCGTTTCGGGAAAGATGCCGTAGTAAAAGATCACTGCCGTGTGGGCGCAACTGGCCCCCGTCTCGCGGATAGCCTCGACGAAGCTGAGCTTCGATCCGCCATCCGTGGTCAGATCCTCGACCAGCAGCACGCGCTGGCCAGGGGTCATGACGCCCTCGATCCGCGCGTTTCGGCCGTAGCCCTTGGGCTTCTTGCGGACATAGGTCATCGGCAGCGCCAGACGCTCGGCCACCAGCGCAGCAAAGGGGATGCCGGCGGTTTCGCCGCCCGCGATGTTGTCGAAGGCCTCAAAGCCCGCGTCGCGCATCACGGTGATGGTCAGGAAATCCATCAGGGTCGCACGGATGCGGGGAAAGCTGATCAGCTTGCGACAGTCGATATAGGTTGGCGAGGGCAGCCCCGAGGCCAGCGTGAAGGGCGTGGCCGCGTTGAAATGCACGGCGCCGATCTCGAGCAGCATCCGCGCCGTGAGGCGGGCGATTTCATCCTTTGGCGGAAAGCTGGACGGGATCATGGCGCGGTATCCTCGGGGGGTTGCAGGGGGGCGGCAAGGCGGGTGACGATCGCTGCCAGAACTGTGTCGATCGCGCCTTGCACGCTGGCCCCGGACGTGGCGCGAAGATCGCTCAGGCCGGCGTTCAGGGCCGTGACCTGACGGGTCAATGCGCGGATCTCGTCGCGCACCTCGACCAATTGCGCGGCGGTTGCGCTGTCGGCCTCGGTTGTGGCCGCCGTGATCCGAGCCTCGAGCGTGTCGAGCCGGGCCAGCGCCTGATGGACCGTTGCCAGATCCTGGCCAAGCCGTTCGCGCAGATCGGGGCCGATCGTCGCCACGGCGGCGGCGGCGGTATCGGCGGCCAGCGATTGCAGCCGATCCGTCAGCATCAACGCGCTGACGATCACCGCAAGCGCCAGCAGAAGCGTGGCATTCAACAGCGCCAACGCCAGTTGGCCCAGTGTCTTGCGCAGTGTCCGGCTGGGGGCGGGTGCGGTCATGTCATGCTCGACTTTCTGGTCACGCTAAAGGCTACAGGGCTTCGACGTGCCATGTCAGGGGAAATCCGGGATCGAAGATGGTCACGGGGCCAAGGCCGGTCATGATCTTTGTCGCCGCGTCGGTCGCCGCCGCCCTGACCAGCCTGATGCGGGTCGGGTTGGGGGGCATGCGGTAAAAGACCGCGCCGTTCAGGCTGGTAAAGCCTTCCAGGCGGGGCAGGGCATCTTCATCGTCGAACACCTGCGCGACGATGGCCAGGGCGTTTGGCGCGGTAAAGCAGCCGGCACAACCGCAGGCCTGTTCCTTCAGCGCATCGGTATGAGGTGCGCTGTCGGTGCCGAGAAAAAAGCACGACTCGCCGCTGGTCGCAGCTTCGCGCAGGGCAAGGCGGTGGCGTTCGCGCTTGGCGACGGGCAGGCAGTAGTAGTGCGGCCGAATGCCCCCCGCGAGGATATGGTTGCGGTTGATCACCAGGTGATGCGCGGTGATCGTCGCTGCCAGATCCGCGCCGCCCTGCCGAGCATAGGCGACGCCCTCTGTCGTCGTGATATGCTCCATCACCACGCGCAGCCCCGGGGTCGCCCGACGCAGCGGATCAAGAACTGTGTCGATGAACACCGCCTCGCGGTCGAAGATGTCGACGGCCGGGTCGGTGACCTCGCCATGGACGCAAAGCGGCAGGCCGATCTCTGCCATCCGCTCAAGCACGGCTTGGACCCGACCGATGTCGCGCACCCCGGATTGCGAATTGGTGGTCGCCCCTGCGGGATAGAGCTTCACCGCCTTGACCAGACCGCTTGCATGGGCAGCCGCCACATCGTCGGGATCGCTGCCCTCGGTCAGATAAAGCGTCATCAGTGGCTCGAACGTCGTGCCGTCGGGCAAGGCGGCAAGGATGCGATCGCGGTAGGCGGCCGCCTCGGCCAAGGTCACGACGGGCGGCACGAGGTTGGGCATGATGATGGCGCGCGCGAAATGGCGCGTGGTTTCCGGCAGCACCGCTTGCAGCATCGGCCCGTCGCGCAGATGCAGGTGCATGTCGTCCGGGCGGCGGATATCTAGGCTTTGCACAGTGTCGGTCATGGGCCGAGGGCCTAGCCGATCGGCCCTTGTATTTCCAGCCCGGAATTTGGGGCGCTGCCACCCCCGGGAGTTGCGCGAATTGCCCGTTTATTGTGCGATGCAGGTCATTCAGTGGGCGGTGGTGAGGCGGGGGCGGCAGCCCGGTGCAGACAGCACCCGGGGATGTTGAGGGGGCGCGCCGCCCTGCCTAGGGTCAGGGGCAAGCGGGGGATCGGATGCCTGAAGATGGTTGTTTCAGCGAGGTGGGGCTGGCGCACCTGCAACGCGCGACAGGGCGGGCCGAGGTGCGGCTTTGCCTGCGCGACGGTGTGACCCGTCTGGCTGACCTCTATCAGGCGGGATCCGCCAAGGCGTTCCTGCCGCGGGTGCAGGACGCTGATCCGGAGATTGTGTTCCTGAACACGGCGGGGGGATTGACCGGGGGCGATCGGTTGCGGTTCGCCCTGGCTCTGGACGCAGGAACGCGGGCCGTCGGCACCACCCAGACGGCCGAGCGCGCTTATGCCAGCACCAGTGGCCGGGCCAAGATGGAGGTGTCGCTGCAACTTGGCGCAGGCGCGAGTCTGGACTGGTTGCCGCAGGAGACGATCCTTTTCGATGGCTCGACCCTTGCGCGGCGCACTGCCGCCGAACTTGCCACCGAAGCGCGGCTTGTGATGGTCGAGATGGTCGTTCTGGGGCGCCTCGCGATGGGCGAAGTGCTGACCCGGCTGGACTTTGCCGATCTGCGCGAGGTTCGGCGCGATGGCCACCCGGTGCTGATCGAGCCGTTGCGGCTGACGGCGGCCACGCTTGCGGC
>JBGSQL010000417.1:0-12192 GCA_041738105.1 Rhodobacter sp. | reverse complement strand
GCGACCGCCGCTGTCAGCCCGGCGATCAGCCCTTCGGCGCGCAATGCAAACAGCCTGGCGGCGATCCGCTCGGGCCGCGACAGAGCGTCCGACACCGCTGTGTCAAAGGCCGTCTCGTCCCAGCCATCGCTGCTCAGGCCATGGCGCAGCACCGAGTGTTCGGACAACAGCGCGAACATCTCGCCCGTCATGTAGGTTTGAAAGCTGACCACCTCGGCCGCACTGACATGCACCCATTTGGAATGGGTGCCGGGCAGGCACAGCACGCCATCGAAATCGGGCACCAGCGCCAGCGCCCCGGCGATCTGGGTTTCCTCGCCCCGCATCACATCGGCCGGGCTGATCTGTTTCAGCCCGGGCACCAGACGCACCTCCAGGCGCGGATCCCGCGTCGGCACCGCCACCAGCGTTGATGCATCCAGCGGGGCGCAGGGCACCGCGCGATAAGGTGCCTCGTGCCAGCCCTGCCGGCTGCCTACCATGCCACAGGCAAGGACCGGCGTCACATGTCCAGGGCGCAACCACGGTTCGATCAGCCGCAACAGCGCGGGCTCGAACGCGTCACGTGTCAGCCCGCCCATGCCGTCCTCGGAAGCGGCCTCGGCCAGCACACCCGCCGCGTCCATCGCATAGGCCCGCAGGTTACTTGTGCCCCAGTCAACCGCGATCCACGCAGGCCTGATGCGCCCGACCACGCTCATCCCGAAACCACCACGCCGCCGTCGATCACCAGGGCCTGGCCCGTCATCATGCGCGACGCCTGCGAGGCAAGGAACAGCACGCCGCCCACGATGTCCTCGGGCACCAGCGCGTCTTTCAGGCACTGACGCGCCAGATGCGCCGCCAACGCCTCGGGCGTGACCCACAGATCCTTCTGGCGCTGGGTCAGAACCCAGCCAGGCGCAACCGCATTCACCCGGATCCGATCCGTACCGAACTCGCGCGCAAGCCCGCGCGTCAGCCCGTTGATCCCGGAATTGGCGCTGACATAGGCCGGATAGTCGCCCAGGCCCATCATGTAGCTGATCGACGAGAAGTTGATGATGGCTCCGCCGCCGATGGCCTTCATGCCGGGGATCACCGCCTGCGCCGCAAAGAAGTAGCAGCGCAGATTGATCGCCATCATCTGATCCCAATAGGCTTCGGTCGCCTCGAGCGTCTTGTGGCGATCGTCGTTAGCTGCGTTGTTGACAAGTACGCCCACCGGCCCGTGCGCCGCCGCCGCCTCGACGATGGCCGACCGCAGCGCTTCGGTATCAGTGATGTCGCAGGTCAGGAACAGTGGCCGGCGGCCTGTCGCCGCTTCCATCCGGTCACAAAAAACGCGGGCGTCGGATCGCTGCACGAAGGCCACCTGCGCCCCCTGGCGCAAGAAGCCCTCGGTAAGTGCAGCCCCGATGCCCGAGCCGCCACCGGTAATGAAAACCGACTTGCCCTTCAGGTCCGGGAAGACGGGCAGATCGGGGGAGGCAGAATGGTCTGTCATGGCGGGCCCTTGATCTGGTGGAAGGCGAGAGCCTCCGGCGGGGATACTTGGAAACAGAAGAAGTACGGGGTCAGGCGGCTTTGCGAGGGTGCAACCAGTCGGGCAGCCAGTCGCCATGCGCCGCGATCAGGTCATCGACCAGATCGCGGATCTGGTTCAGGTCCAGCTCCGCCGCCGTGTGCGGATCCAGCATCGCGGCATGATAGACGTGCTCTCGGTTCTCCTCCATCAGGGCGGCCACCGTCAGGTCCTGAACATTCAGGTTTGTTCGCATCAGCGCAATCAGCTGCGGCGGGATGCCCTGCACCACCGTTGGCTGGATCCCGTTCGCATCGACGAGGCACGGCACCTCGACCGCCGCGCCTTCGGGCAGTTGTGGCAGAAAGCCCTTGTTTGCCACATTGCCGTAGATCACCGCAGGGGCGCCGGTCACGACAGCATTCATGATCGTCGCCGCATATTCATGACTGGGCTGCACCTCGATCCGATCGGCGGTGCGGTAGCTTTCAGCCTGGGCCGCCCAACGGGCGATCTGTTCCTCGCAACGCACCGGATACTCATCCAGAGGAATACGGAACCGATCAATCAGATCGGGGCGGCCGGTCTTGATGAACCATGGCACATACTCTGCAAAGTGCTCCGAGCTTTCGGTCACGAAGTACCCCAGGTGCATCATCGCCTCATAGCGCACCAGGTTGGGGCAGCGCGGGTTCCAGTCGCTTTCCAGCGGGATGCGCCCGGCACGATAGCCCTCGCGCAGGCTGGGATAAAGGTCGCGGTAGCTGCCGTCAGGGTTGCGCGCCTCGAAGTTCAGGTAGAACGCCATGTGGTTGATGCCCGCCGCCCTGTAGCGCAAGTCACCCACCGGAATGCCCAGATCGCGCGCCAGTTCGGCTGCCGTGCCCTGCACCGAATGGCACAGGCCCACCTGCTTCAACGCGGGAAAGCGCGCCGACAGCGCCCAGGTGTTGATCGCCATCGGGTTGACGTATTGCAACATCAGCGCGTCCGGGCAGACCGCGGCCATGTCCTCGGCGATCTTCCACAGGTGCGGCACGGTGCGCAGGCCCCGCATGATACCGCCCACGCCCAGCGTATCGGCGATGGTCTGGCGCAGGCCGTAGCGTTTCGGCACCTCGAAATCGGTCACCGTGCAGGGTTTGTAACCGCCAATCTGGAAAGCCACGATCACGAAATCGGCGCCCTCCAGCGCTGCGCGCTGGCTGGTGTACGTCTCGACCCGTGCCGCCGCGCCGAGCGAGGCCACCAGCTTGCGCGCGACCAGCGCGCTTTCCTCCAGCCGCTTCGTGTCGATGTCCATCAGCGCAAGAGTAGCGTCCGAAAGGGCGGGCTTGTGCAGCACATCGCCCACGATGTTCTTCATGAACACCGTCGATCCTGCACCGATGAAGGCAATCCTGGTCATTTCACGGCTCCGAGGGTGAGGCCCGCGATGAAATGCTTCTGCATCAGGAAGAACATCAGCACGGGGGGCAGGGCGGCAAGGATCGAGCCCGCCGAAACAAGGTGCCAGGCGGCGATCCATTGCCCGTTCAGCGACGAAAGGCCGGCGGTGATCGGCTGGGATTGCGGGCTGGTCGTCAGCACCGTCGCCCAGAAGAAATCATTCCAGATGAATGTAAAGATCAGCACCGACAGCGCCGCGATCGCAGGGCGCATCAGGGGCAGCACGATGTACCAGAAGATCCGCACCTCGCTGACCCCTTCGACCCGCGCGGCCTCGATCAGCTCGAACGGCAGCGCCTTGATGAAGTTGCGCATGAAGAGCGTGCAGAACCCGGTCTGAAACGCGATGTGGAACAGCGCAAGGCCGTACCATGTGTTGAACATGCCCAGGTTCACCGTCATGTCGCGCACCGGCACCATCAGGATCTGGAACGGCACGAAATTTCCCGCGACGAACAGGAAGAAGACGAAGAGGTTGGACCGGAAGCCATAGATCGCCAGTGCGAAGCCAGTCATCAGCGACAGTGCAACCGCGCCGATCACCGTCGGGATGGTCACGACGAAGGAATTGAGGATGTAGCGTGCCATAGGCGTGTTACGGAACACGTCCGCATAGTTCTCGAAGGCCAGATAGCTGGGCACCCCGAAGTAATTGCCCTGCGCCAGATCCGAGGCCGGGCGCACCGAGGTGACAGCAACGCCCAGAAGCGGCAGCAGCCACAGCACCAGCGCCACCGGAAGCGCAATCTTGTAAAGCAGTTGCGTGGCCGGAGAGGTCTGCGCGATGGGTCTGGGGAACATCTCTCAGCGCTCCGTTTCGTCGCGCCACATCTTCCAGATGAAGCCCGAAATGAAGATCATCATGATTGCGAACAGCACCACCGCGATCGCCGCGCCATAACCCATGCGATAGCCGTATTCGCTGAGCGCCTGTTCATACATGTAGAACGACAGCACGCGCGACGTGCCGTAGGGGCCGCCGCCTGTCATGATCGAGACCAGATCAAAGCTGCGCAGCGCGCCGATCACGGTAACCACCACCGCGATGAAGGTAGCCGGACGCAGTTGCGGCAGAATGACATACCACAGCATCTTCCAGCCCTTCGCACCATCCAGCCGCGCCGCCTCGACCTGATCGGGGGCGACGTTGTTCAGACCCGTCAGGTAAAGGATCATGACATAGGCAATCTGCGGCCAGAGACCGGCAGCAATGATGCCATAGGTCACGTAACGTTCATCGGCCAGAATCGCTGTGCCTTCGCCGAACAGGATCTCGGTCAGCTTGTAGAACAGGCCGAAGTTCGGTGCGTAGAACCACGCGAACATCAGTCCGACGACCACCTGCGAGATCACGAAGGGAAAGAAGAACAGCGACTTGTACATCCGGATGCCCCAAACCGTCTGGTTCAGGAAGATTGCAACCATCAGCCCGACAGGCACCGCCAGCAGATAAAGCACCAGCCAGATCACGTTGTTTTTCAATGAGATGTAGAACGCCTCGTCGTCGACCAGTTCAGTATAGTTCGCGGTGCCGATCCAGACCCGCTCGCCCAGACCGTCCCAGTCGTAAAAACTGATCCACATCGACTGAAAGATCGGGATCACGACATAGATCGCGAACATCACAAGGCCCGGCGCAAGGAACAGCCAGGGGGCAAGCCGGCGCTGGTTCGCTTTCCAGTAGGCGGTCATGGTGGCGTCCTTTGTCGGCGGCTGGATCGACGTGCCAGACAGGTCTGGATCCGGGCGCGGTAAGGGCACCCCGGGCGCTGCCGTCCGGGGCACAGTCTTGGCGGCGCCCCCAACCGGGGGCGCCATCTGGGAGGTCGATCAGTAGACCTTGGCGCGCATCTTCTCGAGCCGATCAAGAATGGCATCCAGGCGCTCGGGCTTCACCATGAACTCCTGGAAGCCTTCCATCCCGGCCTTGGCCATTTCGGCCGGCGCGTCGCGGTCGAAGAACTGTGCCAGCGCATAGGCCGTGGACAGCGTCTCGAACCCGGCCACCAGGAACGGATCATCGGCAGGCACCGACGAGTTCTTGTTGGTGGGCAATTGACCGACTGCGGTGTTCCACTTGGTCTGCGCATCGGCCGAGGCGACAAAGGCCAGGAACTTCTTGGCGTCCTCGACGTTCTTGGCACCTGCGGGGATATGGATGGTATCGGTCGGCGCCTCTTCAGCCCGCGGCACGCCGGGGGTAATTTCCGGGAACACCATGAAGCCGAGGTTGTCGTTCGTCATGCCGCCTTCCTTGAAGACGCCCACGGCGAAGTTGCCCATCACATAGTTTGCGGCCTTGCCCTGCACCATCAGCGCTGCCGCATCCTGCCAGTCGATCGCGGCATGGTTCTTGGTGATGTAAGGCTGGATCCGGGCCCATTGCGCGAATACATCGCGCACCTTCTGATCAGTCCAGGCCACCTTGCCGGCCGTCAGATCCATGTGCCACTCGTAGCCGTTGGTGCGCAACGAGAGATAGTCGAAGATGCCCGCTCCGGGCCACAGCGCCGAGGTGCCGGTGGTCAGGCAGTCGATCCCCGCCGCCGAGAACTTCTCGCAGTTGGCCACGAACTCGTCCCAGGTTGCAGGTACTTCGACACCGGCCGCCTTGTAGGCATCCTTGTTGAAATAGATGCCCCACTGGTAATAGGTGTAGGGAACGCCCCACTGCTTGCCATCGATCGTCATCGACGCCTTGGCCGAGGCGAGTGATTCACCCAGACCATTGCTCTCCCACACATCCGTCACGTCAAGGAACTGGCCCGCGCTGACAAAGGGTGCCATGCGGTTCCCGGCATACCAGTTCGCCAGATCGGGCGAATCGGTGGTCAGAAAGTTGCGGATCGCGGTCTTGTAGCCTTCGTGATCAAAGTTGTTCAGCTGTACATCGATATCGGGATTGGCGGCCTCGAAATCGGCGATCAGCGCTTCCATCGCGGCCAGCGGGATCGGATCGTAGTCGGCGTTGTACTGCAGCACGCGTTGCTGTGCCACAGCGGCGGTGGACATCAGCAGCGCCGCCACAAGGGCAAGCGTGCCAGCCTTGGAATGGACCATGGTTTTCCTCCCTTTTGGTTCCATTATTTGAAACTCAGTCTTGAATATTGAAAACTATGCGGCGTATCGTCTACCCTGTCAACCGTCAGGAAAGGCGAAGCGGCATGAGAATGGAAAGCGGGGGCGATGGCACGGTGGGCAAGGCGCTCGACGTGCTTGACCGGGTGGCGCAGGTGGGCCGCCCCGTCCGCTTTTCCGAATTGCTGACAGAGGGACCCTACCCCAAGGCTACGCTCTATCGCTTTCTCCAGACGCTGACGCATCAGGGGATGCTGGCCTACGATCCGGATCGGCAGACCTACGGCCTGGGCGTGCGCCTGGTGCGCCTGGCCCATGCCGCCTGGGCCCAAAGCTCGATCGCGCCGCTGGCAAGGCGTTGGATCGACAGCCTTTCCGGCGAATTGGGCGAGACGATCCACCTTGCGCAGCTTGACCTGGGTCAGGTGCTCTACGTTGACAAGCGCAACGCGGCGCGCCCGGTCGAAATGTTCAGCCAGGCCGGCAAGGTCGGCCCGGCCTATTGCACCGGTGTGGGCAAGGCGATGCTGGCCCACCTGCCCCCGGACGAGCTGGACCGCGCGTTGGAACGACAGTCGTTTCACCGCTTCACCGAACACACGCTCGACACGCCGCAAAAGCTGCTTGCCGAGCTTCAGGCGATTCGTGTGCGCGGCTTCGCGCTTGACCGTGAAGAGCACGAGCCGGGCATTATCTGCGTCGCCGTCCCGATCCTGACCCGCACCGGGCGTGTCATGGGCGCGTTGTCGATCACGTCGACCACGGCGCGGACCACACTTGACGCCTTGGCGGCACTGGCACCGAAACTGAACGAGACGGCGGCACGTATCGCCGCAGAAGCGGAAAGCTGGCGCTTTCCGGAACAGGACAGACCCTGAGACGGGTCGAAGGGGAGGATACATGGCGGGAGTAACTTTGGAGCGCGTCGTAAAGCGCTATGGCGAGGCGCAGGTGATCCACGGCGTCGATCTGACGGTCGAGGACGGCGAGTTTTGCGTTTTCGTCGGCCCCTCGGGCTGTGGCAAATCCACGCTTCTGCGCATGGTCGCGGGGCTCGAGGAAACCAGCGCAGGCACCATCCGCATCGGCGCGCGCGATGTGACCAGGGCCGATCCCAGCGAACGCGGGGTGGCGATGGTCTTCCAGACCTATGCGCTTTACCCGCATATGACGGTGGCCGAGAACATGGGCTTCGGGTTGAAGATGACCGGCCATCCCAAGGCCGACATCGACCGCAAGGTGACCGAGGCCAGCCGGATCCTGAAGCTGGACGATTACCTTGCACGCAAGCCCAAGGCGCTGTCGGGCGGCCAGCGCCAGCGGGTCGCGATCGGGCGCGCAATCGTTCGGGGCCCCGAGGTGTTTCTGTTCGACGAACCACTGTCCAATCTCGACGCGGAGCTGCGCGTCGAGATGCGGGTGGAAATCGCCCGGCTGCACCGCGAAATTGGTGCAACGATGATCTATGTCACCCATGATCAGGTCGAGGCGATGACGCTGGCCGACAAGATCGTGGTTCTGCGGGCGGGCCGGGTAGAGCAGGTCGGCCGGCCGCTCGACCTCTATCATGATCCCGACAACCGCTTTGTTGCGGGTTTCATCGGATCGCCCGCCATGAACTTCGTCGCGGCGGTGACCGAAAAGGGCACCGTCCGTGCGCCAGGGCTAGGCAAGGATCCGATTGCCACGACGGTTGCTCTGCCGGGGGCAGGCGCAAGAGTATCGCTCGGCCTGCGCCCACAGCACCTGGCACTCGACCTTGCCGGCGACACCCATCGCGTCGAGATGACCGAGGCGCTGGGCGGCGTCAGCTACATCCACCTCAGCGCGCCGTCGGGCGAAAAGATCGTGGTGGAATCGCGCGACGATCCGCATGTGAAAATGGGCGCGATGGCCGGTCTGCGCTTTGATCCCGCCGATGCGATGATCTTTGCCGAGGATGGCGCCCGCCTGCGCTAGGTGGGGCCACGCGCCGGATCAGCGCGGTTTTTGCGCCCTCAGATGGGTCGGGCAATGCTCGCCCGTGGTCAGGACCGGGATCATCCGTTCCCAGATCTCGACGTTATGGGCAACGAAATCCTCGCCCAACTCGCGCGCCATGTCCCGCCCCAGCGGGCCGCGCAGCCGATCCAGCTCCTGCGCCGCCACCTCGCGATACCAGGCGTTGCGATTTTCAATGCGCACCTCGCGAAAGCCTGCAGCGGTCATCGCCGCGCCATAGCGCCGGGGCGAGGCCATGCCAAAATCCAGCCCCTCGGCCGCGATATAGGCGGCCATCGCGGGGCTGGGCGCGTCGTCATGCCCGATCAGCCAGTCAGACGCGACAAACCAGCCACCTGGCCGCAACACCCGGAACACCTCGCGCATCAGGGCGTCCTTGTCCGGGATATGCACGATCGAATCCTTGGAAAACACGATGTCGAAGGTGCCGGGCGGAAAGGGCAAAGGCCCCGGCACAACCTTGACCAGCCCGATCCGGGCGCCCAATCCGCGCCGGCCCACCAGCGCCCGCGCATGGGCCAGCACCCCATCCTCGACATCCATCCCGGTCACGAACCCCGCGCCATGGTTCGCCACCAGCGCCACGTCGATGCCGCCCGCGCCACACCCGATGTCGAGCACCGCCTTGCCTGCGAAATCGACCCCGGCCACCAGACGCGCCACCTCGGTCTCGCCACCTGGCGACAGGAACCCGTCGCCCCAGATCGCCTCGAGGATACGGATAAGCTTTTCGCCGTAAAGCTCCTCGCCCCCCGTTGTCATGCTATGTCACCTTCGCTCACCGAAAGGCGCAGCGCTTCAAGCTGCGCCCAGTCCGGCGCCGGCAGAACGCGCGCGTCCTCGTTCACATCGCGGGCCCAGCAAAACAGCGCCAAAAACGGCAGCGGCCCCACCTTGGTCAGATGCGGGCGGAACGGCTCGTTCCACACCGGCACATGCGCAGGCTTGATCACCAGCGGCGCCCCCGGCCCGAAACGCCAGCCATGCGGGCCGGTCAGCGGGGCGTAAAGCTCGGACGCGCGGTGGCAATGGTCGCGGTAAAGGACATGCGGTGCAATCAGGAACAGGCCCAGATCGAAATCGCGCGCCGCAACCGGCGCACCGCCCCCGATCAGCGAGGCAAATGCGTGCCCCGTGCGAAACGCCTCGCCGATCTCGGCCGCCGGGTAGGCGTCGTAGTTTACCCAATGCAGCAGCGGCGCCACGTCGGCAATCGCCCTGGCCAGCGCCGGATGCGTCTGGGCGATGGCCTTCACCGCCACCGGCAGATGCGCCTCGACCACCTCGGTTAGCCAAGGTTCGGGCGGGGTCACGGGTGCGTCGCGCGTTTGCGCGATCCCCGCGCGCACCTCGGCAATCCCCGGTCCGGGCAGCGCGGCAAGATAGCGATCCGTCTCGTCGATCATCCGCGCGATCACGCTGGCCGGGGAAAGGGCCGCAGGTGGGGGCACCTCGTCCGCCAGGCCGCGCGCCATCAGCAAGGGCCGTGGATCATCCCCGTCGCGCGCCGAGCAGATACGGAATACCTCCAGCGCCCCTGCGGAAAGCCGCGCCTCCCGCCACAGCGCCATTGCAGCCCCGTAGCGGACACGCCCCGACCCCGGCACACCAAGCGGTGTTGTGATCAGCGCCTCGGGCGTCATTCATTCGCCCTGTAGGCCAGGCGCATGTCACGCTCGCGCCGCTTCTCGGCCCGGTTCAGGATCATCCCGGCGATAAGAACGCCGATCCCGACAATGACCACGGTGATCGTCGCCAGCGCATTGATGTCGGGCGTCACACCCAGTTTGACCTTCGACCAGATCAGCAGCGGCAACGTGGTATTTCCCGGCCCGGTGGTGAAGTTGGTGATGACCACGTCGTCGAGCGAGATCGTGAAAGCCAGCAGCCAGCCCGACAGGATGGCGGGCGAGATGATCGGCAGGGTGATGTCCTTCATAACCTCCCAGGGCCGGCTACCCAGGTCCATCGCCGCCTCCTCGATCGCCTGGTCGGCCTGCACCATGCGGGAGTGCACGATCGTGGCGACGAAGGTCATGGAAAAGGTGATGTGCGCGATGGTGATCGTGGTGAAGCCGCGCGACCCGGGCCAGCCGATCCATTCGGCCATAAGGATGAACAGCATCAGCGACGAGATACCGGTGATCACCTCGGGCATCACCAGCGGCGCAGTGACAAGCCCCGAGAACAGCACGCGGCCCCGAAACCGCTTGAACCGCGCCAGCGCAATCCCTGCCATCGTGCCCAAGATCGTGGCAAAGGTGGCGGATACGACCGCGATCTTCAGCGAAAGGATCGCAGCGTTGATGATCTGCGCGTTGCCAAATAGCGAGGCGTACCATTTCAGCGAAAACCCGCCCCAGACAGTCGCCAGCCGCGAGGCGTTGAACGAGTAGACAATCATCGACAGGATCGGGATGTAGAAAAAGGCAAAGCCGAAACAGAGCATCGTGATCAGAAAGACAGGACGGCGGTTCATGGCCGATCCTCTGCCTTGGCATGGGATTTCCCCTCGAAGTGGGTATAGGCCATCATCGGCAGCACCAAGAGGAACAACAGCGCCACCGCCACCGCCGAAGCCATAGGCCAATCCCGCGCGCTGGCGAATTCATCCGAGATCACCCGCCCGATCATCGGTTGCGAGGCGTTGCCGACCAGCGACGGGATGATCAGCTCGCCCGCCGCCGGGATGAATACCAGAAGCCCCCCCGCGATCATCCCCGGCACCGAAAGGGGCAGCGTCACGTCCAGGAACACACGCGATGGCCGGCTGCCCAGATCCATCGCCGCCTCGTCCAGCGTGCGGTCCAGCTTTTCCAGATTGGCATAAAGCGGCAGGATCATGAACGGCAGGTAGGAATACACCGTCACCAGCACCACCGCGAAGTTCGAGTTCATCATCGGGATCGATCGCAGCGCCCATTCACTTGGCACCATCCAGTTGTAGGCCTCGGTCAGCAGGCGGTTGAACCAGCTGTTGTTTCCCAACAGCCCCATCCAAGCGTAGACCCGCAGCAGGAAAGAGGTCCAGAATGGCAGGATCACCAGCATGAGCAGCACATTACGCCAGGATTTGCTGACCCGCGTGATGCCCAGCGCCATCGGATAGCCAATCAGCAGGCACAGCACCGTCGCCGTAAGCGCATTGGTGACAGACGTCAGGAAGGCCCGGATATACAGCGCATCCTGGAACAGGCGGGCATAGCCCTCAAGGTTCAGGATCGGATGCTCGCCGCCAAAGGAAAACGGCGGCGCGGTGGGGGTCCGGGTGGCAAAACTCATCGCCACCACGATCACGAAGGGCAGGAAAAAGAACAGCAGCAGCCAGACATAGGGCAGCGAGATCACCAGCCGCGCCCAGCCACGCAGGTTGAACCAGCGCATCAGCGGCCCGTCATGCCGCCCCGCTGCCGTCGCCCCGGTCTGTGCCGCATGTGCCTGGCGGGCTGCGTCCGTCATAGGCCTAGTCCCTCAGAAGGATCGCCGACGACGGATCGAACGACAGCCAGACGCTATCCTCCCAAACCGCCACGCGCTCGTTCTCACCAACGCGTCGCGCGTTGACAGAGTTGACCGAGACCACCTGACCCGCAGGCAACACAACGCGGTAAAGTGAATCCTTGCCGAAATAACCAAGATCCTGGACCACGCCTGCAAAGGCGTTCGGGCTGTCCGGCCGTTCGCGTGTTAGGGCGATCTTCTCGGGCCGCACCGCGAGCGTGATCGCAGCCCCCGGCGAAAGATCTGACACCGCGCGCGCCTGCACCACACCACCCAGCGCCGGCACGGCCACCTGCGCAAGGTCGCCGTCGATCCGCTCGACCGTCGCATCAAAAAGGGTCACGGATCCGATGAAGCCCGCAACGAACCGGCTGTTGGGATACTCGTACACCTCGGTCGGGCTGCCGACCTGCTTGACCTGCCCCTTGTCCATCACCGCGATTCGGTCGGACAGCGTCATCGCCTCTTCTTGGTCATGGGTCACGACAACAAAGGTCACACCGGTCTGGTGCTGGATGTTCATCAACTCGAACTGCGTATGCTCGCGCAGTTTCTTGTCCAAGGCGGCCAATGGCTCGTCCAGCAGCAGCAGTTTGGGCGATCGCGCCCGCGCGCGCGCCAGCGAGACGCGCTGGCGCTGCCCGCCCGAGATCTGGTGC
>JBGSQL010000411.1:0-36232 GCA_041738105.1 Rhodobacter sp. | reverse complement strand
GCGCGCATGTGGCGGGCTGAGGGGCGCATGACGGGCCGGGAGGGCGCGGTTTGATCCGGCTGGAGAAGCGAGCCCAGCCGTCGCGGGGCTGGACGATTGCGACGCCGGTCATTGCGGTTGTGGCGACGATGATTGCCGGTGGCCTGATGTTTGCCGCCCTGGGCAAGGACCCGGTCGAGGCGATCCGCACGATATTCTGGGACCCGCTGTTCGGGCCATTTGCAAGCTATGCAAGGCCGCAACTTCTGGTCAAGGCGGGGCCTCTGATCCTGATCGCGATCGGGTTGTCGTTCGGGTTCAAGGCGGGCATCTGGAACATCGGGGCCGAGGGGCAGTACATCATGGGCGCCCTGACGGGGGCGGCCACGGCGCTGGCGTTCTATCCTGCGGAATGGTGGATCATCTTTCCGCTGGCGATCATCGCGGGGGCCCTGGGCGGGTTCTTGTGGGCGATGATACCGGCGGTGCTCAAGGTGCGGTTCGGGACGAACGAGATCCTTGTGTCGCTGATGTTGGTCTATGTTGCGCAGTCGCTGCTCGCGGCGGCGGCGCTGGGGTGGCTCCGCAACCCGGAGGGGATGGGATTTCCGGGATCCCGCAACCTTGCACAATGGGCGACGACCGCGAATGCGGAGCTGATTGCCGGGACGGGGATGCATTGGGGTGTGGTGACGGCGTTCCTGTCCGTCATCGTGGCTTATGTGATCCTGTCGCGGCACATGCTGGGTTTTTCGATCCGGGTGACGGGACAGAGTCCACGGGCCGCGGCCTTTGCCGGGGTCAATCCGGGGCGGCTGGTGATCGTCTGCATGGGCGTGTCGGGGGCATTGGCCGGAATGGCGGGGCTGTTCGAGGTGACGGGGCCCGCGGGGCAGATCAGCATTGATTTCAATGTGGGATACGGGTTCACGGCGATCATCGTGGCTTTTCTGGGCCGTTTGAATCCGGTCGGTATTCTGCTGGCGGGGCTGTTGATGGCGCTGACCTATATCGGGGGCGAGATGGCGCAGCTGTCGCTGGGCCTGCCTGCGGCGGCGATTCAGTTGTTTCAGGGGATGCTTCTGTTCTTCCTGCTGGCCATCGATGTTCTGTCGAACTACCGCATCCGTGCGGCGCGGCGCGAGGTGGCGTGATGGATCTGTCAGCGATCAATCCGATCCTTCTTGTCGCCTCTCTCATGGTGGCGGCGACGCCGATCCTTCTTGCCGCGATTGGCGAGCTGGTGGTGGAGCGGGCCGGGGTTCTGAACCTTGGTGTCGAGGGGATGATGATTACCGGGGCCATCGTGGGGTTCATCGTGGCGACGGCAACCGGGTCACCGTGGATCGGGTTTCTGGGCGCGGCGGCGGGCGGGGCGGCTTTGTCGCTGCTGTTTGCGGTGCTGACGCAGTATCTGTTGTCCAATCAGGTGGCGACCGGGCTGGCGCTGACCCTTGTGGGGCTGGGGCTGTCGTCGCTTTTGGGGCAAAGCTATGTGGGGATCCGGGCGCCGTCTGTGCCGTCGGTCCATATCCCGGTGATTTCGGATATTCCGGTGATCGGGCCGATCCTGTTTCAGCATGATCCGATGGTTTATGTGGGCCTTGGCATCTGTCTGGGGGTCTGGGCGTTCCTGAAGTATTCGCGGGCGGGCCTTATCCTGCGGGCGGTGGGGGAAAACCACGATGCTGCGCATGCGCTGGGTTACAAGGTGATCCGGGTGCGGGTGCTGGCGATCCTGTTCGGCGGGGCCTGCGCGGGTCTGGGGGGCGCCTATCTGTCGCTGGTTCGGGTGCCGCAATGGACCGAGGGTGTTACGGCCGGGGCGGGGTGGATTGCCCTGGCCATCGTCGTTTTTGCTAGCTGGCGGCCGGGGCGGCTTGTCATTGGTGCCTATTTGTTTGGCGGTGTCACTGTCCTGCAGCTGAACCTGCAGCTTGTGAACGTTCCCATTCCGGTCGAAATCTTGTCGATGGCCCCGTATCTGGTAACGATCCTTACGCTTGTGCTTTTGTCCGCGGGACGCGGGGGCGCAATGGGGGCACCCGGATCGCTGGGCAAACATTTCCACGCCTCGAGCTGAGGCGAATACAACGGCCGGAAGTGACGCCGGCAAAACCTGGGAGACGAAAACATGAAAAGAAGAACCCTACTTGCCTCGGGCGCCGGTGCGGCGCTTGCGGCTTCGCTGGGTCTGCCGCTGCGCGCGCAGGATGGTCCGCTGAAGGTGGGCTTCATCTTGTCGGGCCGGTGGGCGACGGCGGCTGGACGTTCCAGCACGATCAGGCGCGGCAGGCGGTTGAGGCCGAGTTCGGTGATGCAGTCGAGACGATCTATCAGGAATCCGTCCCCGAGGGTGCGGATGCCGAACGCGCGATCACGCAGATGGTGCTGCAGGGCTGCAAGCTGATCTTCACGACGTCGTTTGGCTACATGGACGCGACCGTCAACGTCGCGGCGCAGTTCCCCGATGTGAAGTTCGAACATGCGACGGGCTACAAGACGGCACCGAACCTGGCGACCTATGACGCGCGGTTTTATGAGGGCCGGGCGGTGATCGGGACGATTGCAGGCCGGATGACCAAGACCAACAAGATCGGCTATATCGGGTCCTTCCCGATCCCCGAGGTGATTCAGGGCATCAATTCGTCCTTTATTCATGCCCGCAAGGTGAACCCGGATGTCGAGATGGTCGTGGCCTGGGCCTATACCTGGTTCGACCCCGCCAAAGAGGCCGATGCGGCCAAGGCGATGATCGAACAGGGTGTCGACGTCGTCATGCAGCACACCGATTCGACCGCGCCGCAGGCGGCGGCGGCCGAGGCGGGGAATGTGTTCACCTTTGGTCAGGCGTCCGACATGGCGGCCTTTGCGCCGACACCGCGGATTTCGTCGATCATCGACAACTGGGCGCCCTATTACATCAAGCGCGTACAGGCCGTTCTGGACGGGACCTGGGAAAGCAGCCGGTTCTGGGGCGGGATCGGTGATGGCGAAGTGCTGATCGGCGAGATTACGGAAGCCGTACCGGCCGAAGTGAAAGCCGAGGCCGAGGCAATGCGCGATGCCATCGGGTCGGGCGCCTATCACCCGTTCACCGGGCCGCTGAACAAGCAGGACGGGTCGGTCTGGCTGGCTGACGGCGAAGTGGCGACGGACGAAGTGCTTTCGGGCATGAACTTCTATGTCGAAGGCATCGTGGGCGATATTCCAAGCTGATCGGGCATCACGACCTCTGGAATAAGCGTAGGGCGGGGTATTCCCCGCCCTTTGCTATTGATGCGCCGGAGTCAGTAGACCGTGTAAGTCGAGATCTGGCAGACGTTGATGTTGCTTTCGGTGACATAGCTGCCGTCCTGGAATTCGACCTTGAAATCGAAATTGCAGTAGCCCGAGCCGTCGTCGAAGTTGATGTTCACCGACTGGCCCGAGAGCAGCACGCTGCTGCCGAGAATGTCTTCCTCCCACGAGTTCGTGCCGACGTTCGATCCGTAGAAGCGATAGATCGTCTGACCGGTCTGGTTCACGATCAGGACGTTCCGGTTGTATCCGTCGTTGGAATAGACCGCGCCGCCCGTATCTTCGCAGCCCGCAAGGCTGATGCCGATGGCTGCGGCGGCAAGGATGGTCTTGAATGCGATTGTCATTTTCTTCCCCCGTTCGGCGGGCCAGTTTGCCCGCCGCGATCACGCTATTTTGCGAATTTGAGTCGCGACAAGCGAAAACTGGCGGGGTGCGGTTTCTGCCTGGAATTGTTGCCGGGTCGGCAGGGGCCGTGTTGTTTCAGGCGTCAAAGGCCGAGGCGTAGCGGAGGAGGCCGAAGGGTTCGGGGCCGGCAAATGTGATGTGCTGGACGATGCTTTCGGGGACGCCGGGGTAGTGCAGGCGGCCATCGCTGACAAAGCCGTGACGGCTGTAATAGGCGGGGTCACCGATCAGTGCGCAGCCCATTGCGCCCCTGTCGCGCAGGTGTTGCAGGCCCGTAGTGATCAGGGCCGTGCCAATACCCCGGCGTTGATGGCCGGGGGCGACGGCGATGGGGCCGAGGCCGTACCAGCCCGTCTGCGCATCACCCGCCGAGAGGGGGGAAAAGGCGACATGGCCAAGGATAGTGTCACCTTCGGCAGCGACGAGCGACTGGGTCAGCATGCCGTCCTGGCGGAGGGCGCGGATGATCGCAGGTTCGCGCCCGTCGCTGAAGGGCATGGGGGCAAAGGCGGCGGCAGTCAGGCTGTCAATTTGGTCGATGTCCTGCGGCTGTTCAGGGCGAATGAGCATGGCGGGGCATTCCTTTGGCGATCGGGCAGGGCTTTGGCGGGGCCGAAATGTTTCAAGGAGAAGTTGATCTATGACAAGGACGGATCGCTCGCATTATACATTAGTCTATATTGATGTATTATTTCATCCTTGGAGGAGGATTCAGGATGGCGCATGTTGTGGTACTGGGCGCGGGGCTGGGCGGGTCGATCATGGCCTATGAGCTGCGGGACAAATTGCGGGCTGATGATACGATCACGGTCGTAACGAAGGATCCGGTCTATCACTTTGTCCCGTCAAACCCGTGGATCGCCGTGGGATGGCGTGAACGCGAGGATATCAGCATTGATCTGGCGCCGATCATGGCTAAGAAGGGGATCGCCTTCAAGGCGGTCGCGGCAGAGAGGCTGATCCCCGAGGAAAACCGGATCGCTCTCGTGGACGGAACGTCTGTCGGCTATGATTACCTTGTCATTGCTACGGGTCCGGAACTTGCCTTTGACGAGATCGAGGGGCTTGGGCCCGAGGGGTTTACCCAGTCCGTCTGCCATGTGGACCATGCTGTCAGGGCGCATGACGCCTTTGAGGCGTTCTGCAAGAACCCCGGGCCGATCATCATCGGGGCCGCGCAGGGGGCGTCCTGTTTCGGGCCGGCCTATGAATTCATGTTCATCATCGAGACCGAATTGCGGCGTCGCAAGATCCGGGACCGGGTGCCGATGACCTTTCTCTCGCCCGAGCCCTATGTCGGGCATCTGGGGCTGGATGGGGTGGGGGATACCAAGGGACTGCTTGAGTCCGAAATGCGGGCCAAACATATCAAGTGGATGACCTCGACCAAGGTGAAGAAGGTTGAGGCGGGGCAGATGACCGTCGAGGAGATCGGCGAGGATGGCGTGGGCAAGGGCGAGAAGGTGCTGCCCTTCGGCTTTGCGATGATGCTGCCCGCCTTCCGGGGGATCAAGCCGGTGGCGGGGATCGCCGGGCTGTCGAACCCGCGCGGGTTTACCATCGTGGACAAGCATCAGCGCAGCACGGCATTTCCCAATATCTTTGCCGTGGGCGTCTGTGTGGCCATTCCGCCGATGGGGCCGACGCCGGTGGCCTGTGGTGTGCCCAAGACCGGATTCATGATCGAATCCATGGTCACGGCGACGGCGCATAACATCGGGGCGCTGGTCCGGGGCAAGGAGCCGGATGAGGTAGGGACGTGGAATGCGGTCTGTCTGGCCGATTTCGGGGACAGTGGGATCGCCTTTGTGGCCCAGCCGCAGATTCCGCCGCGAAATGTGAACTGGTCGTCGTCGGGCAAGTGGGTGCATCTGGCCAAGATCGGGTTCGAGAAATACTTTATCCGCAAGATCAGGAAGGGCACGAGCGAGCCGTTCTATGAGAGCCTCGCGCTCAAGGTGCTGGGGATCGACAAACTGAAGGAGACGACCAAGGGGTAGTCTGTGTGGCTGTCATCGCCTGACGGGCATGGTAGGATTCTGTCATGCCGCTTTGGGACGGGGAGATACGCCATGCAGGATGGACTGGACCGCCGGGATTTCATGCTGGCCTCGCTTATCACGGCGGGGGGTGCCGGGGTGCTGGCGGCAGGTGGCGGTGCTGTGGCGCAGGAGATTGCGGGCGGTGTGACGCTGACCGGGGATGTGATCGGAGGCAAGCCGGTCATATCGGCGCTTGACGTGGAGGGGCTGCCTGCGGGCAAGCACCGGTTCTATTTCCGGGGGGTCGAGGGGCCGTCGGGGCATGTCTGGCATGTGTCGGTCATGGTGGCCAAGGGGGCAGCGCCGGGCAAGCGGGTGCTGCTGACCAGCGGCGTGCATGGGGATGAGATCAGCCCGATCCGCACGATCCAGAAGGTGATGGAGGCGCTGGACCCGCCGACGATGGCAGGGACGGTGACGGCGGTGTTCGATATCTCGCGTCCGGCGATCGAAGGGATGGCGCGGCGCTGGCCCAATTCGAACCGGGGGATCGATCTCTTGGATATCAACCGGGAGTTTCCGGGGAACGAGGCCGGGTTCTCCGCGCCAAGCCGCCATGCGGGGCTGCTGTTCAACCGGGTGTTCCGGCCCAATGCCGATCTGGCGATTGATTATCACACGGTGGCGACCGGGATGGACGGGGTGGCGTTCCATCTGGCGGACATGACCAATCCGGCGGTGGCCGAGATGGCGATGCTGTTCCCGATTGACCAGATTCTGGACAGCACGGGGGGTTATCCGGGCATCCTTGGCAATGAACTGACGGCTGTGGGGATACCGACGGTGACGGCCGAGATCGGGAATCCGCGTGTGCTCGACCTTGAGATGATCGGGCTGTTTGTCGAGGGCACGCTGAATGTGCTCAAGGCGAACCGGGTGATTGCGGGGCCGATGGGGCGGACGGGGAAGGACAGCGGTATCATCATCGGGAATACCGGGGTGCCGGTGATCACGACGCGGGGTGGTTATGTGGAACTGCTGGTCGGGCTGCGCGAAAGAGTGACGGCAGGGCAGAAGGTGGCGGTTCAGTTTGACGCCTTTGGCGATGTTGTGGCCGAGTATCAGAGCCCGGTGGCGGGCGTGGTGGCGACGCGGCGGACGGATGCGACCTGCGAGGAAGGGTCGATCATCCTGTTCATCCTGATGGATCAGGGCGTTGCGGGGGATGCGGAGAGTCTGCCGGAATAAGGCGGTCCCTTGCCCGTTGGCGCGGGGGTGCAACGGTCCCCCTTCCCTTCCGGGCCAAGGCCGTGCGACCTTGGGTCCATGCAAATCACCCTGACCTCTGGCGAGCCGGTTTCGCCCCTGTCCTTTGGCGCGATGCAGTTTGGCGGGCGGGCGGATCCCGCAGCCTCGGCTGCGATGTATGCGGCGGCGCGGGGGGCGGGGATCAACCATTTCGATACGGCGTGGATCTATACTGACGGGGCGGCGGACCGGCTATTGGGCGGGATGGTCCGGGGGGACGCGGTTTTTGTCGCGACCAAGGTGGGGTATTCCGGCGGCGCGGGGCGGGCGAATATCGCGGCGCAGTTTGACGAGACGCGGGGGCGGTTGGGGCTGGAGGCGGTCGATCTTTTGTATCTGCACCGTTTCGATCCGGGGACGCCGCTGGAGGAGACATTCGAGACCTTTGCCGGGTGGCAGGCACGGGGGCTGATCCGGTATATCGGCGTGTCGAACTTTGCCGCATGGCAGGTAATGAAGGCGCAAGCGGTTTGTGGGGTGCTGGGAACGCGGATTGATGCGGTGCAGCCGATGTACAATCTGCTCAAGCGGCAGGCCGAGGTCGAGATTCTGCCGATGGCCGTGGATCAGGGGATCGCGGTGTTTCCCTATTCGCCTTTGGGGGGCGGGCTGCTCACCGGGAAATATGCGAAGGGCGGGACGGGTCGGCTGACTGAGCATCCGGGGTATGCCAAGCGTTATGGATTGCCCGAGATGGATGAGGCGGCAGCGGGGCTGTCAGCCTTGGCGGCAGAGGCGGGGGTGAACCCGGCGACTTTGGCTGTCGCATGGGTGATGCGGCATGCGGCGCGGCCACGGCCCATCGTTTCGGCCCGGTCGGTGGAGCAGTTGGCGCCGTCACTCGCCGCACTTGGTGCGGTGGTGGATGAGGACTTGATGGCGCGGGTCGGGGCCTTGTTCCCCAGCCCGCCGCCCGCGACGGACAGGCTGGAGGAAGCGTGAAGGATTTCATCGTCATCGGCGGCGGGATTGCCGGGATTTCGGCGGCTGCGCGACTGTCGGAACTGGGGTCGGTTGTCGTTCTGGAACGGGAATCGGCGCTGGGGTATCACACCTCGGGCCGGTCGGCGGCGATGTTCGAGGAGACCTATGGCAAGCCGTCGGTGGTGGCGCTGAACCGGGCGAGCAAGGCCTATCTGGCTGAGGCGCATGGCGGGGTGCTGAGCCCGCGCGGGTTGCTAATGGTGGGGACGCCGGAGACGGCGGGGAAGTTCGCGGCGGATGCGGCGGCGATGGAGATGCAGGCGATCACGGTGGATGAGGCCGTTGCGCTGTGGCCGATCCTGAACCGGGAGGTGGTGGACCGGGCGGCGTTTCATGGCGATGCCTGGGATATAGATACGGATCGGCTGATCCAGGACTTTGCCCGGGTCTTGCGGGGGAATGGCGGGGAGATTGTGACCCGGGCCGAAGTGACAGCGATCACGCGCACGGCACAGGGCTGGCGCGTTCAAGCCGGAGGGGATTACGAGGGTTCGGTGTTAGTGAATGCCGCGGGGGCCTGGGTGGATGTGGTGGCCGGGATGGCCGGGATTGCGTCCATCGGGTTCACGCCGCTGCGCCGGTCGATGGCGCGGATCCCCGCGCCGGGCGGGCATGATCTGCGCCACTGGCCGATGATCTTCGGGGCCGGGGAAACATGGTACGCCAAGCCTGACGCGGGCGCGCTGATCGTTTCGCCCGCCGAGGAACATCCGATGGACCCGCACGATGCCTGGGCCGATGACATGGTGCTGGCCGAGGGCCTTGCGCGGTACGAAGCAATGGTGACCGAACCGGTTACGCGGCTGATCTCGTCCTGGGCGGGGCTGCGGACGTTCACGCCGGATCGGGTGCTTGCAATCGGGCGGGATGCCGCGCTGCCCGGTTTTTTCTGGGTTGCAGGGCAAGGCGGCTACGGCTTTCAGACCGCGCCGGCGGCCAGTGCGCTGGTGGCGGACCTGATCGCGGGGCGATCATCCACGCTCGACCCGGCCACTTTGGCGGCGCTGGACCCTGCGCGTTTCTTGTAGGCCGGGACGGGGTTGTACAGGCAGAAAGGGACGCACGCGATGCATCGAACGCTAAAGCCTCTGGCCGGTATGGTGGCGGCCCTGCTGCTGGTGGCCTGCGGTGGCGGTGACACGCCGCGCTATGTCCAGGGGATACCGGCACAATTCAGCGACGCAGATCCACATCCCTGGCCGCGCGCCCGGGCCCCGACCGACCATGAGATCCATGGCGTCGACGTGTCGCGTTTCCAGGGTAAGATCGACTGGCCGCGGGCCGCCGAGGCGGGCGTCTCGTTTGCCTTTCTCAAGGCGACCGAGGGCGGGGATCGCCTGGACCCGTCGTTCAAGGACAACTGGCGAGGCGCACGCCGGGCGGGGATCCCGCGGGGGGCGTATCACTTCTACTACTTTTGCCGTCCTGCAGACGAACAGGCCGCCTGGTTCATCCGCAATGTTCCTGCCGAAAGCGGCGCCCTGCCGCCCGTGCTCGACATGGAGTGGAACCACCTTTCCCCCACCTGCCAGCTGCGTCCCGATCCGGAGACCGTGCGTTCCGAAGCCGCGATCTTTCTCCGTGCCCTGACCCGGACGTACGGGCAACGCCCGATCATCTACACCACCGTCGATTTCTGGGAGCGCAATCAGATGTGGCGGCTGAAAGGTTACGAGTTCTGGGTGCGCTCGGTCGCGGCACATCCCTCGGACCGCTACGAGGGCCACAGTTGGGTCTTCTGGCAATATACCGGCACCGGCCTTGCACCAGGATTCGCCGGCAAGGTCGATCTGAATGCGTTTCACGGCACGCGGGCGCAATGGGCGGCCTGGTTGGAGCAGCGCCGGCAATAGCCGATCCGTCGCCCTGGCGGTTTCTTTTCGGCTCAAATACCGCGGGGGTCCGGGGGCTGGCCCCCGGCCCGTCTGCGGGCTTCAGCCGTCCAGCCGGATACGGGCGTTGGTCGGGTCATAGGGGCTGTCCTCGACCACGACAGCTTCCCACAACTGGCGCAGCATCCGAACCTGAAGCCTTGTCCCCACCTCGGCCAGATCGGATCGGACATAGCCCATGCCGATCTGTTTGCCGAAGGCAACCGACCAGCCCCCTGACGTCAGGCGCCCGATCTTTTCGCCGTCCAGCACCAGCGCCTCCTTGCCCCAGGGGTCGGCATCCGAGGGGCCGTCGATCAGCAGCGTCACGCACTTGCTGCGAATGCCGGTGTCCAGCATCGCGGCCTTGCCCTGAAACTCCTTGGACAGATCGACGAAGCGGTCCAATCCGGCCTCGAGCGGGGTTGCATCGCGTCCGAGCTCGGTTCCGAAGGCGCGATAGCTTTTCTCCTGGCGCAGCCAGTTTTGCGCCCGTGCGCCAACCAGCTTCATGCCGTGCCGACCACCAGCGTCCAGCAGCAGATCCCAGAGGTAGCGCTGCATCTCGATCGGGTGATGCAATTCCCATCCGAGTTCACCCGTGTAGGCGACGCGGATCGCGTTGACCGGGCACATCCCCAACTCGATCCGCCTCGACGATAGCCAGGGGAAGCGCTTGTTCGACAGCACGGTGTCGGGATCGGCATCCTTCACCACATCTTTCAGGATGGCCCGCGACGCCGGCCCGGCAAGCGCAAAGACGCCCCATTGGGTCGTGACATCGTGAATGTCCACTGCGCCAAACCGCGGCGCCATGTCTTGCGCGCATTTCCGCAGGTAGTCGGCATCATAGGCGGTCCAGGCCCCGGCGCTGACAAGGTAATACTCCTGATCGGCCAGGCGCACGATGGTGTATTCGGTGCGGGTCGTGCCCGTCGGTGTCAGCGCGTAGGTCAGGTTGATGCGGCCCACGGCCGGCAACCGGTTCGTGGTGAACCAGTCGAGAAACGCCGTAGCGCCCGGCCCACGCACCAAGTGCTTGGTGAAGGCGGTCGCGTCGATCAGACCGGCAGTTTCACGGATCGCCTTCGCCTCTTCGACCGCATGGGGCCACCAGGCGCCGCGGCGAAAGCTGCGGGCATCATGATCGAAGGTATCGGGCGCGTCCTTGGGGCCGTAGTAGTTCGGCCGTTCCCACCCGTTCACCTGGCCAAACTGGGCGCCAAGCGCCTTTTGCCGATCATAGACGGGCGCCGTGCGCAGCGGACGGCACGCCTCGCGTTCCTCATCCGGGTGATGAAGGATGAAGACGTGCTCGTAGCATTCCTCATTCTTGCGGGCCGCGTACTCGGTCGTCATCCAGGCGCCAAAGCGGCGCGGATCGAGGCTTGCCATGTCGATTTCGGCTTCGCCCGCCGTCATCATCTGCGCCAGGTAGTATCCCGTCCCGCCTGCCGCCGTGATCCCGAAGCTGAAGCCTTCGGCCAACCACATGTTGCGCAGGCCGGGTGCCGGACCGACCAGGGGGTTGCCATCGGGCGTGTAGCAGATCGGGCCGTTGAAATCGTCTTTCAGGCCGACGGTTTCCGAGGACGGGATCCGGTGGATCATGCTCAGGTATTCGGTCTCGATCCGTTCCAGATCAAGCGGGAAAAGATCGGCGCGGAAGCTTTCGGGCACATCGTAAAGGAAGCGGGCCGGTGCGTTGCGTTCATAGGGCCCAAGGATCCAGCCGCCGCGTTCCTCGCGCACATACCACTTGGCGTCGGCATCGCGCAGCACCGGGTGCTGGGGGTTGGTCTTGCGCCATTCGACAAGGGCGGGGTCGGGTTCGGTCACGATGTACTGATGCTCGACCGGGATCGCCGGGATCTTGAGGCCGAGAAGGCGCGCTGTCCGCTGGGCATGGTTCCCGGTGGCGGTCACGACATGTTCGGCGTGGATCTTGAAGCTGTCTTCCGAGGGCACAAGGTTGCCACCCTGCTCGACCATCCGGCGACAGGTCACGATCCATTCGTCGCCCGTCCAGAAATAGCCATCAACCTGCACCCGACGCTCGATCGTGACGCCAAGTTGGCGGGCGCCCTTGGCCATCGCCTGTGTCACGTCGGCGGGGTTGATGTAGCCGTCCTGCGGATGGAACAACGCGCCCTTCAGATCCTCTGTCCGCAAGAGCGGCCAACGTTCCTTGATCTGCTGCGGCGTCAGAAACTCGTGGTACACATCCGCCGTCTCGGCCACGCTCGAATAGAGCATGTATTCATCCATCCGCGCATCTGTCTGGGCCATGCGCAGGTTGCCGACGACATAAAAGCCGGGGTTCAGCCCCGTCTCGGCCTGGAGGCCCTTGTAGAAATCGACGCTGTACTTGTGGATGTGGGTCGTGGCGTAGCCCATGTTGAACAGCGGCAAGAGGCCCGCCGCGTGCCAGGTGGATCCCGAGGTCAGTTCGTCACGCTCGACCAGCATGGTTTCCCATCCCGCCTTGGCGAGGTGATAGGCGATCCCGGTGCCGACTGCGCCGCCACCGACGACCAGAGCTTTGACATGGGTTCTCATGGGTGCGGACTCCGTCACCGAAAAAGGGTGCCCTATAGATGCCCCATCGGCGGGCCGGGGGGCAAGGCGACCCGACCTTTGCCAGACGAAAACGACATGGCGCGCGGCATTGAGGCAGGGGGCCGCGCCGTGGCGATCAGATCAACCCGTCCTTGCGGAACAGCGCCTTCAGGTCGGTTTCCGGGCGGGCGCCGAAATGGCTGATGACCTCGGCCGCCGCAATGCACCCCATGCGGCCACAGGTAGCCAGCGCCTGCCCCGTCGCAAGCCCGTAGAGAAAGCCCGCGGCAAACTGATCGCCGGCACCGGTGGCATCGACCGGCACGACACGGTTCACCGGCACAACCGCCTGTTCCTCCCCGCGCACGATGATCACGTCATGCCCCGACCGGGTGCAGACGACGAGGCCCGCATCCGCCGCTGCCTGTTCAAGCGCCGCGCCCAGGTCTGTCTGGTAGAGCGACGTCCATTCATGCTCGTTGCCGATCACATAATCGAGTTCGCGCACCAGGCGGCGGAAGTCATCGCGATGGCGATCGACGCAAAACGGATCGCTGAGTGCGATGCCCGCCCGCCCGCCACCGTCATGGCACAGCTTGACCGTGCGCTCGAACGCCTGTTTGCCCTTCGGCTTGTCGTAGAGATAGCCTTCGAGGAACAGGATCTCGGCCTGCCCGGCCACGCTGTCGGACACATCTTCAGGCCCGAGGTCGGACGAGATACCGAGGTAGGTGTTCATCGACCGCTCGCCATCCGGCGCCACGAAGATCATCGAGCGCGACGTCGGCAGATCGCCGCCCGGCACCGGCGGGTTGACGAAATCGGTGCCGTTGTCGGCCATGCTGCGGGCATAGAAACGGCCAAGCGCGTCGTCATGCACCCGGCCGATGAAGGCGGTGCTGAGGCCAAGGTTGCCAAGCCCGGCCAGCGTGTTTGCCACCGATCCGCCGGGCGCCTGCACCCGGTCGCGCATCGCGGCGTAAAGCATCTCGCCACGCTCGCGCTCGACCAGTTGCATGATGCCTTTCTCGATCCCCATCAGTTCGAGGAAACTGTCATCCGCCTGGGCGAACACATCGACGATGGCATTGCCGATGCCGACGACATTGTAGCTTTTCATTCGGTCTTTTCCTCGTAGGCGCAAAGATCGCGGATCATGCAGTCGGGGCAGCGCGGCTTTCGAGCCACGCAGATATAGCGGCCGTGCAGGATCAGCCAGTGATGCGCATGTAGCAGAAACTCGGCCGGAACATTGTCTTCAATGGCGCGCTCGACCACATCGACATCCTTGCCGGGTGCGATTCCGCTGCGGTTCCCGACGCGGAAGATGTGCGTATCGACCGCTTGCGCGGGCAGATGGAACCACATGTTCAGCACGACATTCGCCGTCTTGCGGCCAACGCCCGGCAGCGATTGCAGGGCGGCGCGTGACGAAGGCACTTCGCCGCCGTAGTCATCGACCAGGATCTGGCTAAGGCGGATGACGTTGCGGGCCTTGTTGCGGAAAAGGCCGATCGTGCGGATATGCTGGATCAGCCCGTCCTCGCCCAGATCGAGCATCTTCTGCGGCGTGTCGGCCACCGCGAACAGCGCGCGCGTCGCCTTGTTCACCCCCACATCCGTCGCCTGCGCGGACAACGCCACAGCGACAAGCAGGGTGTAGGCGTTCAGGTGTTCAAGCTCGCCCTTGGGGTGCGGCTCGCGATCGGCAAACCGGGTGAAGATCGCGTGCATGTGGTGATAGTCAAGCTGGCGTGCCATGCGTGTCAATCGCATGGCAGAATTGGTCAGCGCAACCCTGTTTCCAGCAAGTCGCGCTGACCGGTCATACGCGATCAGGCCAGGTGGCGTCTGCGCCGGCGCAGCATCGCCAGCAGACCCAGTCCTGCGGCAAGCAAGGGCGCGGCCGCAGGAAGCGGAACCGCCGCGACCAGGTCAGCCGGCAGGACGGTTGTCCGCAGGGTGAAGGAACTGTACGCGTAGTCCCCCACCTCGATGCCGAAGTTCAGGTTCAGGTTCGCCAGATCTTCGATCGCCCCTCGCAGCAGGGTCAGGTTCAGGTAGGCCTCGGCCTCGGCGAGGGTGGCGAAGGAAACCGGCGCGATGGTTTCAGCCTGCGTGGGATCAGACGCGGACACCTGGCGCCGCACCTCCCACATCTGCGTGGCGGGGTTGAACCAGACCATCAGCAGGGCATCGGTCAGCGGATCTGCGTCGTTGTCCCAGAATCCCCCTAGCGGCACATCGTCTTGCGACAGCCAACCTGCAAAGAGCGTGTCATAGGGCCCATAGAAGCCGCTGCTTGCCAACAGATTGTCTGCAAAGGTCACATTCAGACCAGTTCGGTCTGCAGCAAAGAACCCATCGAGCGTGAAGTTCGGGTTTGTTGTTGCGTCTCCGAAAAGGCCAAACGGAAACTGGCTGCTGACGGGGCCGCTGCCCGTTGGTTGGGCACGAAAACCGGCGGCAAACTTCAGCCCCTCCGTCACGGTCTGGAAGGCGTCGCCGATACCGTATCCCAGTTCTACCTTGAAGCCTTTGAGTGCTTCGCCCGTCACGTTGATCAGACGATGAAAGACCTGGTAGAAAGCTGTGTCCTCTCCTCCCGTCACGTCGAAGACAAGGTCAAGGGGCCCAAGCCCGGTCATCTGCTGCTTGATCCGCTTGCCGCTCTGGAACTCGCTGGTGCAGGTCGCACCCGGGTTCGAGGTCATCGGGCAACCGGACAGAGTTATCCCATCCGGGCCGCCCTGCGTGTAAACTTCAGGCTGAACCTTGATCCCGGGCGAGACGGCCTCGGGCGGGGTAAAGGCAATCTGACCGTTGCTCACGGCGGCCGGATCGGTCGCATCGCGATCGTAGACGATGCTATAACCTGTGTCGCCAACAACTGCAGGATTCTCGCCGACGGCCACGTTTGCAAGGTTCCAACCGTCTATCGTCGCGGCCTGACCTGATGAAGCGGCAACGCCCAATGCACATGCCGAAATCAGGAGGCGAAGTCTTGTTCTTGATGTCACTCTTTAGTCCCTTTCCATACTTTCAAGGTGCCCCAAGCCCCGGTTCAATCTACCGTAGGCATGGGCCGTTCGGATCAAGTCCAAGGATCCGAGCGGCCCCTCGTCGGCCCCAATAACATTCACGCATACAGATTCCATTATGTATCTGCCAGCGAACCGTCAGGTGAGTCGGCGGCAGGATCATTGACGGCCATCAACGGAGCGCGGTTTCTTTTCAGACGCAGGCCTTGGGCACAGAACTTCGGCCAGGCAACAAGCGGAACCCGCAAACTTCGGGTCGCGAAACAGCGTCGTCGGTTCTATCCTGGAACGCAAAGGAGACCTGCCATGACCACACCCGACCCCTATCATTTCGCCGTCATCGCCCGCGCCCTGCGTCAGATTGACGAAGCCGGCCCTGGATTGACACTTGATGATCTGGCCGGACGGATGGGGATGAGCCCGGCACATTTCCAGCGGGTTTTCTCGCAATGGGTGGGCGTTTCCCCGAAGCGCTATCAGCAGTACCTGACGCTGGATCATGCACGCAGGTTGCTGGCTGACCGTTTCACCGTGCTTGAGACGTCTCACGCGGCGGGTCTGTCAGGTGGCGGCCGGTTGCACGACCTGTTCCTGCGGTGGGAGGCGATGAGCCCCGGCGACTATGCGCTGGGAGGGGCCGGTCTGACGATCCGGTGGGGATGCTTCCCATCGCCCTTTGGCGAGACACTGGTGATGGCAACCGATCGCGGCATCTGCGGCATGGCCTTTACCGAAGAAACGGGGCGAGATGCGGCGCTGGCGGACCTGAGCAGTCGCTGGCCCGGTGCGACCTATGTCGAGGATGCGGCCTTTGTCGCCCCCTTGGTGGCCGACGCCTTCGACAGGGGTGCAGCGCGACTTCACCTGATGGGCGGACCGTTCCAGATCAAGGTCTGGGAGGCGCTGCTGCATGTGCCCACTGGCCATGTGACGACCTATTCCGAGATTGCCAACGCGATCGGCAATCCGGCCGCCGTGCGGGCGGTGGGGACGGCGGTTGGCCGCAATCCGGTCAGCTGGCTGATCCCCTGCCACCGCGCCTTGCGCAAATCCGGCGGGCTGGGGGGCTATCACTGGGGGCTGCCGGTGAAGCGTGCCATGCTGGCTTGGGAGGCTGCGCGGACAGAGGCCGGTGGAGATCTGCGCGCCGCGTCCTGAGTGGAGATTGCGCGTGCGCGGACAAGCGGGGGGGCATCCTGGTGGATGCAGGCGCTGGGCCTGCCGCCGCTACCCGGTCAGACTCGCGATCTGCTTGGGGTGCAGGACCGTCGCGCCCGTCAGGTAGGCAAACTCCTCCCGCCGGGACAAGGCTTGCCATAGCCACTCTTCAGTGCAGGCGGGCGGACCGTTCAGTGTAGACGAGCGTCGACCTGTGCGATTGAGGCGTCGATCATCGCACCCGCGCCTTCTGCGTCCAGCTGCTTGGCAAGCAGATCTCCCGCTGCTGCCACGGCCACTGCAACGGCACGTTCCCGCACTTCGCGCAGTGCGCCGGTTTCGGCCGACACGATCCGGTCCTGGGCTGCCGCCATGCGGCGCGCAATCGACTGTTTCATGTCTTCCTTGGCCTGCGCGGCGGCAGCCAACGCCTCTTCCCGCGCGGAAGCGACGATGCGATCGGCTTGCACCTGCACATCCTTCTGCTTGCGTTCATAGGATGCAAGGATCGTCTGCGCCTCTTCCCTCAAGGACTTTGCCTCGTCCAGATCCGCCTTGATCTGCACGGCACGAGCATCAAGGAACGAAGTAAGCTTGGCAGGAACCTTCGCGTAGATCAGGATTCCCACAAAGATCAGGAAGGCCAGCAGCACGATGAAGTTGGTGTTGCCCAGCGAAAAGAACGGGCCACTGGCCGCAAACGCCGGCGTCGCCGTCGCAAGGGCGAGAACAAGGAAACGGATCATTGCACTTGTCCTTTCAGGCGCGCAGTCACGACGGCCGTCACGCTGCGGGCATCGGCCTTGCCGCCCAGTGCCACTACGATCTCTTTGGTCGTGTCTTTCGCCACTTCGGTCACCGCCGAAAGCGCGCCGTCGCGGATCTCGGCAAGGCGCGCTTCGGCTTCGACCAATTTTGCATCGATCTCGGCATCGGCAGCAGCCATGGCCGCATCAAGATCCTTCTGGATCTCGGCACGGGCCTCGGCCACGATCTTGGCGGCGTCATTGCGTGCCTGCGCCAAGGCTTCGTTGTAAGCCCTTTCGGCAGCCATTGCCTTTTGCTTGAGCTCTTCCGCCATGGCCAGGTCATTGCTGATCGCGCCATTGCGATCCGCCAGAACAGACGCAATCCGCGGCAGCGCGATCCGGGTCAGCAGAAGATAGATCGCGACCAGAGTGACCAGAAGCCAGAAGATCTGGTTCGGCCAGGTCGAAAAATCAAGCTGCGGCATCCCGACGGTTTCTGCACCGCCGTGTCCCGCCGCCTCTGTCGCTTCGGTCGCCATGTCGTTCTCCTGCAGGCCCTGACCAAGGAACCGGGATGGCTGACACCCCCCGGTTCAGTGCGTGTCGATCAGATCAGACCGCGAACATCAGGAGCAGGGCGATGAGGAACGAGAAGATCCCCAGCGCTTCGGCAAAGGCGATGCCGACGAACAGGTTCGCCATCTGGCCGGGCGCGGCCGAGGGATTGCGCAGCGCACCCGCAAGGAAGTTCCCCGCGATGTGGCCCACGCCGATACCAGCGCCGCCGAGGCCGATCGTGGCCAGGCCCGCGCCGATGAATTTGCCCATTTCTGCGATATCGCCTTCCATAGCTTTCAGCTCCTTATGGAATGTGGATTGGTTTGGTTCGATGTCCGGACCCTAGTGATGCGCCCCGCCAACGGCGTCGCGCAGATACACGCAGGTCAGAATGGTAAAGACGTAGGCCTGAACGACCGCCACCAGCAGCTCTAGCCCGTAGATCGCGGCAATGCTGCCCACCACCACCGGGGACACAACGGCCAGCGAGGCAAAGCCCGCGATCACCTTGATCACGGCATGGCCCGCCATCATGTTGCCGCCAAGACGGATGGAGTGGCTGACAGGGCGCACGAAGTACGAGATCACTTCGATGAACGCCAGGATCGGCCGGATCGCCGCAGGCGCCGAACTGACCCAGAACATCTTGAGAAATCCGGGGCCATTCTTGACAAAACCCAGGATCGTGACCGTCAGAAACACCATCAAGGCAAGCGTGACAGTCACCGCGAAATGGCTGGTGGTCGTGAAGCTCATCGGGACAAGGCCAAGCACGTTGGCGAACAAGATGAACAGGAACAGCGTCATCACATAGGGAAAGTACTTGACGCCTTCGTGTCCTGTCACTTCCTCGACCATGTTGTAGACAAATCCGTAGATCATCTCGGCAATCGACTGCGTGCGTGACGGGATCATGGCCCGCCTGCGCGTGCCCAGCACCAGAAGTGCCGCAATCACCAGCACCGCGATCGCCATCCACACCGTGACGTTGGTGACGGTGTACCAGTGGATCGTGTCACCGCCGAACAGCGGCTTGACGACGAACTGGTCCATCGGGTGAATTGCAAAACCGCTGCCTTCGCCTTCCGTTGCCACGCTAATCGCCCCTTTGCTCTGGCCCGGACGCGTCCGCAGCCTCTTTGGTCTTCATCTCGGCTGCGGTCCGCAGCATCGTCTTGATGCCTGCGGCGAAGCCGAGCAACGAGAACAGGATGAGGCAGATGGGAAGGGTGCCAAAGAGCACGTCCAGTCCGTAACCGATGCCCATGCCGATCAACATCCCGGTCACAAGCTCGATAATCATCCGCCAGGCCATCTCGCCCTGCGCAAATCCTTTTCCAGCCGCCGTTCGCTCGGTTCGGCTCGCAGCCCCCTTCGCCTTTCCGAGGCGCGTTTCAAGCGCGCGCAGCCGGTCAGGATCTGGTTCGTCGGCCATCTCCAGTGCCCCTTCGACAGTCGGGCGGAACCTACGGAGGGGCGCCGCCCGAGTCAAGCGCCTATGTTTGGGCGATGGGTCTGTCTATTGCCTTGAAGTATATGAACATTCTAGAGCCAGGTCGAAGGGCCTTCGGGGATCTGCAAGCTTGGACAGGTGCGCCGCCTCCAACTGCATATTCAACCATCTGGTTGACGTTTCCGGCGGCACCGGCCAAGGATACCATCCATGTCCGACCCGCTTGACCTGGTTTTCGCGGCCCTCGCCGACCCGACACGCCGGGCCATGCTTGCGATGCTGCTGGAGGATGACATGGCGGTGACGGATGTGGCGCAGCCCTTTGCGATGTCGCTTTCGGCGATCTCGAAGCACCTGGGCGTGCTGGCAGACGCGGGCCTCATCAGTCAGGAAAAGCGCGGCCGTGTGAAGTGGTGCAAGCTACAGCCCGATGCCCTGCGCGCCGCATCGGTCTGGATGCAGGGGTTCGGACAATTCGAACCCGTCGATCTCGAGGCACTGGAACGCTTTCTCGAGTCCGAGTTCGCCAGCATTCAGGACTGACCCCTTCCCTGCTTCTTCTGTTCAAGAATATCCCAGGGGTCCGGGGGCGGCGCCCCCGGCGTTCACCGCTTGAACCAACCCGCGTAGGTTTCGCGCAACAGCGCCTTTTGCACCTTGCCCATCGTGTTGCGCGGCAACGCCTCGACCACCACGGCGGCTTTTGGCTGCTTGAAACGTGCAAGCCGGGCGCGGATCGCGGCAAGCGTTTCCTCCACGTCCAGCGCCGCCCCTTTCGAGGGCACCAGAACCGCCAGGACGGCCTCGCCGAAATCCGGGTGCGGCACGCCGATCACTGCGCTTTCCAGCACACCCGGGCAGTCGTCGAGCAGCAGCTCCACTTCTTTCGGATAGACGTTGAAGCCACCTGTGATGATCAGATCCTTCGATCGCCCGACGATGTGCAGATACCCCTCGGCATCAAAACGGCCCAGATCTCCGGTCATGAAGAAGCCGTCGGGGTGCAATTCTTCGGCGGTCTTTTCCGGCATCTGCCAGTAGCCCTTGAAGACATTCGGACCGCGCACCTCGATCTGACCGATCGCGCCGGGCGGCACTTCGGCGCCGTCGGCGGTGATCCGCACGTCGACCTGCGGCAGCGCGAAGCCGACCGTACCCGGCCGGCGCTCGCCGTCATAGGGGTTCGAGGCGATCATGTTCGTCTCGGTCATTCCATAGCGTTCCAGAATGCGATGGCCCGTGCGATCGGCAAAGGCCTGATGCGTCTCGGCCAGCAGGGGCGCAGAGCCCGAGATGAACAGGCGCATGTGGGCGGTGATCTGGCGGATGAACCTGGGGTCTTCCAGCAACCGTGTGTAGAAGGTCGGCACCCCCATCATCGCCGTGGCCTGCGGCATCAGACGCAGGATCTGATCCAGATCGAACCCCGGCAAGAAGATCATCGCGCCCCCCGTCAGCAGAGACACGTTGGACGCCACGAACAGACCATGGGTGTGGAAGATCGGCAGGGCATGGAGCAACACGTCGCGACTGTCGAAACGCCAAAGCTCGGCCAGAGCCCTGGCATTCGACAGCAGGTTTTCCTGGGTCAGCATCGCCCCCTTGGATCGGCCCGTTGTGCCCGAGGTGTAAAGCAGCGCCGCAAGATCCCCCGCCGTGCGCGCGACTGGGGTGATCGTCTCGGCCTGCCCGGTCGCCGCGTCACGCAGGCTGCCACTGCCGTCGGCGTTCAGCGTCAGCACCGTCGCGCCGTGGCGCGCGGCAATCGGTGTCAGCGCCGCTGCCCGCGCAGCATCGCAGAGAAAGACGCGCGGCGTGGCATCCTCAAGGAAATAGGCGACCTCCTCGGCCGTATAGGCGGTGTTGAGCGGCAGAAACACCGCGGCCAGCGCAACCGATGCGCCGTAAACCGCCAACGCCTCGGGTGTCTTTGCAACCTGCACTGCAATCCGGTCCCCCGGCTGCACCCCAACTGCGCGCAACGCATGGGCCTGGCGGGCGACAAGGCGCAGGAATGCCACCCCGGACAGGGACTCGCCGGACGGCAGGATCAGGAACGGGGTGGAGTGACGGGCAAGCGGTGCAAAAAGCGCATCGAACAGGGGATTTGCCATCGCGGGCCTCATCTTGTCGTCAGACCGGTACTTGCGGGGGATCAGCGCCCGCGCGCACGATTTCAGAAGTTGATCGAGACACCCGGCAAACGCAGTTCCGTCATCAGGTCACGCACTTCCTGTCGTGCCGCGATGTTCGAGATGTTCAACTGATCCACCCCGGTGTCCTTCAGGTCGAGCAGCGTCAGACCCCGTGGGAACAACTCGCGAAAGATCACGCGCTCGGAAAAGCCGGGAGCGACACGGAAACCGATCCGACGGGACAGATCCTCAAGCGCCTTGCCCACCTTCTTCTTGTTGTGCATCTGTTGCGCGCCAAGGCGGTTGCGCAGCACGATCCAGTCGATCGGCTTCAGCCCGGCCTGGGCGCGCAACTGGCGCGCGCTCCAGACCATTTCGGAATAGATCGACGGCCCCTTGACCTGCCCCGTTTCAGGATCAATCCGGGCCAGCAGATCGAAGTCGATGAAGCTGTCATTCAGAGGCGTGATCAGCGTATCGGCAAGGGAATGGGCGACCTGGCTCAGCCGGGTATGGGACCCGGGGCAATCTATGATGATGAAATCCGATGCGGGTTCCAGTTCGGCAATCGCGGCAGACAGGCGTTGGTCAAAGATGTTCTCGTTCGGCCCGAGGGCTTCGCGCGCGATCTCGGGCAGGTCATGATAGTCGGGCGTCGGCAGATCGAGGCCGGTGCGGGCCAGATAGGCCCGTCGGTTCTCGATGTACCGGGCAAAGCTCTTCTGACGCAGATCAAGATCGAGCACACCCACGCGATGCCCCATGCGGGCCAGCGCCGTCGCCACATGCATGCAGGTGGTGGACTTGCCGGACCCACCCTTTTCGTTGCCCACAACGATGATATGTGCCACGCGTTGGCCCCCGCTCAGAAACAAAAAGGCGCACCGATTGTCGGTGCGCCTTCTCTATATGTTGGGTGCGTCCTATTGGGAAGCACCAGTGCCTCAGAAGCCGAGGCCAGCATACTTGTTCTTGAACTTGGACACGCGGCCACCGGTGTCCATCAGCTTGGCCGAGCCGCCCGTCCAGGCGGGGTGGGCCAGCGGATCGATGTCCAGCGCCATCTGATCGCCGTCCTTGCCCCAGGTCGAGCGGGTCTTGAACACGGTACCGTCCGTCATCTTGACGTCGATCATGTGATATTCGGGGTGGATGCCCTCTTTCATCATCGTGCTCCTTATTCGCCGTCTTTGGCTTTGTAGGTGGTGTCCTCGGCGATCCGGGCGGATTTGCCGCGACGATCGCGAAGGTAATACAGCTTGGCGCGGCGCACGCGGCCACGGCGGACGACCTCGATCGAGTCAATATTGGTCGAGTAAAGCGGGAACACACGTTCCACGCCTTCGCCGAAGCTGATCTTGCGCACAGTGAAGGATGCGCTGATGGTTGCGCCGCCCTTGCGACCGATCACGACGCCTTCGTAGTTCTGAACGCGGCTGCGGGTGCCCTCTGTCACCTTGTAGCCCACGCGAACAGAGTCACCGGCCTTGAAATCCGGAATGGTCTTGCCGAGGGCGGCGATCTGCTCCGCCTCGATCTGCGCGATGAGGTTCATGCGCCTGGTCCTTTCGATGCTCACGGTTTGCCCGTGAAGATGATGCCGCCTCAGAGCTCTCGGTCTTCATCCGGGTCCCTACCCTGCATCGCAAGGTAAGCCCGCCAGAGATCAGGCCTGCGTTCTTTCGTCAGCCTTTCGGCCATCCCCCGGCGCCAGTCGGTGATCTTCGCGTGATGGCCGGAGAGAAGAACATCCGGTACCGCACGACCTTCCCAGACCGGGGGTTTCGTGTACTGCGGAAACTCCAAAAGTCCCTCCGAAAAGCTTTCCTCTTCGGTGGACATCTGATTCCCGAGCACGCGGGGTATAAGGCGGACGGTTGCATCAATCAAGGCCTGCGCCGCGATCTCGCCGCCGGTCAGCACGAAGTCTCCGAGCGAAACTTCCTCGATGGCCCAATGATCGAGGACGCGCTGATCAACGCCCTCGAAGCGACCGCACAACAGGGTCATCCCCTGCCCCGAGGCCCAGGTCCGGGCCTTGGCCTGCGTGAAGGGTTTTCCGCGCGGCGACAGATAGATGACGGGCCATTGCGCGCGATCAGCGGGCGTGTCTGTTGCCGCCGACTGCAGCGCGCGATCGACGACATCGGCGCGCAGCACCATTCCGGCCCCCCCGCCCGCCGGCGTGTCATCGACATTGCGATGACGGCCCTCGCCAAAGGACCGAAGGTCGATCGTTTCCAGGGACCAGAGGCCAAAATCCAGCGCCTTGCCGGTCAGACTGAGGTTCAGCGTACCGGGAAACGCCTCGGGGAACAGGGTTATCACCTTGGCCTGCCATGCATCTTTCACGACGCGCGGTTCCGCCATCAGATCACGCGGCGTGATCGAGGCCGAAATCTTCAGGCGGCCATGGGATTTCGGCTTGGGATCGGATGCATCGGACATGGCGCCTTCTAGCCGGTCTTTCTTGCCGCTTGAACGACAATCTGCCGAAGGCTCAGGCTTACAGCTTGCCGGGGGGCTGGCGGGCCTCCGCCGGGTTCCAGATCAAGCGCCCCAGCAGGATTGCCGCGGTGCTGAGCAGGACCGGAAGCCATAGCGGAATTGCGGTGGGAAATCCGACAACGCCACCAAGGCCGCGCCCGATGCCAAAGAGGATCGAAACGATGAGGGCTTGTACCAAGCCACGCGAGACAAGGGTCAGCCATGACCGCCCGTTGCGCCAGTTCGCGTTGGTGCCCGGCCAACTTTCGGGACGCAGGAAAATCAGCCAAAGGACAAAGAGCAGGACGAACACAGGCACAAGGCCCCAGCCGAACCCGCCAAGGCCGGCAAGCAGTGGCCCAAGATAGAGCAGGGCCGTTGCCGCGCGCAGAAGGGTTATCTTGTCAAACATCCGCCCGTCCCCCTTGGCTGGGGCCTCAAACTGCCGTGCTTCGGCGTGGATGACAAGACCGGGTCAGTCGAGACCCTCGGGAAGATCGACGATGACCCGGCGGGCCGCAAGATCGACCGTCGGGACAACCGCAAGCGTGAAGGGCAGAAGCAGCGCGGACTTCAATCCGGGGCCGACGATTTCGAGCAAGTCCCCGGCGCCATGATTGTGGATCGCCCGGATCGTGCCAAGGTGCAGACCGCCGGTGTCGTTCACGTCAAGGCCGATCAGATCGGCATGATAGAACTCTTCCTCGCTTGCGGGAGGGAGTTTTTTTCTTTCTGCGTAGAGACTTGTGCCTTTCAGGGCATCGGCCTGCTCTTTTGTCGCGACACCGGACAGGCGCGCGCCCAGACCGCCCGCGACGGGCCGGGTGAGGGTGATCGTGAAACTGCGGCTGCCATCCTCGGTGAACAAGGCGCCATACGAGGCGATGGCTTCGGGTTCGGTACAAAAACTCTTCAGGCGCACCTCGCCCTTTACGCCAAACGAGCCGGCTATGGCACCGACACAGACCAGGTCGGGATTGGGCATCGGATTGTCCCCGAGGTGGCGGGTGGCCCAGTTGGGCCACCCCTGGATCATTGAAAACGTACGCTTATTCTTCGGCTGAAACTTCGGCGGCAGCTTCAGCCGGGGCCTCGACGGCCGCTTCGGCGGGGGCGGCGGCGCGGGCGGCGCGCTTTTGTGCGAGGTCTGCCATGCGCTTGCCGGGGACGGCGGCCTTGGGGTTGTTGCGCGTTGTTTTCTCTTTAATTCCAGCAGCTTCCAGCATCCGTGCGATCCGGTCGGTCGGCTGCGCGCCTTGGCCGATCCAGTACTGGATGCGCTCGACGTTCATCTTGATGCGGTCTTCGCTGTCCTTGGCGAGAAGCGGGTTGTAGGTGCCCAGCTTTTCGATGAAGCGGCCGTCGCGCGGCATCCGCGAGTCGGTGGCGACGATCGAGTAGAACGGGCGCTTCTTGGAGCCGCCACGGGCGAGGCGAATTTTCATGGACATGGGTAGTCTCCTTGGGGTTGAACCGGCTATTGCGCGGTTATTTCTGCAGTTTTTCGTGATGCCTGATGACTTCGGAAATGATGAAGGTCAGGAATTTCCGGGCAAACTCGGGATCCAGATCGGCCTCTTTCGAGAGCCATTCCAGACGGTCGATCTGCCGTGCTTCGCGCGCCGGATCCGACGGCGGAAGGTCGTGTTCGGCCTTTAGGCGACCCACGGCCTGCGTCTGCTTGAAACGCTCGGCAAGGGTATAGACCAGGATCGCGTCCAGCCGGTCGATGCTGTCGCGATGCTCTTTCAGCAGCGCCTGGGCCAGCGAGGTGGCGTCCTTCATGCGACCCTCCACACAGGCTGGAAACCGTATGGCTTGCGTATGGCTTGCGTATGTAGACAGAAAGGGTTGGTCATTTGCCCCCCTGCGACGCGCGATGGCGATAGACGCAGAGATCGGCATCGCTTGCCGAAGCGTCCAGCGTGGCCCCGAGTCGTTCGGCAAGCGCGATTGCACGTGCATTGCCAGCGTCGATATAGCTGACGACCGACGGCCACTTCAGGATCCCGAAGGCGAAATGGCGCGCAGCCTGCGCCGCTTCGAAAGCATAGCCCTGGCCTTCGGCATCGGCCCGCAGCAGGAAGCCGAGTTCCGGTTCGGCATCGCCGAATTCATGGTTCAGCAGCACGAAGCCGACGGCGCGCGCATCCGATGGCCGCTCCAGCGACCACAGGCCATGGCCGCGCAGCAGCCAGCCGGCAACAAGCTGGGTAAAATCGAGCCATGCCTCTTCCCGGGTGAACGGACCGCCGATGTAGCTGCCGCGCGCCGAGGTAGAGATTTCGGCATAGACCTCGAAATCTGCGATCCGGGGCGCGCGCAGACGCAGGCGCGTTGTCGCAATGGCGGGCACCGCGGCCGAGATGCCCGCCGCAAGTGCGGCGGCTGGGCCGGTGGGCGTGGCTTCCCACGGGAATGGATGCACTTGGGTCATGCGCGGGCCTCGGGTGCGGGATGGCGGTAAACGAGCGTGGCATCATCGCCAGGGCATGTTGCGGCGCGATCATGGAACGCCCCCAAGCGGCGGGCGAGTGCCAGCGACCGGGTGTTTTCAGGGTCGATGTAGCTGACGGCCGTTGTCCAGCCGAGCGTTCGGAACGCAAAGTCGCGCGCGCATGTCGCAGCTTCCAGGGCAAAGCCATGGCCCTCGGCGGCGGGCGCCCAGATCGACCAGCCCAGTTCATGTTCCGGCCAGCCCTCGGGGAACCACGGGCCTGCCATGCCGAGGGGCGTTGCCTCGGTCTTGGCATGGAAGATGAACATGCCAAAGCCACGATGCACCCAATGCCCGGTCAGGTGACACATCGCGCGCCAGGCAAGGCCGGCGTCAAGCGGACCACCGATGTAGCGGGAGCGGTCGGTTGCAACGAAATCCGCCCATGGCGCGAAATCCCCGCGCTGCGGCGCGCGCAGGATCAGGCGTTCGGTCTGGAGAACCGGCGTATGTGCCAAGGTCGGGGTCATTCGAGGCCTCTGTAGCTGCCGTCGGGGCCCGGATGGCGCATTACCACATCGCCCGTGTCGACGCCAGGTGCATCCGGGTCACGACGCGCGCCCATGCGTTCAGCCAGCCGGATCGAACGGGTGTTTGCGGGGTCGATGTAGCTGACGAGGGTTGTGAGCCCGCCTTCGGCGTAGCCCCAGGCACGGGCCGCCATCGCGGCTTCGAAGGCGTAGCCCTTTCCCTCGAACCCGTCGAACACGGTCCAGCCGATCTCAAGCTCGGGGAAGTCGGCGGGGTGAAAATAGCCGATGACGCCAACCGGGGCGCCTGTCGCCCGTTCTTCGACAGACCAGGTGCCAAAGCCCTCGATCAACCAAAGGCCGAAGCCGGCTGCAAAATCCTCCCAAGCACCGCGCAGGTCACGCGGGCCGCCCTCGTGCACCGACCGCTCCGAGGCCCAGAAGGCTGCGAAGGGTGCGAAATCCGCGCGCTGGGGGGCGCGCAGGATCAGCCGGTCGGTGGTGAGGGTGGGGATCATTTCTTTTTCATCAGCCCCGAAAGACCGGCGGGCAGTGTCAGGCCGCGGCCCATGCCGCCGAGCCCGCCAAGACCGGATGGCAGCTTGCCCTGCATGGCCTTGGCCGCTTCTTCAAGCTGATCTGGCGACATCTTCGACGGGTCGGGCAGGCCCCCCTTGCCCATCATCTGCTTCATGGCCTGTTTCATCATGCCACCCTTGCCCATCTTCTTCATCATGTCCGCCATCTGGCGGTGCTGTTTCAGAAGCTTGTTGAGTTCGGAGACCTCGAGGCCGGACCCCGCCGCGATGCGCTTCTTGCGGCTGGCCTGAAGCATGTCGGGGTTGGCGCGTTCCTTTTTCGTCATCGAGTTGATCAGAGCGATCTGGCGGCGCAGCATCTTGTCGTCGAAGCCCGCTTCGGCGGCGGCCTTTTGCATCTTGCCCATGCCGGGCATCATGCCCATCAGGCCCTGCATCCCGCCCATCTTGAGCATCTGGTCGAGCTGGCCCTTGAGATCGTTCATGTTGAAGAGGCCCTTCTGGAACCGCTTCATCATGCGTTCGGCCTGCTCGGCCTCGAACGTCTCTTGCGCCTTTTCGACGAGGGCGACGATATCGCCCATGCCGAGGATACGGCCCGCGACGCGATCCGGCTCGAAGGTTTCGAGCGCGTCCATCTTTTCGCCAAGGCCCACGAAGCGGATCGGCTTGCCGGTGACGGCGCGCATGGACAGGGCCGCACCGCCGCGCCCGTCACCATCCATGCGGGTCAGCACGACGCCGGTGATGCCCACCTTGCCGTCGAATTCGGTGGCAACGTTGACCGCATCCTGGCCGGTCAGGCCATCGACCACCAGCAGCGTCTCGCGCGGTTGCGCCACGTCGCGAACCGCCTGAACCTCGTCCATCAGGAAATCGTCGATGTGAAGGCGACCGGCGGTGTCGAGCATGTAGACATCGTAGCCGCCAAGGCTCGCCTGCGTTTTCGCGCGCCGGGCGATCTGCACCGCCGTCTCGCCCTTGACGATGGGCAGCGTGTCGACGCCGATCTGGGCGCCGAGGATCTGAAGCTGCTCCATCGCGGCGGGGCGGTTGGTATCGAGCGAGGCCAGCAGCACGCGCTTGCCGTTCTTTTCCCTGAGCCGCTTGGCGAGCTTGGCCGTGGTCGTGGTTTTTCCCGACCCCTGCAGACCGACCATCAGGATGGCGGCGGGCGGGTTGTCGATCTTGAGCGCGTCCGCCGGGCCATCGCCGGACAGCACATGGATCAGCTCGTCATGCACGATCTTGACGACCTGCTGGCCCGGCGTGATCGACCGGGTGACCGCCTGCCCCGTGGCCTTGTCCTGCACGCGCTTGACGAAATCGCGCGCGACGGCAAGGGAAACGTCAGCCTCGAGCAAGGCCACGCGCACTTCGCGCAGCGCGGTGGCCACGTCGGCGTCGGTGAGCGCGCCTTGTTTGGTCAGCCGGTCGAAGACGCCGCCGAGGCGTTCTGACAGATTCTCGAACATGGCCCGTCTCCTTCGACCGTTGCACCCTGCCCCGATATGGCATCGGAACGCTCAAAACGCCAAGCGCACCCATGGGCGCAACGCGCTGATGGATGGCGATCCCCGATCGACCGGGGACCGGAAGCTTTGACAGACCTCCGGAATGGGCGTTCGGTTACGCCGAATGGGCGGGCGAGTCAAGCGAGGCAGGGGGCTGGTCGGGCCCGGATGGGGCGCTAGAACCTTCGCAGGAACGCACGGGCGCCGTCTGGGTGGCAAAGGCTGCGCCGGGATGGCGGCCTGGCCGCAGGAGCGCGTGCCAATTGAAGAAGCGGAAGCATGACCATGACGACTGTCCTGATACTCGGAAGCGGACCTCATGCGCGTGAGGCGGCCGCCTGGCCACGGGCCGCGTTCGACGAGATCGTGGCGATCAACAATGCCTGGCAGGTCCGGCCGGACTGGTCGGTGCTGATACACCCCGAGGATTTCCCGCCCGAACGCCGACCCCACACGATCCTGCCCGCGCAACGGATCGTGACGGCGGACGAGTATGTCGGCGCCCAGAACGCCTATGGCGGGTTCGTCTATGCCGGGGGAACGATGGCGTTCACCGCATCCTATTGGGCGCTGCATGCCTTGCGACCACGGGTGATCGCGTATTTCGGCTGCGACATGGTCTATCCGGCGGGGCGACCGACCCATTTCTATGGCACGGGCGCGGCCGACCCGCTGCGCAAGGATGTCACCTTGCGATCGCTGAGCGCGAAGTCCTGCCGCCTGCAGGCCTTTGCCGCGCAGCAGGGATGCGCGCTTGTGAACCTGTCAGCGCGCGAAACGCGGCTGACCTTTCCGCGCAGCACGCTGAGCACGCTTGCAAAGGCGCGCCCGGCCCCGATTGCGGTGCCGATGCAGGCGATGGCGCAGGTGCTGGAGGCAGAACGGGCGCTGGGATACTTCGTTGCGTCCGGGCGTTATTGGGAGTGTGAGGAGCGCTTCGATCCGGCCCGGATCGACGCGCTTGACCGGATGTGGCTGGACCTTATGGGCGAGCCGAACGAGGCCGCAGCGCCTTGGCCGGTGCGCCTGTTCGGCAGCTGAACACCCCGAAGTCTGCCTGATTCGCCGTGCGCTGAGGCGAAGCACTTGCTGGAAGCTGTTCATCCATGCACAGTGGATGGAACTCGAGCCGAGCGAGGAAGTGACGCCCATGTCGTTCGACAATTGGGATGAGATACGGACAGCCTATCAGGTGGCGCGACTGGGAACCGTCTCGGGCGCGGCCGAGGCGCTGGGGGTTCATCACGCCACGGTAATCCGGCACATTGACGCGCTGGAAAAGCGGCTGGGCACAAAGCTGTTTCAGCGCCATGCGCGCGGCTACACCGCGACCGAAGCGGGCCGCGACCTGCAACAGGTGGCGCAGACGACCGAGGATCAGTTCAGCCAGCTTGTCGGACGGATCAAGGGTCAGGGCGAGACCGTGACGGGCGAGTTGATCGTGACCTCGATTGCCGGGATCACCAACCTGATGACGCCGGTCTTTGTCTCGTTTCAACGGGCGCATCCCGATGTGCGGCTGCTGTATCTCGCAGACTCTCGATTGTTTCGGCTGGAATACGGCGAGGCGCATGTCGCGATTCGGGCGGGGGCGATGCCGTCGGAGCCGGACAATGTGGTTCAGCCACTTACGCGGATTCAATGGGCGCTTTACGCGGCGCGGGGCTATGCCGATGCGCGAGGTCTGCCCGAAACGGAAGGCGACCTGGCCAGACACCGTTTCGTCGGCGTCGGCACCAGTGCATCCCGCGCCCCGTTCAACATCTGGCTGGCCGAGAGGGTGGCCGCCGAGAACTTCGGCTTTGTCGTCTCTGACCTTGCGTCAGTCGAGGCCGCGGTGAAGGCGGCGGCCGGGATCGGATTCATGCCTGCGGCGGAGGCCCGGCGCGATCCAGACCTGATCGAGGTGATGCCGCCACGGCCGGAATGGGACGTTCCGCTGTGGCTGGTAACGCATGTCGATCTGCATCGAACGAACAAGGTGCAGGCCTTCCTGAGCCACATCAAGGAAGCGGCGAAGGGTTGGGCGGTCGACCAGGTGCGACACATGCCTTGATTGCATGTCAGGAGAGATTGCAATCCGTGGCAGAACCATGCCGTGTGGATTGCCGTCGAATCCTGCTTGACGAATTCTGCAGATCGACTAGATGAATGAATGTTCATTCACGCCCTTGCAGGGCCTGATTGACGGTGCAGGCTTGGCGCGGGGGACCAAAAAAGTCCCGCCAAGCCCGAAGATCAAAGGAGACCGACGTTCCATGACCGTTCCGACCCCTCAACTGCGGGTTCCCGCAGGACCTGATGGCAGGCAGGCAGATATTCTGAACGCGGTGCGCGAAACCTTTGTCGAAAAAGGTTTCGACGGCGCCTCGATGCAGGATCTTGCACGCGCTGCGGGGATGAGTGTGGGGAACTTCTATCGCTACTTCGAATCCAAGGATGCCATTGTCGAGGCACTGATCGCGCGCGATCTGGCCGGGATCGAGCGGGATTTCGCGGCGATCATCGGGTCGGATCAGCCGATGGCAGCGCTGCGCGAGACGCTGCGGGCGCATGTCGAGGAAACAAGCTGCGACAAGGATGGACGGCTTTGGGCCGAGATTACCGCAGCCGCCGTGCGCAAGCCCCGCGTCGCGGAAGTCTTGTCCCGCATGGAGGACGACATCCGGCGTTATCTGCTGGGTGTCTTTGCTCGGGTGACAGACCAGAGCGCGGCCGAGGCGGAACGGCGCTATGGCGGCCATGCGGCGCTTGTCGTGATGCTGGTGAAGGCCAGCGCGATGTGTTCTCCGATGCGCGCAAATGCGCAGATTGATCTGAATGCGCTGGTTTTGCGAACTATCAACCGGACGCTCGACGAAATTGAAACAGCTGCTGTGAAGGGTTGAGATGAAACCGTTGCGATTGTTCCTTCTTGCGGCACTTTCAGGCGCCGCCGTGGCGATGTCGGCCCCGGTGCGGGCCGAAAACGCCGCACCGGCGGAAAAGACCGCGATCAGTCTGCCGGCGATTACCGTATCGGCCGTGGGCAGGCGCACATTGCGCGACCGTGTGGTGGCATCGGGGCTGGTTGCGCCGGTGGAACGGGTGCTGGTGCAGCCCCTGATCGAGGGCCAGCCGATAGAGGCGCTTCTGGTCGAGGTGGGCGACATGGTGGAACAGGGCCAGGTCCTTGCGCGACTGTCGGATTCGACGCTGCGTCTGCAGGAAAGCCAGTTCGCCGCCTCGCGGGCTGCCGCCGTGGCAAGCATTGCCCAAGCCGAAGCCCAGGTGCTGGAACGCCGTTCAACAGCGGATGAGGCGCGGCGCGTGAGCGAACGCACAAAGGCATTGCGGGCGCAGGGATCTTCGTCCCAGGCGGCGGCGGAGTCGGCAGACGCGGCGGCGGTTTCGGCGGCGGCGGGCGTTACGGTGGCAGAACAGACGCTGGAAGCGGCGCGCGCGCAGCTTTCGCTGGTGGATGCGCAAATCGCCGACCTGAAGCTGCAGTTGCAGCGCACCGATGTTGTCGCGCCGGTTGCGGGCGAGGTGGCAGAGCGCAATGCGATGATCGGGGCGATCGCGACCGCTGCGGGCGATCCGATGTTCGTCATCGTGCGGGATAACGAGCTGGAATTGCGGGCGGATGTGGCCGAACGCTTCCTGCTCAAGCTGGCGCCGGGACAGCGCGTGGTAATGCGGGGCGTCGGACAAAGTGAACCGCTGAGTGGCACGGTGCGCTTGGTGCGGCCCACGATCGATCTGGTCTCGCGGCTGGGTCAGGCGCGGATCAGCATTGAGGACACGGCTGCAGTCCGCTCGGGGATGTTCCTTGAGGCCGAGATCCTGGTTGCCGAACGTGACGCCATCGCGGTGCCGGTGACGGCGATCGGCGCAAGCAATGCCGGCTCGACCGTGATGAAGGTGGTCGATGGCACCGTGTCGCGCGTGGCCGTTGACCTTGGGATCCGCGATGGCGGATTCGTGGAAGTGTTGTCCGGCCTGGAGGCCGGCGATCTGGTGGTGACGAAGGCCGCGGCCTTTGTGCGCGATGGCGACAAGATCAATCCCGTGCCCGACACGGCAGGGACGAACTGAGGCGGATACGATGAACTTCTCAGCCTGGTCCATCCGGAACCCGATCGCGCCGATCCTGGCTTTCTTCATGCTGATAGTGCTGGGCTGGCAATCGTTCAACAGCCTGCCGATCACGCGCTTTCCTAACATCGACGTGCCACTCGTGTCGGTCACCGTCGCACAATCCGGTGCGGCGCCGGCCGAGCTGGAATCGCAGGTGACGAAGGAAGTCGAGGATGCCGTCGCGGGCATCACCGGGGTGAAGAACATCATCTCGACCGTCACCGACGGGGTTTCGACCACGGCCGTCGAATTCCGCATGGAAATTCCGACCGAGAAGGCCGTGCAGGACGTGAAGGACGCGATCGACCAGATCCTGGGCGATCTGCCGGGCAATGTGGAAACGCCGATCGTGACGCGGATCGACGTCGAGGGGCAGGCGATCATGACCTTCGCCGTGTCGTCCCCCGACATGGCGCTGGAAGAGCTGTCGTGGTTTGTTGACGACACGATCACGCGGGCGCTGCAGGGCCGCCCCGGCATCGGCCGGGTTGACCGCTATGGCGGGGCCGACCGCGAGATCCGGGTAGAGCTGGATCCCGTGCGGATGGGCAGCTACGGCATCACCGCTTCGGCCATCAGCGCACAATTGCGCGCCACCAACACCGATCTGGGCGCAGGGCGTGCCAGGATCGGGGACAGCGAGCAGGCGATCCGGACGCTGGGCGACGCGGCGACGGCGGAAATCCTGGAGCAGACGACGATCGCGCTGCCTTCGGGTCGCCATGTGCGGCTGGGCGATCTGGGCACGGTCACGGATGGCTACGAGGAATTGCGGTCGTTCTCGCGGATGAACGACGAACAGGTGGTGACGTTTGCCGTGTTCCGCGCCAAGGGCGCGAGCGAGGTAAGCGTGGCCGAAGTGGTGAACGCGACGCTGGACGAGATCCGCGCGGCGCACCCGGAAGTCGCCATCAAGTTGGTCGATGACACCGTATTCTACACCTACGGCAACTACGAGGCCGCGATCCACACCCTGTTGGAAGGCGCGCTTCTGGCGGTTCTGGTTGTGCTGGCGTTCCTGAAGAACTGGCGTGCGACGTTGATTGCGGCGGTGGCCTTGCCGCTGTCCGCCATCCCGACGTTCTGGATCATGGACATGCTCGGGTTCTCGCTGAACCTGGTCAGTTTTCTGGCGATCACGCTGGCGACCGGTATCCTGGTGGACGACGCCATCGTAGAGATCGAGAACATCGCGCGGCACATCCGGATGGGCAAGACGCCCTACCGCGCGGCGATCGAGGCCGCCGACGAGATCGGGCTTGCGGTGATTGCCACCTCGGCCACCATCGTCGCTGTCTTTGTGCCGGTCAGTTTCATGCCGGGGATTCCAGGGCAATACTTCCGGCAGTTCGGACTGACAGTTGCGATTTCGGTGATCTTCTCGTTGCTGGTCGCGCGACTGATCACGCCGATGATGGCGGCCTATCTGATGCGCACCAAGGACGCGCATGAAGAACAGAGCGACGGCTGGATCATGCGGGGCTACATGCGTTTTGTGAAGACGACGACCGCAGGGCATCTTTGGTTCGTGCCGGCGCGTTACATGACGATGGTGGCGGCAATCGGTGTTCTGATCGTGTCGATCTTCTTCATGGTTCGTATTCCTGGCAGCTTCATTCCGCCCGAGGACGTAAGCCGGATCCCGATCAGCGTGGAACTGCCCCCCGGATCGACCCTGGAAGACACCGATCGCACGACGCAGGCGATGGTCGAAACGATCAGGACCATCGACGGGGTGGCGAATGTCTTTGTTCTGGGCGGGTCATCGCCCACCGGCGACAGGGATATCCGGCGCGCGAGCGTGACGGTTCTGCTGGATCGTCTGGACCATTCGCTGGTTCACCGGCTGGCCGAGATCGCGCGCGATCTGCCGCTGGTGGGGCCATTGGTGCCCGCGACGCAGAGTACGGGGCGGCAACGGCCGCAGAACGTGATCGAGGCCGAGATATTTGCGGTGCTGGATGTCATTCCAGACTTGCGGGCGTTCAAACTGAACGACCGGGGCGAACGGGATCTGTCGTTCTCGATCCTGTCGTCGAGCGAGGCCGATCTCAACAGAGCCGTTGCACAGCTTGAAGCCGCGCTGCGGGGCGATCCGCTGTTGGCGGGCGTTGCGTCAGAGGGTGCGTTGCCACGCCCCGAAATCCAGGTCACGCCCCGCCGCGAGGAAGCGGCGCGCCTGGGTATCACGACAGCGCAGATCGCCGAGGTGATCCGCGTGGCGACGATCGGCGATGTGGATGCGGCACTGGCGAAAGTGTCGATCGACGATCGACTGATCCCGGTTCGGGTTCAATTGGACGAGGCCTCGCGGTCGGATCTGGCCCGGCTGGCCGCGTTGAAGGTGATTACAGCCAATGGCGATGCTGTGCCGTTGACCTCGGTGGCTGATGTGGCGATCGCCGAGGGGCCGAGCATGATCGACCGGCTGAACCGCGAGCGTCGGGCGACGATCGGCGCCAACCTGCCGGTGGGCGTGGCGCTGGGCACCGCGAGCGCGCGGTTCAACGAGATCGTCGCAGGCGTCGATCTGCCGCCGAGTGTGCGCGTGGAAGAGTCAGGGGATGCAGAAGTGCAGCAGGAACTGACGGCCGCGTTCGGCAATGCGATGATCATGGGGCTGATGCTGGTGCTGACTGTGCTGATCTTGCTGTTTGCCAGCGTCATTCAGCCGTTCACCATCCTGCTGTCGCTGCCCTTGGCCATCGGCGGAGTCGCGGCTGCGCTGATCCTGACAGGCAGTGCGGTGTCGATGCCGGTGCTGATCGGCATCCTGATGCTGATGGGTATCGTGACCAAGAACGCCATCCTTCTGGTCGATTTCGCTGTCGAGATGCGACGCCAGGGCATGGACCGCTTCTCGGCCGTCCTGGAGGCCGGCCACAAGCGTGCGCGGCCAATTGTGATGACCTCGATCGCGATGTCGGCCGGGATGCTGCCGTCTGCCCTGGGCGTCGGCGAGGGCGGATCGTTCCGCGCGCCGATGGCGACGGCGGTGATCGGCGGCATCATCGTCTCGACTGTGTTGAGTCTGGTGATCGTACCGTCGTTCTTCCTGATCATGGACGATCTCTCGCGCCTGCTGTCCTGGATCTTCGGCCGGTTTGTCGGCAGGAAGGAC
>JBGSQL010000388.1:0-4073 GCA_041738105.1 Rhodobacter sp. | reverse complement strand
GCCGCGCGAGGCGTTCGTAGGCGCGAAGGCCGGCCTCGAGCGCGGGCTTGGCGGGGGCGAAGGCCGGCGGATCGCAAATCACCAGATCGAACTGCGCGCCCTCGGTGCCAAGGGACTCGAGCACCGCGAAAGCATCGCCCTGGCGGGTGGAAAAGCGGTCAGCCATGCCGCTGAGCCGCGCACCCTCTTGCGCCAGAGCCAGGGCCGGGGCGGAGGCATCGACGGCCACAGCGCTGGTCGCGCCGGCGGCCAGGGCTGCGAGGGCAAAGCCGCCGACATGGCTGAACATGTCGAGAACCCGGGCGCCAGAGGCAAGGCGTTGCGCGAAGGCGTGGTTCGGGCGCTGATCGAAGAAGAGGCCGGTCTTTTGCCCGCCCAGAAGATCGGCCATGTAGGTGGCACCGTTCATCGGGACCGCAACCGGGCCGGTCAGATCGCCCTGGAGCAGCAGGGTTTCCTCGGCCAGGCCTTCGAGGCCGCGCGACCGCCCGGTGCCGTTCTTGACGAGGGTGGTGACACCGGTCACATCGACGAGTGCCCCGGCCAGGTCGGCAAGGTGTGCCTCGGCCCAGGCGGCGTTGGGCTGGATCGCGGCCACCGTGCCAAAGCGGTCGATGACCACGCCGGGCAGGCCATCGGCCTCGGCATGGACAAGGCGGTAGAACGGGGTATCGAACAGGCGCGTGCGCAGGGCAAGTGCCGTCTCGATCCGCCGGGCGAACCAGGCGCGGTCGATCACCGCCTCGGGATCGCGGTCGAGCATCCGGGCGATGATGCGCGACCCGGTGTTGACGGTGACGAGGCCAAGCGGCCGGCGATCGCCGTCTTCGAGCACCGCAAGCGCGCCCGGCGCGATTGCCTGGGTGCGGCGATCCGTCACCAGTTCATCGGCATAGACCCAGGGGAAACCATGCCGGATGGCGCGCGCCTCGGCCTTGGGCTTGAGCCGGACGACGGGGCGGGACGGGACGGCGGGTGTGGCATCGGAAAGGGTCATCATGGCCCCCTCCTAGCGGGTTCGGGCGGGCTTAGGAAGGGTCGAGCGCCAGTTCGGCGGCGGCCTCGATGCCGGGCGAACCGGTGGCGCGTGTCAGTTCCTGGATCAGAACCTGGGTCAGCCGCTCGACGATCACGACGCGCTGGGTGCGCCCGATCCGGTCATCCTCGATCGCCTGAGCGCCGCCCGAGCCGCGCACATCAGCCACGATCCGGCGCGGGCCGTCAAAGACCGTTCCCGTCGCCGGATCGCGCAGCGTCAGATCGAAGCGGATCGAGTGAACCCCGCCAACGGTGTAGCGGGTCTTTTCGGTGAGGGCGTGAAAGCGGCGCACCTCGACCTCGACCAGGCCGGCGGGGGTGCCGGTCTGGCTCTTGGCGGCGTCGATCGCTTCGGTGAAGATGGCGGCCACCTGGGCGCGCCTGTCGCCCGGCGGATCGCCGCGCCAGACGATATCCGCGATTGGGTAGAAGCGGTTTGCCTCGGACACCTTGAGCGATTCAGGCACGCGGACCGTGGCGGCAGAGGACTGGGCCTGCGCTTGGACCAGGGGAGAGGCCGGAGCGATCGGGCCAGTGTGAGGCGCGCTGGCGCGGGTGGCCGGGGTGTCGGTTGCGCATGCGGCCAGGGCAAGGGCCAGGACAGGGGCAAGGAGCAAGGGAAAGCGGTTCATTTGAGGCACCGGAAAGGACAAGGGAGCGGGGTCAGCAAGGGTTTGAGGGTGGGGTAGCGGCCGAATGTGGCGCAATTTGGATCAAAGCCGCAAGATTCCGGGGCTTTCGGATCAATTCGGAAACAATGTCACCCTCGCGGGCCACGCTGGAGCGCGCAAGTCTGCTATGCTTGCCACGGGATCAACGAGTCGCGGGTCGGATCGGGTTGTTAGCGCTAACAACACCTGATAGACACTGGTCAGCCAAGGTTTGCCCCGGACCAGCGACAGGAGGATGCAGATGACGCTTCATGCAACCATTGCCCAGGTGACCGACCGCATCCGGGCGCGATCCGCGGCCAGCCGTGGTGCCTATCTGGACCGTCTGGCCCGCGCGGTCGATCAGCGACCGGCCCGCACCCACCTGAGTTGCGGCAACCAGGCCCATGCCTATGCCGCGATGGGCGCGGACAAGGCCGCGCTTGCGGCGGACCGCGCCCCGAACCTGGGGATCGTGACGGCGTATAACGACATGCTATCGGCACATCAGCCGTTCGAGAGCTATCCCGGGCAGATCCGGGCTGCGGCGCGGCGCGCGGGGGCGACCGCGCAGGTTGCGGGCGGGGTGCCTGCGATGTGCGATGGGGTGACGCAGGGCCAGGCGGGGATGGAGTTGTCGCTGTTCTCGCGCGATGTGATCGCGCTGGCGGCGGGCGTGGCGCTGAGCCACAACACCTTTGACGCGGCACTTTATCTGGGTGTGTGCGACAAGATCGTTCCGGGCCTGATCATCGCGGCTGCCAGTTTCGGCCATGTGCCGGCGGTTTTCGTGCCGGCGGGGCCGATGACAAGCGGGCTGCCGAATGACGAGAAATCCAAGGTACGCAATGCCTTTGCCAACGGCGAGGTCGGGCGCGACGCGCTGATGGCGGCCGAGATGGCCAGCTATCACGGGCCGGGCACCTGCACCTTCTACGGCACGGCCAACACCAACCAGATGCTGATGGAGTTCATGGGGCTGCACCTGCCGGGGGCGAGTTTCGTCAATCCCGGTACACCGTTGCGGCAGGCGCTGACCGATGCGGCGGTGGAAAAGGCGGCAGCGATCACCGCGCTTGGCAATGATTTCCGCCCCGTGGGCGAGATCCTGGACGAGCGCGCCTTTGTGAACGGGATCGTGGGGCTGATGGCGACGGGCGGATCGACCAACCTGGTGCTGCACCTGCCGGCGATGGCGCGGGCGGCGGGCATCGTGCTGGATCTGGAGGATTTTGCCGCGATCTCGGACGTGGTGCCGCTGATGGCCAAGGTCTATCCGAACGGGCTGGCGGACGTGAACCACTTTCATGCCGCCGGGGGGCTGGGCTTCATGATCGGCGAATTGCTGGCGGCGGGGCTCTTGCATCCGGACGCCAAGACCATCGTCGGCGATGGATTGGATCTGTACCGGCAGGAGTCGAAGCTGATCGACGGCAAACTGACCTGGACCGAGGGGGCGGGAACGACGCTGAACGACCGGATCCTGCGGCCCGCGTCGAACCCTTTCGCGCCGCAGGGCGGGTTGAAGCAGTTGACCGGCAATCTGGGGCGCGGGGTGATCAAGGTTTCGGCCGTCGCCCCCGAGCGGCATGTGATCGAGGCGCCGGTGCGGATCTTTCACGATCAGGACGCGGTGAAGCAGGCGTTCAAGGCGGGCGAGTTCACGTCGGACGTGATCGTGGTCGTGCGCTTTCAGGGGCCACGGGCGAACGGGATGCCGGAGTTGCACTCGCTGACGCCGACGCTGTCGGTGTTGCAGGATCGCGGGCTGAAGGTGGCGCTGGTGACGGATGGGCGGATGTCGGGCGCGTCGGGCAAGGTGCCGGCGGCGATCCACGTCTGCCCCGAGGCGGCGAACGGCGGGCCGCTGGCGCGGTTGCGGGATGGCGACATCCTGCGGCTGGATGCGGTAGCCGGGACGCTGATGGTGCTGACGCCGGGTTTTGAGGCGCGCCCGGTGATCGAGGCGGACCTGTCGGGCAATGCCCACGGGATCGGTCGTGATCTGTTCGCGGCGTTCCGGCAGCACGTTGGCGATGCGTCGGATGGCGCGGCGCTGGTCGTCTGAGGATGCGCTCGATGGCCCCCATGCCCTTGCAAGCGAAGATGAAGTCAGGAGAACGGTCATGACCCCCGCCGAGCAAAGCCGCCTTGCGGCAGAGATCTGTCGCCTTGCGCCGGTGATCCCGGTGCTGGTGATCGAGGACGTGGCCCACGCGCGCCCGCTGGCAGAAGCCCTGGTGCGGGGCGGGTTGCCGGCACTGGAGGTGACGCTGCGTACGCCCGGCGCGCTGGACGCGATCCGGGCGATGGCCGAGGTCGAGGGCGGGGTAGTCGGCACTGGTAAACAGTAGCTGCGCGTGGGCTTGGCGCGGGAATTGGTGG